>JBEGVR010000316.1:0-12462 GCA_041178265.1 Pseudomonadota bacterium | reverse complement strand
CGCGACGCGCGCGAGGGCCTGGACAATCCGGGCGGCCAGCGCTCCTGGAACGTGCTGCGTTTCTGATTCCACGCCATGGCCGTCTTCACCGAAGTTTCCGCCGACGCGGCGGGCGAATTCCTGCGCGAGCTGCGCCTGGGTGACCTGGTTCAACTGCAAGGTATCCAGGGCGGCATCGAGAACACCAACTACTTCGTCACCAGCGAACAGGACGGGCACACCCGCCAGTGGGTGCTGACGCTGTTCGAGCGCCTGACGTCCGAGCAGCTGCCCTTCTACCTGTACCTGATGAAGCATCTGGCGCAGCGCGGCATCCCGGTGCCCGATCCCCAGGGCAATACCCGCGGCGACCTGCTGCACACCCTCTGCGGCAAGCCCGCGGCCCTGGTCGACCGCCTGCACGGACGCAGCGAACTGGCCCCCACCGAGGTCCACTGCGCGGGGGTGGGCGACGCGCTGGCGCGGATGCACCTGGCCGCCCGCGACTACGACCGCGTGCAGCCGAACCTGCGGGGCCTGGCCTGGTGGAACGAGACCGTGCCGGTCATCCTGCCGTTTCTCGACGCCGGCCAGTCGGCCCTGCTGCAAGGCGAGATGGCCTTCCAGAACCACGTGGCGGCCAGTGCCGCCTATGCCTCGCTGCCGCGGGGCCCGGTGCACGCCGATCTCTTTCGCGACAACGTGATGTTCGAGGCCGGGCCCGCCGGTCCCGAGCTCACGGGCATCTTCGACTTCTACTTCGCAGGGGTCGACACCTGGCTCTTCGACCTTGCGGTGTGCCTGAACGACTGGTGCATCGACCTGCCCACGGGGGCCGATGACGCGGCCCGTGCCAGCGCGCTCCTGCGGGCCTACGGCGAACGCCGGCCCCTGACCGCCGCCGAGCGCCGGCTGCTGCCAGCGATGCGGCGCGCCGGGGCCCTGCGGTTCTGGATCTCCCGCCTGTGGGACTTGCACCTGCCGCGCGAGGCCAGCATGCTCAAGCCGCACGACCCGACCCACTTCGAGCGTGTGCTGCGCCAGCGCGTGGCCCATCCCGTTCGGGCCTGAAGCGCGGCCTCCTGTCCCGCCGATGTCCAATCCGCGTTAAATTGCACCAATGAAACTTAACGTCGTTCCCGCGCGCTCCGGCATCAGCTGGGTGCGTGCCGGCATGCGCACCTTCTTCAAGCAACCGCTGGCGCTGGCGGGGCTGTTCTTCATGTACATGGCCCTGGTGATGGTCGCCGCCATGCTGCCCCTGGTCGGCCCCATCCTGGCGGGCATGCTGGTGCCCGCCGCCACGCTGGGCCTCATGGCGGCCACAGCCGAGGCCCAGCGGGGGCGCTTTCCCATGCCGTCCATCCTGTTCAGTGCCTTTCGCGCCGGCCGTGAGCGGCTGCGGGCGATGCTGGTGCTGGGGGCGGCCTACACCGTGGGCTCGATGCTGGCCACCGGGCTGGCCACCTGGATCGCCGGAACGCCCCTGCCTGGCCCGGAAGGCGCACCCGTCAACGCCGCCACGGCGCTGGCCCTGGCCTTGCACCTGCCCCTGTTCCTGATGTTCTGGCATGCCCCGGCGCTGGTGCACTGGCACGGCGTCACGCCTGCCAAGAGCCTGTTCTTCAGCGTGGTGGCGGTCATGCGCAACTTCGGCGCCCACCTGGTCTACAGCCTGGCCTGGGTGGCCGTGTTCATGGTGGTGGGGTCGGTGCTGGGGCTGGGCGCCGGCCTCGTGGGTGGCCCGTCGGTGGCCCAGGCCGTGATGATGCCCACCGCCCTCTTGCTGGCGGCGATGTTCTCCACCTCGATCTACTTCAGCTTCCAGGCCTGCTTCTCCGCGGAGGATCCGTCCCCGCAGGCGGCCCCCGTCATCCCCACAGAGTGATCACACCGGCGTGAGCTTGGCCACAGACAGAGCCAGCCACTTCACGCCATGCCGCCCGAACTTCACCTGTGCGCGCGCGTCGTCGCCGGTGCCTTCCAGCGTCAGTACGGTGCCTTCCCCGAACTTGTTGTGAAACACCTGCATCCCCGCACGCAGGCCGTGGGACGGCGCGGCTTTCTGCGGGGGCACGGGCGGGCTGGCGAATTGGCCGGGCGCCAGGTCGCGCGGATAGCCGCCGCTGCGGTGACCCCCATAGCCTGATCCGGCGCCGAAGGAAATGGGCATCGGTGCCTGCTTGGGCGTGAGCCACTTCAGGGCGTGCTCGGGCAGTTCGTCCAAGAAGCGGCTGCGGATGTTGTAGCGGGTCTGGCCATGCAGCAGGCGTGTCTGCGAGTGACTCAGGTACAGCCGCTTGCGCGCCCGCGTGATCGCCACGTACATCAGGCGCCGCTCCTCCTCCAGGCCCTCGTGCTCGGTCATGGAGCGTTCGCTGGGAAACAGGCCTTCTTCCAGGCCGGTCACGAACACGCAGTCGAACTCCAGGCCCTTGGCCGAATGCACCGTCATGAGTTGAACCGCGTCCTGCCCGGCCTGCGCCTGGTTGTCGCCGGACTCCAGGGCCGCATGGGTCAGGAAGGCGGCCAGGGGCGAGAGGGTCTCGCCGGTGTCGGGCGCCGCGTCGCCGGTGATCGGCTCGTCCACGAGGGGCTGGCCCATGTCCAGCCCCTGGCTTGCGGGCGACTGCGCCAGTTCGTCCACCGGCAGGGCCACCGCGTCCCGCCCGAAGCCCTCCTGCGTCACGAAGCTCTCGGCGGCGTTGACCAGTTCCTCCAGGTTCTCCACCCGGTCCGCGCCCTCGCGTTCCGCGCGGTAATGCTCGATCAGGCCCGAGTGCTGCAGCACCAGGTCGATGATCTCGCGCAGCGTGAGGCCCTGCGTCTGCTCGCGCAGCACGTCGATCCTGGCCACGAAGCTGCCCAGGTTGGCGCCGGCCTTGCCGGTGGTGGCGCTCACCGCATCGTGCAGTGAACAGCCGGCGGCGCGCGCCGCGTCCTGCAGCTGCTCGATGCTGCGCGCCCCGATGCCGCGCGGCGGGAAGTTCACCACCCGCAGGAAGGAGGTGTCGTCGTGCGGGTTCTCCAGAAGGCGCAGGTAGGCCAGCGCGTGCTTGATCTCGGCGCGCTCGAAAAAGCGCAGGCCGCCGTACACCCGGTACGGCACGCCCGCGTTGAACAGCGCGGTCTCGATCACGCGGCTTTGGGCGTTGCTGCGATACAGCACCGCGATCTCCTGGCGCGCAACGCCGCCCGAGAGCGGGTCATGGTCGCCGCGCACCAGGTGGCGGGCTTCGTCCACCATCCATTGCGCCTCGGCCAGGTCGGTGGGCGCCTCGTACACCCGCACCGGCTCGCCAGGTCCTTGGGCGGTGCGCAGGTTCTTGCCCAGGCGCCCGGTGTTGTGGCTGATCAAGGCGTTGGCCGAGTCCAGGATGTTGCTGAAGCTGCGGTAGTTCTGTTCCAGCTTGATCTGGTGACGCACCCCGAACTCGCGCACGAAATCGGCCATGTTGCCCACGCGCGCGCCGCGAAAGGCGTAGATGCTCTGGTCGTCGTCGCCCACCGCGAAGACGGCGTTGCCGCTACCGGAGGGGCTATCTGGTCTGCCGCAGGGGCTATCCGGCCTGCTGGAGGGGTCGTTCGCCCCGCCCGAAAACACCTTGATCCAGGCGTATTGCAGCCGGTTGGTGTCCTGGAACTCGTCGATCAGGATGTGGCGAAAGCGCCGCTGGTAATGCTCGCGCACCGGGGCGTGATCGCGCATCAGCTCGTAGCTTCGCAGCATCAGCTCGCCGAAGTCCACCACGCCTTCGCGCTGGCACTGGTCCTCATACAGCTGGTAGATCTCCACGCGCCGGCGGTCCTCGTCGTGGCGGATCGTCACGTCCCCCTGCCGATGGCCTTCTTCCTTGCAGCCGTTGATGAACCACTGCATCTCCTTCGGCGGAAAACGCTCGTCGTCGATGTTGTACTGCTTCATCAGCCGCTTGATCGCCGACAGCTGGTCCTGCGTGTCCAGGATCTGGAAGCTTTGCGGCAGGTTCGCCAGCTTGTGGTGGGCCCGCAGGAACCGGTTGCACAGGCCGTGGAAGGTCCCGATCCACATCCCGCGCACGTTCACCGGCAGCATTGCGCCCAGGCGCGTCATCATCTCCTTGGCCGCCTTGTTGGTGAAGGTGACGGCCATCACCCCGCCGGGCGAGACCTGTCCCGTGGACAGCAGCCAGGCGATGCGCGTGGTCAGCACCCGCGTCTTGCCCGAACCGGCGCCGGCCAGGATCAGGGCGTGTTCGGCAGGCAGGACGACGGCGGCGCGTTGTTCCTCATTGAGCTGGCGCAGCAGGGGCGCATCGGGCGCGGCGGTCGAAAACGGGGAGGCATCAGGAGACATGGCGCATTGTAGGAAGCGCGCACGCCGCTCCGTGGCGGGCCCGGGCCGAAACCCCCGTCCGCCGGGTGGCCGCCCGCTAGGCTTAGAATCGACCACCGGGCCCAAGCATTGCGGCCCGGTTTCTTGCGGCCCCGGCATGCTCCCAGATCGCCCGGCGCCGCAGGCTCCGGGCCAACATCCAAGCGCTCTCCCTGTTTGTCAAACAGTTCCCAGGAGCCTGCATGGAAATCTTCGATTACGACAACGTCCTGCTGCTGCCACGCAAATGCCGCGTGGAAAGCCGCTCGGAATGCAACTCCGGCGTCGAGCTCGGTGGCCGCACCTTCCGCATTCCGGTGGTCCCCGCCAACATGAAGACGGTGGTGGATGAAAAGATCTGCCTGTGGATGGCGCAAAGCGGCTATTTCTACGTCATGCACCGCTTCGACCTGGACAACGTCGCCTTCGTGCGCCGCATGCACGAGGCAGGCGCCTATGCCTCGATCTCGCTGGGCGTGAAGGCGGCCGATTACGCCGCGGTCGACACGCTGGCGGCCCAGGGCCTGGTGCCCGAGTACATCACCATCGACATCGCGCATGGCCACGCCGACACCGTGCAGCGCATGATCGCGCACCTGAAGCAAAAGCTCCCGGCCAGCTTCGTCATCGCCGGCAACGTGGGCACGCCCGAGGCCGTCATCGACCTGGAAAACTGGGGCGCCGACGCCACCAAGGTCGGCATCGGCCCCGGCAAGGTCTGCATCACCCGCATGAAGACCGGGTTCGGCACCGGCGGGTGGCAGCTGTCGGCGCTCAAATGGTGTGCCCGCGTGGCGACCAAACCCATCATCGCCGACGGCGGCATCCGCGAGCACGGCGACATCGCCAAGAGCATCCGCTTTGGCGCCACGCTGGTCATGATCGGCTCCATGCTCGCCGGCCACGAAGAATCCCCCGGCCAGACCGTCGAAGTCGACGGCAAGTTGTACAAGGAGTACTACGGCTCCGCCTCCGACTTCAACAAGGGCGAATACAAGCACGTCGAGGGCAAGCGCATCCTCGAGCCGGTCAAGGGCAAGCTCGCCCACACCCTGCGCGAGATGGAAGAAGACATCCAGAGTTCGATCAGCTACGCCGGCGGGCGCGCGCTCATGGACATCCGCAAGGTCAACTACGTGATCCTCGGCGGAGACAACGCGGGCGAGCACCTGCTGATGTAGATCCCGCGTGGCCCGCGTTGCTCAATCGGCCACGAGGTCGCAGGCCAGCTGGTTCAGGCGGTGGCCCGGCTCCGTGAGCGCCTCCACCACGTTGAAGTGGTGCAGGCCCGGCAGCGCCTCGCAGACTGGCACGCGCGCCGGACCCCAGGCGCGGCGGATCATCTCGTTGTGCCTGAGAAACTCCATGCTTTCGCTGCCGCCCACCACCGACACCAGCTGCCCCCGCAGTGGCGGCGGCAGCAGCGCAGGGCTGGCCTGGCGCACCTGTTCGGGGGTCAGATGCAGCGACGCCTGCAGTGACGGCGTGTGCCTTATCGGCTCCAGGTCGTAGAGGCCCGAGATCGACAGGGCGCGGGTCACCAGGTCGGGGGGCAGGGTGCGGTCGTGGCGATCCCACAGGCACGACAGCATCATGGCGGCCAGATGTCCACCGGCCGAATGGCCGGCCACGCTGATGCGACCCGGGTCGCCGCCGTGGCCGGCGATGTGTCGCCAGGTCCAGGCCAGGGCCCGCACCATCTGCAGCACGATCTCGGTCAGCGGCACTTGCGGGCACAGATCGTAATTGGGCACCACCACACAGGCGCCAGCCTGCGCGAAGGCCGGCACCACGAAGGAATGTTCCTTCTTGTCCAACGACCGCCAGTAGCCACCGTGGATGAACACCACCACCGGGGCGTTGCGGGCGGGGGCGGGGAACACGTCCAGCCGCTGCCCCTCCGAGGGGCCGTAGGGGATGTCCAGGACGCAGGGCTGCTGCTGGCGCACCCGCTGTGAATCACGCGTCCAGCGCTCAAAGTGCGCCGCGTGGTCGGGCACTCGCGCACGGTTGTTGTACATCGTCTCCAGCCATTGCGGGTCATCGTGTTTCATCGGGTCTCCAGGATTCGGGTTGCGGGCTCCTGCGCCATGAGGGCCGGACCCACTATCCTAAGGCGTGAGACCCCCTGTCCCGAGGCCTAGAATCCCGGTTTCAGTCCCGACGCACCATGTCCAAGGCCACGCCCGCCACCCCCGCCGTCCCCGCCACCTACGAGGCCGCCCTCGAGGAGCTCGAGCAGCTCATCGCGCAGATCGAGTCGGGCCAGCTGCCCCTGGAGCAGATGCTGGCCGGCTATGAGCGTGGCGCCCAGTTGCTGACCTTCTGCCGCAGCAAGCTCGAGGCCGTGGACCACCAGATCAAGATCCTGGACGAAGGCACACTCAAGCCGTGGACGCAGGAATGACGTCTTCGTTCGACCTTTCCCGCTGGAGCGCCGCGCGCCTGGCCGGCGTGGAGTCGGCCCTGGACCGATGGGTCGACGCCCAGGCGCCCGCCGGCCTGGGAGAGGCCATGCGTTACGCCGTCCTCGACGGCGGCAAGCGCCTGCGCCCCCTGCTGGTGCTCGCCGCCGCCGAGGCCGTGGGGGGCGACACGCAGGCCGCCCTGCGCGCAGCCTGTGCGGTCGAATTGATCCACGCCTACTCGCTGGTCCACGACGACATGCCCTGCATGGACAACGACGTGCTGCGCCGGGGCAAGCCCACGGTCCATGTGCGCTTTGGCCAGGCCCAGGCCCTGCTGGCGGGCGACGCGCTGCAGGCCCTGGCCTTCGAGCTGCTCACGCCTTCCCCCACTGAGATGCCTGAGGGCACCCAGGCCGCCTTGTGCCGCCTGCTGGCACGCGCCGCAGGCCACGCGGGGATGGCCGGCGGTCAGGCCATCGACCTGGCGAGCATCGGCCGCGCCCTCGACGAAGACGCGCTCGGGCGCATGCACCGCCTCAAGACCGGCGCCTTGCTCCAGGGCAGCGTCATGATGGGAGCCGCCTGCGGCGCCCCCGCTGCACAAGCCCGCGACGCGCTGGCCCGTTATGGCGACGCCATCGGCCTGGCCTTCCAGGTGGTCGACGACATCCTGGACGTCACCGCCGATTCCGCCACCCTGGGCAAGACCGCCGGCAAGGATGCCGCCCAGGACAAGCCCACCTATGTTTCGCTCATGGGCCTCGAGAGGTCGCGCGCCTATGCCGCGTCCCAGTTCGACGAGGCCGTCAGCGCCCTGGTGGCCAGCGGCCTGCCCGACACCCGGGCGCTGCACGCCCTGGCCGGCATGGTGATCCGGCGCGCCCACTGAGAGCTGGGCACCCACGCAAGACAGACACGTCAGACAAGACAGACGACAGGACGGACAACACGCATGGCTTCCCTGCTTGAATCAATCGCAGACCCCGCAGACCTGCGTCGCCTCACGCGCCAGCAGTTGCCCCAGCTCGCCGACGAATTGCGCGCCTACGTCCTGGACAGCGTCTCGCGCACCGGGGGGCACCTGAGCTCCAACCTGGGCACGGTCGAACTCACCATCGCCCTGCACTACGTCTTCAACACGCCCCAAGACCGTCTCGTGTGGGACGTGGGCCACCAGACCTACCCGCACAAGATCCTCACCGGCCGGCGCGCGCGCATGGACAGCCTGCGACAGCTCGGGGGCCTGTCCGGCTTTCCCCTGCGCACCGAGAGCCCCTACGACGCCTTCGGCACCGCGCACTCTTCCACCAGCATCTCCGCTGCCCTGGGCATGGCCCTGGCCGCCCGCCGCAAGGGCGAGGACCGCAAGGCCGTGGCCATCATCGGCGACGGCGCCATGACCGCCGGCATGGCCTTCGAGGCCCTGAACAACGCCGGCGTGGCCGACTGCGACCTGCTGGTCGTCCTCAACGACAACGACATGTCCATCAGCCCGCCGGTGGGCGCGCTCAATCGCTACCTCGCACAGCTCATGTCGGGGCAGTTCTACGCCGCCGCCAAGAACGTCGGCAAGAACATGCTCAAGGTGGCTCCGCCCCTCTTCGAACTGGCCAAGCGCCTTGAGGAACACGCCAAGGGCATGGTGGTGCCTGCCACCCTCTTCGAGAAGTTCGGCTTCAACTACATCGGCCCCATCGACGGCCACGACCTGGACTCGCTCATTCCCACGCTGGAAAACATCCGCTACCTCAAGGGTCCGCAGTTCCTGCACGTGGTGACGCGCAAGGGCCAGGGCTACAAGCTGGCCGAGGCCGATCCGGTCATGTACCACGGCCCGGGCAAGTTCGACCCCAAGGTCGGCATCACAGCGCCGGCCACGCCGCCCAAGACCACCTTCACCCAGGTCTTCGGCCAGTGGCTGTGCGACATGGCTGCCCAGGATGCGCGCCTGGTCGGCATCACCCCCGCCATGCGCGAAGGCTCGGGCATGGTCGAATTCGAAAGGCGCTTTCCCGACCGCTACTACGACGTCGGCATTGCCGAGCAGCACGCCGTCACCTTCGCCGCCGGCATGGCCTGCGAGGGCGCCAAGCCGGTGGTGGCCATCTACTCCACCTTCCTGCAGCGCGCCTACGACCAGCTGATTCACGACGTCGCCCTGCAAAAGCTGCCGGTGGTGTTCGCGCTGGACCGCGCCGGCATCGTTGGTGCCGACGGGCCCACCCACGCCGGGGCCTACGACATCGCCTACCTGCGCTGCATCCCCAATGTCAGCGTGGCCTGCCCCGCTGACGAAGCCGAAACCCGCGGCCTGCTCACCACCGCCTTCCATCAGGACCACCCGGTGGCGGTGCGCTACCCGCGCGGTGCGGGCGCGGGCGTGCCGGTCTCGGGCGGGCTCGATCCCCTGCCATTCGGCAAGGGCGAGATCCGCCGCCAGGGCCGAGGCGTGGCTCTCCTGGCCTTCGGCACCTTGCTTTATCCGGCCCTCGAGGCCGCGCAGAAGCTGGGCGCCACCGTGGTCAACATGCGCTGGGCCAAGCCGCTGGACCTCGAGCTCCTGCTCGAGGTTGCGGGGCGGCACGACGCGCTGGTCACGGTGGAAGAGGGCGCGGTGATGGGGGGCGCGGGCAGCGCGGTGCTGGAGGCCCTGCAGGCCGCCGACGTGCACAAGCCCGTGCTGCAACTGGGCCTGCCCGACCGGTTCATCGAGCACGGTGACCCGGCGCGGCTGCTGGCCCTGCAGGGGCTGGACGCCGCGGGTATCGAACGCTCCGTGCGCGAACGCTATGGCGCGACCCTTGACCTGACCCCCGCTTGACGGATTGGCCGAGGGGAAACCCCGGCCACGTCACAGCACTCCGATTAGTACAATAGTTTTCATGCGGCGGGCGGTTTTGCCCCGCTGCTGTCCCCCCCTATTGCCCTCAAGGAGTGTCCGTCATGGATCGTCGATCGTTGATCAAGAACGCCGGCATGGCCGGTGTGCTGGCCGCAGGAACCGCACCCGCTGTCCATGCGCAGCCCGCCATCCGCTGGCGCCTGGCTTCCAGCTTCCCCAAGTCCCTGGACACCATCTTCGGCGGCGCCGACACCTTCGCGCGGGCCGTCAAGAGCATGTCCGGCGGCCGCTTCGACATCTCGGTCCACCCCGCCGGCGAACTCCTGCCCGCCTTCGGCGTGGTCGATGGCGTGCAAAACGGCACCGTCGACTGCGCCCACACCGCGCCCTACTATTTCTTCGGCAAGGACGAGACCTTCGCCATCGGCTGCGCCATCCCCTTTGGCCTCAACAGCCGCCAGATGTCCGCCTGGATGCACGAGGGCAACGGCCTCAAGCTCATGCGCGAGTTCTACGCCAAGTACAACATCATCAATTTCCCGGCGGGCAACACCGGCTCCCAGATGGGGGGCTGGTACCGCAAGGAAATCAAGTCCGCGCAAGACACCAAGGGCCTGAAGTTCCGGGTCGGCGGCTTCGCCGGCAAGGTCATCGAGCGCCTGGGCGGCGTGCCCCAGAACATCCCTGGCGGCGAGATCTACCAGGCCCTGGAAAAAGGCACCATCGATGCCGCCGAGTGAGTGGGTCCCTACGACGACCAGAAGCTGGGCTTCAACAAGGTCGCGCCCTTCTACTACTACCCCGGCTGGTGGGAAGGTGGTCCCCAGCTCGACGTCTTCATCAACCACAAGGCCTACGACGCGCTGTCCTCCGAGCACAAGGCCATCGTCGAAGCCGCGGCGGCCCAGGCCCACGTCACCATGCAGGCCAAGTACGACACCCTCAATCCCGGCGCGCTGCGCCAGCTTGTGGGGGCCGGCACCAAGCTGCGTGCCTTCCCCGCCGACATGATGAACGCCGCCTTCAAGGCCTCCATGGACCTCTACACCGAGATCGGCGCCAAGAACGAAAACTGGCGCAAGGTCTACACCGACTACGCCAAGTTCCGTGCCGACCAGAACCTCTGGTTCCGCTTCACGGAGGCCACCTTCGACCGCTTCATGCAGTCCCAGAAGCTCTAGCCCCTGAGGGAAAACACGGGCCACGCCCCCGCCCCCGCCGCGTCCTGCGCTGGCATCCTCGGGGCTGCCATGCCCGTGCCTGCCACCCACACCGAGTTCGAAACGCCTGCCATCCGCCACTGCGGCCAGGGGCCGCTCTCACTGGCCCTGATGGATGCCCGCAACCGCACCCTGCACCTGCTGGGGCAGCACCTTGCCGCAGGCGGCCCCGACCCCCTTCCTGACGACCCCCACCCGCCCGCGTGGCAGGTGGCCGGCCAGGCGGCGTGGTTTGCCGAGTGGTGGATCCTGCGCAACCCCCAGCGCGCCCAGGGCGCCGCGTCCACCGCCGACGGCATCCGGCTGGCGCCGCTCATGCCCCAGGCCGATGCCTGGTTTCATCCGCAATCGCCGGCCTGGACGGGTGCCCCCCCCGATCCAGACAGCGTGCGCCACTACATGCTCCAGCAGCTGGAGGCCACCCTCGACCTGCTGGAGAAATCCGAAGACACCGAGCCCGCCCTGCACCTGTACCGCGCCGCCCTGTGCCAGGAGGATGCGCGCGCCGAGCTGTTGCTCGTCCTTGCCCAGGATCGGGGTATCGCACTGCCCCTGCAGGCGCCTGCGGCCCTGGCGCCGCGTCCCCCCTTGGACCTGCCCGCCACACGCTGGGCGCTGGGCAGTCCCCCCAAGGGCTTCGCACCCGCCCTGGAGCGGCCTGCGCATGCCGTCCAGGTTCCCCCTTTCGAGATCGACGCGCAGCCCGTCACCTGGTCCCAATTCGTCGAGTTCGTCGACGACGCCGGTTACGACCGGCCCGAGCTGTGGCATCCCGAGGGCTGGTCCTGGCTGCAGGCCAGCGGCCGGCGTGCACCGCGCCACGTCGAACAGATCGGTGTCGCCAGCGGCGCCGTGCTGCAGACCTTGTTTGGCCAGCCCACGCGCCTGGCCGCCACCCAGCCCGTGATGCACGTGAGCTGGTGGGAGGCCGATGCCTGGGCCCGTTGGGCGGGGCGGCGCCTGCCCGCGGAGGTCGAGTGGGAGATCGCCGCCGCCACCGCTTCGCGGCGCGGGTTCCGCTGGGGCGACGTGCACGAATGGACCGCCGGCACCCTGCGTCCCTGGCCGGGTTTCGTGCCCTGCGCCTGGGCCGCGCACACCGCCCTGGATCCGCAGGGGCACTGGGGGTCCGCCCGCGTGCGACGTGGCGCGTCGTTCGCCACGCCGGCCCGGCAGCGGCATCCACGGGCACGCAGCTTCGCCGACCCCGGCCACGACCACGACTTCGTGGGCTTTCGCACCTGCGCCCTTTAAGCCCTCCAGCAGCGCGCTTGCGTATGGGCAGCGCGCTTGCGCAGCGGCCTCGGCTGTCGTGCGCCCCGGCAGGTCACCCGCTTCAACCCACCAGGGCCGCCGCCTTCACCTGCGCCCAGGCCTCGCGCCCCGGCGCAAGCGCCAGATGGTGGGCGGCGCGCGCCGTGACGCGCGCCAGCAGCGTCGTGCCAGTCCCCGGCGCGGCGCAGGCCAGGGCCACCAGCACCTGACTGGGCTGATGGGGATCGGCGGTCACCGACTGCACCGTGCAGGACAACAGGTTCTGCACGCTCGTGGCGCGAGGCAGGTCCAGGGCCACGCTCACATCGCGCGCCATCACGCGCACCCGCACCGCCTGCCCGATCGTGCAGCCGGTATCGCGCAGCCACAGGCTGCCACCCGGGA
>JBEGVR010000315.1:0-4630 GCA_041178265.1 Pseudomonadota bacterium | reverse complement strand
TACTCCTGGCACTGCCCGGGACATTCCGGCGGCGTGGCCTTCCTGAAAAGCCCGGTGGGACAGATGTTCCACCAGTTCTTCGGCGAGAACATGCTGCGCGCCGACGTGTGCAACGCGGTCGACGAGCTGGGCCAGCTGCTGGACCACACCGGCCCGGTGGCCGCCAGCGAGCGCAACGCGGCGCGCATCTTCAACGCCGACCACTGCTTCTTCGTCACCAACGGCACCAGCACTTCCAACAAGATGGTGTGGCACCACACGGTGGCGCCTGGCGACGTGGTGGTGGTGGACCGCAACTGCCACAAGTCCATCCTGCACTCCATCATCATGACCGGCGCGATTCCCGTGTTCATGAAGCCCACGCGCAACCACTTCGGGATCATCGGCCCCATTCCCCAGAGCGAGTTCTCGCCAGAGGCCATCAAGGCCAAGATCCGCGCCAACCCCCTGCTGGCGGGCGTGGACGCCGACAAGGTCAAGCCCCGCGTGATGACGCTCACGCAGTCCACCTACGACGGGGTGCTTTACAACACCGAGACCATCAAGAACATGCTCGATGGCTATGTGGACACGCTGCACTTCGACGAAGCCTGGTTGCCCCACGCGGCCTTCCACCCGTTCTACGGCTCCTACCACGCCATGGGCAAGCGCCGCGCGCGGCCCAAGGAGGCACTGACCTTCGCCACGCAGTCCACCCACAAGCTGCTGGCCGGCATTTCGCAGGCCAGCCACGTGCTGGTGCAGGACTCGCAGAACCGCAAGCTGGACCGCCACCTGTTCAACGAGGCGTACCTGATGCACACCTCGACCAGCCCGCAGTACTCCATCATCGCCAGCTGCGACGTGGCCGCGGCCATGATGGAGCCGCCCGGCGGCACCGCACTGGTGGAAGAAAGCATCCTGGAGGCCCTGGACTTTCGCCGGGCCATGCGCAAGATCGATGCCGAGTACGGCAAGGACTGGTGGTTCAAGGTCTGGGGCCCGGACAAGCTGGCCGACGAAGGCATCGGCCGCGCCGACGACTGGATCATCAAGGGCGAGGCCCGCACCGCCAAGTGGCATGGCTTTGGCAACCTGGCCGAAGGCTTCAACATGCTGGACCCGATCAAGTCCACCATCGTCACGCCCGGCCTGGACCTCAATGGCAAGTTCTCCAAGACCGGCATCCCGGCGTCCATCGTGACGCGCTTCCTGGCGGAGCACGGGATCATCGTGGAAAAGACGGGCCTCTACAGCTTCTTCATCATGTTCACCATCGGCATCACCAAGGGCCGCTGGAACACGATGCTGACTGCGCTGCAGCAGTTCAAGGACGATTACGCACGCAACCAGCCGATGTGGCGGATCCTGCCGGAGTTCTGCCAGCAGCATCCGAGCTACGAGCGCATGGGCCTGGCCGACCTGTGCCAGCACGTGCACGAGCTCTATGCCAAGTACGACATCGCCCGTCTGACCACCGACATGTATCTGTCGGACCTCACGCCCGCCATGAAGCCCAGCGACGCCTTTGCCCACATCGCGCACCGGCGCACCGAGCGGGTGCCGATCGACGCGCTTGAGGGCCGCATCACCACCTCGCTGGTCACGCCGTACCCGCCGGGCATCCCGCTGCTGGTGCCGGGCGAGGTGTTCAACCGGAAGATCGTCGACTACCTGAAGTTCTCGCGCGAGTTCAACGCGCAGTGCCCGGGGTTCGAGACCGACATCCACGGGCTGGTGGAGGAAATCGGCGCCGACAGCAAGCCGGTGTACTTCGCGGATTGCGTGAAGGTCTGATCGTCCTGGGGTGGCGCGGACTAGGATCAGGCCTGGGCCGGCTCGGCGATCCCGCCCACCACGTTGCTGAAGCCGCCGTCCACATAGGTGATCTCGGCGCTCACCCCGCCCGCCAGGTCCGACAGCAGGAAGGCCGCCACGTTGCCGACATCGTCGATCGTCACGTTGCGGCGGATCGGTGAGGTCTCGGCTACCACCGACAGGATCTTGCCGAAGCCCTTGATGCCGCTGGCCGCCAGCGTCTTGATCGGGCCGGCGCTGATGCCGTTCACGCGCATCCCCCGGGGGCCCAGCGACTCGGCCAGGTAACGCACCGACGCTTCGAGCGAGGCCTTGGCCAGGCCCATGGTGTTGTAGTTCGGGACGGTGCGGATCGCCCCCAGGTAGGTGAGCGTGAGCAGCGCCGACTTGTCATTGAGATAGGGCAGGGCGGCCTTGGCCATGGCGGGAAAGCTGTAGGCGCTGATGTCGTGGGCGATCTTGAAGCCCTCGCGCGAGAGGCCCTCCAGGAAGTCGCCGGCGATCGCCTCGCGCGGGGCAAAGCCGATGGCGTGCACGAAGCCGTCAAATTTCGGCCAGTGGGCCGAGAGGTCCTTGAACAAGTTCTCGATTTGCGCGTCGTCGCCCACGTCGCAATCGAACACCAGCTTGGAGCCGAAGTCGGCCGCAAACTCGGTGATGCGGTCCTTGAAGCGCTCGCCGACGTAGCTGAAAGCCAGTTCGGCGCCCTGTGCATGGCAGGCGCGGGCAATGCCGTAGGCGATGGATCGGTTGGACAGGACACCCGTGATCAACAATTTCTTGCCAGACAGAAAACCCATGGAACGCTCCCTCGAAAAAAGTCGGCAGAATTGTCGCATGCGTGGTTTTCAGCATCTGGCCGTCCTGGCCCTGTGGTTCGTGGCCGCCCCGGTGGCCTGGTCGGCCCACGCCTATGCCCAGTTCGGCGACATCAAGTACCCCGCCGGCTTCACCCATTTCGACTACGTCAACCCCGCGGCCCCCAAGGGCGGCGAGATCCGTATGGTGCCGCCCACCCGGCCCACCAACTTCGACAAGTTCAATCCCTTCACCCTCAAGGGAACCGCGCCCTTCGGCATCGGTTCGCTGATGTTCGACACCCTGCTGGTGGGTAACCTGGACGAGCCCACCACCGCCTACGGCCTGCTGGCCCAGGACGTCGCGGTCGCCCCCGACCGGCTGTCCGTCACCTTCACGCTGCACCCGCAGGCGCGCTTTCATGACGGCAAGCCGGTGCTGGCCGCCGACGTGGTGCACACCTTCAAGACCCTGATCTCCAAGCAGGCCGCCCCCCAGTTCCGCACCATCTACGCCGAGGTGAAGGACGCGGTGGTGGTGGCCGAGCGCACCGTTCGCTTCGACTTCGCGGCGCCCAACCCCGAGCTGCCGCTGGTCGTGGGCAGCATGCCGGTCTTCAGCCGCGACTGGGGGCAGGGCAAGCCCTTCGACCAGGTGGTGTCGGACCTGCCGATCGGCTCGGGCCCCTACCGCATCACCAACCCGCGCATGGGCCGCGACATCACCTACGTGCGTGACCCGGCCTACTGGGCGGCCGATGTGCCGGTGCGACGCGGGCAGTTCAATTTCGACCGCGTCACCTTCAAGATCTACCTGGACGAGACCTCGCGCTTCGAGGGCCTGAAGGCCGGCGAATTCGACTTCATGCGCGAGTTCATCTCGCGCAACTGGGCGCGCCAGTACAAGGGCCGGGTGTTCGCCTCCGGCGAGTTGAAGCAGCGCGCCTTCGAAAACCGCAATCCCGGCGATTTCCAGGGCTATGTCTTCAACCTGCGCAAGCCCAAGTTCCAGGACGTGCGGGTGCGGCGCGCCATAGGCCTGGCCTTCGACTTCGAGTGGATGAACCGGCAGTTGTTCTACGGCCTGTACAAGCGCGTGGACGGCTACTTCCCCAACAGCGAGTTCCACGCCCAGGGTCTGCCCCAGCCCGACGAAGTGGCCCTGCTCGAACCCCTGCGCGCCAAGCTCGCGCCCGAGGTCTTCGGCCCTGCGCCGCGCTCACCCAGCACCGCACCGCCAGCCAGCCTGCGTGACAACCTGCGACAGGCCCAGATCCTGCTGGCCGAGGCCGGCTGGACCTACCGTGACGGTGCCCTGCGCAACGCGAAGGGCGAGGCCTTCACCATCGAATTCCTCACCGACCAGCCCTCGCTGGTGCGCATCGTCACTCCCTTCCAGAAGGCGCTCGAGAAACTCGGCATCCGCCTGATCTTCCGCTCGGTCGATTTCTCCCTGTCCAAGCAGAAGATGGACGCCTTCGACTTCGAGCTCACGTCAGCCCGACTGCCAGGCAGCACCTCGCCGGGCGGCGAACTGCTGGAGCGCCTGGGTTCGCAGGCGGCGGCCACGCCGGGGTCCTCCAACGTCTGGGGCCTGGCCGACCCGGCGGTCGACGCGCTGCTTCAGAAGGTGGTGCAGGCCACCACGCGCGAGCAGCTGCGCGCCGCGCTGCGCGCACTCGATCGCGTGCTCTCGCATGGCCACTACTCGGTGCCGCATTACTATGGCAGCGCCTTCCTCGTGGGATACCGCCCGGGCCGCTTCGAGCTGCCGGCGTCCATCCCGCCCTACTACGACGTGCACCAGTGGGCCATGTCCACCTGGTGGGCCTCGCCTGCGAACCGCTAAATCCCATGGCCAGCTACATCCTCAAACGCCTGCTGCTGATGATCCCCACCCTGTTCGGGGTGCTGATGCTCACGTTCGTGGTGATCCAGTTCGTGCCGGGTGGCCCGGTCGAACAGATGGTGGCCCAGTTGCAGGGGCGTGACAGCGGGGGAGAGAGCGCCGCCAGTGCCGGCGCCGGCTACCGCGG
>JBEGVR010000314.1:0-11628 GCA_041178265.1 Pseudomonadota bacterium | reverse complement strand
CGTCGGCGTCGGGCCAGTCCTTCACGAGGCGCACGGCATGCGTCACCGCCAGCAGCCGCTGCCAGCGCCGTGCGGTCTGCCAGTTGCCGTTGTTGGCGTCGGCCAGATAGGGCGTCACGATAACGATTCGAGGGCGCTTCACCCCCCGTTTATAGGCGGTGCGCGATGACCCTGCGCACCGGCGGAATCGGCGGATCGGGTGTAATCGCAAGTGACCGGCGCCTTTCCACGCGGGACCTCACAGGAGAAATATTCCGATGCATCCGCACCTTTCCCGCCGCGCCGTACTGGCCGCGCTTTTCGCCGCCGGCGTATCCCCCCTGGCCTACGCGCAGGCTCGCCCGTTTCGCATCACCGCCATTCCCGACGAGTCGCCCACCGAGCTGGCCCGCAAGGCCGGCCCGCTGGTGAAGTACCTGGAGCAGCGCCTGGGCACCAAGGTCGAATTCACGCCGGTCACCGATTACGCCGCAGCCGTCGAGGCCCTGGCCAACCAGCAGGTCGACCTGGCCTGGTTCGGGGGCTTCACCTTCGTGCAGGCGTCGGTCCGCTCGGGCGGCAAGGCCATCCCGCTGGTGCAGCGCGAGGAAGATGCGCAGTTCCGCTCGGTATTCATCACCACCGAACCCGGCATCAAGTCGCTGGCTGACCTCAAGGGCAAGACCCTGAGCTTCGGTTCGCAATCGAGCACCTCGGGCCACCTGATGCCGCGCAGCTTCATGATGGCCGCCGGCATCGACGCCGACCGCGACCTGCGCCGCGTGGCCTACTCCGGCGCGCACGATGCCACCGTGGCCGCTGTGGCGTCTGGCAAGGTGGATGCGGGCGCCCTGAACATCTCGGTGTGGGAAAAGCTGGTCGCCGACAAGAAGGTCGATGCGGCCAAGGTGCGCGTCTTCTACACGACCCCGCCGTACTTCGACTACAACTGGACGGTGCATGCCGACATGCCGGCGGCCCAGCGCGAGCGTCTGGCCAAGGCCTTCCTGGATCTGTCCAAGGCCACGCCCGAGGGCCGCGAGATCCTGGAGCTGCAACGCGCTACGCGTTTCGTGCCGACGCAGGTCACCAACTACAAGGGCATCGAATCCGCCGCGCGCGGCGCGGGTTTGCTCAAGTAAGCGGAGCACTCTCGCGTGCGCATTGAACTCGACGCCCTGAGCGCCCGCCATCCGGCAGCGGCGCGCGGCGCGCCCGCGGCGATCGGGCCGCTCGCCCTGCGTATCGCGCCGGGCGAACAGGTCGCGGTGATTGGCCCTTCGGGCGCCGGCAAGACCACCTTGCTGCAGGTGCTGGCCTGCGCCTTGCGGCCTGCCTCGGGGCAGCTGCGCCTGGACGGGCGTGACCCCTGGACGCTGTCCGCGCGGGCCTTGCGCCGGTTGCGGGGCGAGTTGTTCCTGGCGCCCCAGGTGCCGCCCCTGCCGCCGCGCCAGCGCGTGGTCACCGCCGTCCTGGCGGGGCGCCTGCCGCACATCGGCCTGTGGCACAGCCTGCGCAGCCTGTTTTATCCCACCGGCATCGCCCAGGCCGATGCGGCGCTGGCGCGCTTTGACCTGTCCGACAAGCTATTCGATCGCGTCGATCGCCTTTCTGGTGGCGAACGCCAGCGCGTGGGCCTGGCGCGCTCGCTCGTGGCGCAGCCGCGCCTGCTGCTGGTGGACGAGCCGTTGTCGGCGCTGGACCCAGCCCGTGCCGCCCAGGCCATGGAGTCGCTGCTGGCCGCAGCCCGCGAGCGCGCGGCCAGCCTCGTGTGCACCATGCACGACGTGCCTCTGGCGTTGCGTCATTTCCCGCGCATCCTCGGCCTGCAAGGCGGTGCGGTGGCCTTCGACCTGCCCGCCGTTGAGGTGACGCCCGAGCGCCTGCGTGCGCTGTATGCCCAGCACCTCGAAGAGCTCGAGGGCCAGGCACCGCCACCGCCGGGGACCGAGACGCCCAACGCGCCGGTCGTGATGTACTGCCGCTGAGGCCGCGACGGCCTGCGGTCCTTGCATGTCTGCGCCCCTGACCCTGTCTGCCATTGACCCCCGCCTGCGCGATCCGGCATGGCTGCCGCGCGTGGGGTGGCTACTGCTCGCGGCGGTGGTGCTGTGGCCCCTGCTCGTGCTGTGCGAGTTCAAGCCGTGGATCCTGCTGTCGCAGGACAGCCTCAAGCCCACCCTGCGCTTTCTCGCCGACTTTGTCCCGCCCCGCTTCGATGCCGAGTTCCTGTCCCTCGTGGCGCGCGAGACCTGGCGCACCGTGGCGATCGCCACCGCTGGCCTTGCGATGGGCCTGCTCCTGGCGATTCCGTTGGCCTTGCTCTCGGTGCGGGTGCTCTCGGTGTCCGCGCTGGCCGGGCGCATGGCCACCGTGCCCGCGGCCTTGCGCTGGCTCGTGCGCGCGGTGCTGGTGGTGCTGCGCAGCGTGCCGGAGTTGATCTGGGCGCTGGTCTTTGTGCGGGTGGTGGGCCTGGGCCCGACGGCCGGCGTGCTGGCCATCGCGCTGACCTATGGCGGCATGCTGGGGAAGGTGTATGCCGAGATCCTCGAGAGCGGTGATGCGCATGTCACGTCCACCCTGCTTCGCAATGGCGCGGGCCGCCTGCAGGCGTTCTTCTATGGCCTCCTGCCGCAGAACGCGGCGGAACTCACCAGCTACACGGTCTATCGCTGGGAGTGTGCGATTCGCTCGTCGGCGGTGCTGGGCTTCGTGGGCGCGGGCGGCCTGGGCCAGCAGATGGACAACTCGATGAAGATGTTCAATGGGTCCGAGGTGGCCACGTTGCTGCTGGTGTTCGTGGTGCTGGTCGCTTTGACCGATCGATTGAGTGCCTTCCTCCGCCGGGCCTTGGGGTGAAGCGATGAATGAGGACGAGACCATGAGCGCCGCCGGGCCGCCCCAAGGCGCGAAGGCCCCCTCGGGGGGCAGGGAGCCACACGCAGTGGGCGGACGTGGGGGCCATGTCTCCGCTGCGAACGAGATCTACCGCATGCCTGCGCGCCTGTTCGACGCGCGCTGCAAGGCCTGCTGGTTCACCGCGGCGGCCCTGGCTCTGGTGGTGACCAGCTTCGTTTCGCTGGACCTGCAATGGGCGCAGTTCTTTTCGGCGAACGCGCTGGCCCGCATGGGCCGATTCCTGGGTGAATTGCTCTCACCCGAACTCGATCCGCGTTTCCTGGCCAAGCTGCTGCCCGCGACGCTGGAGACCTTGGCGATGTCGGTGGTCGGCACGCTGCTGGCCGTGATCTTCGGCCTCTTGCTGGCCCTGCCTGCCAGCCGCACCCATGCCCAGGACCCGGCGCGCTGGCGTGGGGTCAGCCGTCTCCTGCTCAATGCCCTGCGCAGCGTGCCCGAGCTGATGTGGGCCGCCTTGCTGTTGATCTCGGCGGGCCTGGGGCCGCTGGCGGGTACGCTGGCCCTGGCGCTGCATACCACGGGCGTGCTCGGGCGATTGTTTGCCGAGGCCATCGAGAATGCCCCCGAGGGCCCCGGTTTCGCGCTGCGCGTGCGGGGCGTAGGCGAGGGGCGGGTGCTGCTGCACGCCGTGATCCCGCAGGTCCTTCCCCAGCTTCTGAGCTACACGCTGTATCGCTGGGAGAACAACATCCGCGCCGCGGCGGTGCTAGGTGTGGTGGGCGCAGGCGGCCTGGGCCAGATGCTGGCCTTCCACCTGGGCCTCTTTCAGATGCCCGAGACCAGCTCGGTGCTGGCGGCGATGCTGGTGCTGGTGCTGGCGGTGGACGCAGGCAGCTACGCCGCGCGCTGGGCGATGTCGCGGTGAGCTGGGCCCCGGGTGGCTGACTCAGGACTGCCCCAGCAGCGCCAGCGAGAACTCGCGGGCGTTGAAGGTTTCAAGGTCTTCGAGCTTTTCGCCCACGCCGATGAAATACACCGGAATCGGCTTTTCCTGCGCGATGGCAGCCAGCACACCACCCTTGGCCGTGCCATCGAGCTTGGTGACGATCAGCCCCGTGAGGCCCAGCGCCGCATCGAACGCCTTGACCTGGGCCAGCGCGTTCTGGCCGGTGTTGCCGTCGATCACCAGCAGCACCTCGTGCGGGGGAGGTACACCGTCACCGCCCGCCTCGCCCGCGCGGGCGATGGTGCGCTTGATCTTGCGCAGTTCCTCCATCAGATGCAGCTGCGTGGGCAGGCGGCCGGCGGTGTCCACCAGCACCACGTCCTTGCCACGTGCGCGGCCTGCGCTGACCGCATCAAAACTCACCGCCGCCGGGTCGCCGCCCTCCTGGCTCACGATCTCGACGGTGTTGCGGTCGGCCCAGATGGCCAGCTGCTCGCGCGCGGCGGCCCGGAAGGTGTCGGCCGCCGCCAGCAGCACCGAAGCGCCTTCGCTGGCCAGGTGGCGGGTGAGTTTGCCGATCGAGGTGGTCTTGCCCGCGCCATTGACGCCGGCCACCATGATCACCGTGGGCGTGTGCCGTCCGATCACCAAGGGCTTTTGCAGGGGCTGCAGCAGCTGGGTCAGGACGTCGGCGAGAATGTTCTGGACTTGCACGGGCCGGGTCGCCCCGGTGGCGGCCACCTTGCGCTTGACTTCCTGGAGCAGCCAGCCGGTGGCCTGGACGCCCGCATCGGCCATGAGCAGGGCGGTCTCGAGTTCTTCGTAGAGCGTGTCGTCGATCTGGCCGCCGGTGAAGACCTGCGACAGGCCCGAACCCGTCTTGCGCAGGCCCGCACTGAGCTTGCCAAACCAGGTCTGGCGTTCGTCGGCGGCGGGCGCCTGCGCCGGCACCTCCAAGGCGCGCCCGAGGACGCTGCCAATGAGGCCGGCGCCGGGGGTCTGTGCGGTCGCCGCCGCAGGCGACCCCGTGTGCGCCGGTTGGGGGGCGTGGGGTGTGGTCTCAGGTGCCGGGACCGCAGGTTTTTTTCGGAAGAAACTGAACATTGAGCCGATTCAGGAAGTCGCAGGATTCTATGAAACTGTCCATGCACCGCCGCCTTTTCTCCTGGCTGCTGCCCGCCCTGATGGTGCTGGGCCTGCTGGGGCCGGGCACCGCCGGGGCGCAGGTGGGTGCCCGCGTCGAGCGCTACACCCTCTCCAACGGCATGACCCTCATCGTCAAGCCGGACCGGCGCGCACCCACCGCGGTCCACATGCTGTGGGTGCGCGTGGGCTCCATGGACGAAGTCGATGGCACCAGCGGCGTGGCCCATGTGCTGGAACACATGTTGTTCAAGGGCACGCGCGAGCTCGGACCGGGCGAGTTCTCGCGGCGTGTGGCGGCCCTGGGGGGGCGTGACAACGCCTTCACCGCGCGCGACTTCACCGGCTACCACCAGCAGATCCCGGCCTCGCGCCTGGAGGACGTGATGCGACTGGAGGCCGACCGCTTCGCCAACAACCAGTGGCCCGACGCGGAATTCCGCCGCGAGCTGGAGGTGGTCAAGGAAGAACGCCGCCTGCGCACCGACGATTCGCCGCGCGCGCGCCTGTTCGAGACCCTGTACGCGACGGCCTTCCTGGCCTCTCCCTACCGCCGCCCCATCGTCGGCTGGATGAACGACCTGGACGCCATGACGCCCGAGGACGTGCGTGCTTTCTACCGGCGCTGGTATGTGCCCGCCAATGCCGCCGTGGTCGTGGCCGGCGACGTCGACCCCGCGCAGGTGCTGCGCCTGGCCGAACGCCACTACGGTCGTATCGCCGCAGGGCCCGTGCCCGAGCGCAAGCCGCGCGAAGAGCCGCCGCAGTCGGGTGTCCGACGCATAGAGCTCAAGGCCCCGGCCGACCAGGCCTACGTCTCGATCCTGTTCAAGGTGCCGCGCATGACCTCCTTCGAGCCGACGCCCGAGAACGACGACGCGCTGGCCCTGTCAGTGCTGGCGTCCGTTCTGGACGGCTATTCGGGCGCCCGCCTGGACCGGGCCCTTACCCAGGGGACGGATCGTGTGGCCGATTCGGTCAGCGCCAGCAATGGGCTGTGGGGCCGCGGGCCCCAGGTGTTCACGCTGTCGGGGGTGCCCGCCCCCGGCAAGACGCCGCAGCAGGTGGAGGCGGGGCTGCGCGCGCAGGTGGCCCGCGTCGCCCGCGAGGGTGTGCAGGAGGCTGAACTCGAGCGCGTGAAAACGAGCTGGATCGCCAGCGAGGTCTACAAGCTCGACTCGGTCTTCGGCCAGGCCCGCGAACTGGGCGCCTACTGGGCCTACGGATTCGCGCTGGATGCAAACGCGCAGTTGATCCGCCGCCTGCGTGGTATCACCGCCGCCCAGGTGCAGTCGGTCGCCGCGCGCTATTTCAGCGACGACCAGCTCACCGTGGGTGTCCTGCACCCGCTGCCGCCCGAGGCCGGGCGCACTCCCCGCGCGCCGCCCGCCGGCGCACGCCACTGACCGCCCACGCGCACGGACCGACCATGCCCCTGCCATACCTCCTGACCCGCGCCGCCTGCCATCGCTTCACCGGTTACTTGGCTGCCCTGTGGCTGCTGGCCTTTGCGCCCCTGGCGCTGGCGACCCTCCCGATCCAGCAGTGGGTCCAGCCCAGTGGCGCCCGCATCTACTTCGTCGAGAGCGCGGTGATCCCCATCCTCGACGTGCAGATCGACTTCGACGCCGGCACCCGGCGTGACCCGGTGGGCAAGGCTTCGCTGGCCAGCGTCACTGCCGGCCTGATGGACAAGGGCATCGCCGTGCGCGACCCGCGCCGCGGGGCACTGGGCGGTGTGACGCGCTACGACGGCGCGATGGACGAGAACCAGCTGGGCGAAGCCTGGGCCGACCTGGCCGCCCAGTTCGCTGCGAGCGCGGGCGACGACCGCATGAGTTTTTCGCTGCGCACGCTCACCGAACCCGACCTGCTGGCGCGCGCCGTGGCCCTGGCCGCGCGCCAGGTCGGAGAGTCTTCCTTTCCCGCGCCGATCTGGGAGCGCGAGCGCGCCCGCCTGGTGGCGTCCCTGCGCGAGTCCTACACTCGCCCGGCCACCGCGGCCCGACGCGCCTGGTTCCCGGCGGTCTATGGCGGACACCCTTATGGGTCGGAGGCCACCGAGGCCACGCTGGCCACGGTGAGCGTGGACGACATGCGCGCCTTTCATGCGCGCCATGTCCAGGCCTGCCGCGCCAGGGTCACCCTGGTGGGCGCGATCAGCCGGACGCAGGCCGACCAGATCGCCGCGGCCCTGCTGGCGCGCCTGCCGGCCAGCGTGGACGGACGCTGCGACGCCCTGCCACCCGTGCCGGAGGTGCCACCGCTGGCCGCACCGGTGACGCGCCACGTGCCGTTCAACTCAGCGCAGGCCCATGTCCTGATCGGGCAACCCGGCTACAAGCGCAACGATCCTGATTTCTTCCCCCTGCTGGTGGGCAACTACATCTTGGGCGGGGGCGGCTTCGTCTCGCGCCTGTCTACCGAGGTGCGCGAAAAGCGCGGCCTGTCCTACAGCGTGTACAGCTATTTTTCGCCGGGACTGCATGCCGGCGCTTTCACGCTGGGCCTGCAGACCCGCCCGGACCAGGCGCAGCAGGCCGTGCAGGTGGCGCGCGAGGTCGTGGCCCGCTTCGTGGCCGAGGGGCCGACGGCGGCTGAACTCCAGGCGGCGGGCGACAACCTCGTCGGCGGTTTCGCGCTGCGCATCGACAGCAACCGCAAGCTTCTGGACAACGTGGCCTCCATCGCCTGGAATGACCTGCCGCTGGATTACCTGGACACCTGGACGCGGAAGGTGCAGGCCGTCACGCTGGCCGACATCCGCGCTGCGTTCGCGCGCAAGCTGCAACCCGATCGCATGGTGACGGTGACCGTCGGTCCGGCCGCCGCAGCGCCGGCGGATACCTCGCTCACGCCTCGATGAACGCCCGCGACAGTCTGCTTTCAGGCAGTGCAGGGCCAGGCTTTGCAAAATGGCCCTGCGCTGTCCCACAACGCGGAGCGAAATCAGGGACCCCACAAAAAAGGGGAAGCACACGGAAGGAAAGACTGCAGCAGGAAAATTCGCAGCAGGAAATACAGGCAGCGAAAAACCACAGGCAGTCTCTCACGCAGCTTCGGCTGCGTTTTTTTTGGGCCTGTGCGTTGAAACCCCAGGGTGTCCTGGCTGCGGTTTAATTCGGCACTCTTTCCGCGTTCGCTGCATGGCCCGCCCCGCTCCATCGTCCGCTCCCCGCGCTCCCCACGAAGTCCGCATCATCGGTGGCCAGTGGAAACGCACCCGGCTGCCCGTAGTCGACCGGCCCGGCCTGCGGCCCACGCCCGACCGGGTGCGCGAGACCCTGTTCAACTGGCTGGGGCAGGACCTCACGGGATGGGAGGTGGTCGACGCGTTTGCCGGCACCGGCGCGCTGGGCCTGGAGGCGGCCTCGCGCGGCGCCGCCCGGGTGCTGCTGGTCGAACAGGAGGCCGCGCAGGTCGATGCGCTGCGGGCCGTGGTGCGGCGTCTGTCCGCGCAGGGCGTCACGGTCGAACGGGGCCACGCGATCAGCGTGCTGCAGCGCCTCGCGCCGGCCAGTTGCGACCTGGTGCTGCTCGACCCCCCCTTCGATTCCAACCTGTACGACCAGGCCGTGGCCGCTGCCGTGCCCGCCTTGCGCCCCGAAGGCTGGCTGTACCTGGAAGCGCCTGTTGCCTGGTCCGGTGATGCCCTGTCCGCCTGGGGGCTGCAGGTGCGCCGGCATCTCAAGGCCGGGGCGGTCCACGCCCACCTGCTGCAGCGGGCCGGCGACGTGGGTACCGGGTCATAATCCCGCCACCGCAGGCCCGGCGCGCCGGGGGCGGCGCAGGAGAATCTCATGGCCAATTCCGTGATCGCCGTCTACCCTGGCACCTTCGACCCCATGACCCTGGGCCATGAGGACGTGGTGCGCCGCGCTTCGCAGCTGTTTGACAGGCTGATCGTTTTGGTGGCCGTCGGCCACCACAAGAAGCAGACCATGTTCTCGCTGGACGAGCGCATGGCGATGGTGCGCGAACTGGTCAAGCCCTATCCACGGGTCGAGGTGGACAGCTTCGGCGGTCTGACGCGCGACTTCGTGGTGGCGCGCGGCGCCAAGGCCATGGTGCGTGGCCTGCGCGCAGTCACCGATTTCGACTACGAATTCCAGCTCGCGGGCATGAACCGCAGCCTCATGCCCGACGTCGAGACGGTGTTTCTCACACCCGGCGACAAGTACCAGTTCATCAGCAGCACCTTCGTGCGCGAGATCGCCTCGCTCGGCGGCGAGATCGACAAGTTCGTCTCGCCCCTGGTGCGCCAGCGCCTGATGGAGAAGGTGGGCCGGGGCGGCTCGGCCTGAGCGGGCACGCGCGGGTCCCGAGGTGGGGGCGTCAGGCCGCCGGTTCGGGCCAGGGCCGCTGGGCGTCCCGCATCAACTCGTAGGCCCGCGCCACCTGCAGCACCCCGAGGTCGTCAAAGCGCTGGCCCACGACCTGCAACCCGATCGGCAGCCCTGACGCGGTGTAGCCGCAGTTGATCGACGCGGCCGGCTGCTCCGACATGTTGTAAGGCACCGTGAACCCGATGTGCTCCAGCGGCCGCAGCGGGTCGTTGGTGGGCGAGGGCAGTTCGGCGTCGAAAGCCGGCACCGGCGAGACCGGCGAGATCACGTAGTCGAACGGCCTGCAAGCCGCCACCGCTGCCACGCGGGTGGCATGGAACTGGCTGAAGGCCTTGAACACCGCTTCGCCGCTCATGTCCGCCGCGCTGTCGGCCCAGGCGCGGATATAGGGCAGCACCGTCTCGCGCGCCTTCGGGGCCAGCGCCTGCAGATCGATGCGCGACCGCATGCGCCAGGCGTGGTCCATGCCATCGAGCATGGACTGGGTCATGAACGGCTGCATCGGCGTGACGTGCGCACCGGCGCGCTCCAGCAGGCGCGCCGCCGCCTGCACGACCCGGGTCACCTCGGGCTCCACCGCCAGGCCGCAACCGGCTTCCAGCAGCAGCCCGATGCGCAGTCCCCGCAGCGTGTCCACGCCAGCGTCAAAGCGCTGCCAGGCGATGTCCTGCCAGGGCAGGCTCATGCTGTCGCGGGCGTCGGGCCGACTGAGCACCTGCATGAACAGGGCGGCATCGCCCACGGTGCGGGTCATGGGCCCCGCAGCGCGCCCGATATAGGGCGGGTCGATGGGAATGCGTCCCAGGCTCGGCTTGAGGGTGAAGATGCCGCACCAGCCTGCGGGCAGGCGCAGCGAACCGCCAATGTCGGTGCCCACATGCAGCGGGCCATAGCCAGCGGCGGCCGCGGCGCCGGCGCCGGCGCTGGAGCCGCCCGGCGTCTTGCGCAGGTCCCAGGGGTTACGCGCCAGTGCGTGGTAGCTCGAAAGCCCCGAGGACAGCATGCCGTAGTCGGGCATGGTGGTCTTTGCCAGGATCACGGCGCCGGATTCGCGCGCGCGCGCGGCGGGCGGGGCATCGGCCACCGCGGGCACGGGCGGGACGGCGCGCGTGCCCAGGGGCGTGGGATCGCCTTCGGTGGCGATGTTGTCCTTGAGGGTCAGGGGCACGCCGTCGATGGGCCCCAGGGGCTCGCCGCGCTGCCAGCGCGCCTCGCTGGCCCGGGCCTGCTGCAGCACGCGCTCAGGCCGCAGCAGGAACAGGGCCTGCAACTGCGGCTCCCAGCGTTCGACGCGGGCCAGCACCGCCTGCGCCACCTCCACGGGCGAGAGCGTGCGCGCCCGGAAGGCGGCCACCATCTCGGTGGCCGCCAGGGCATGCAGGGGCGCGCTCACGCCCAGGACATCGCCGACAGGTCGTTGACGAAGACCGGCATGTTGGACCACAGGCCGCGCACGCTCTTGTTGGCGACGGTGACCCACTGGGGCTGGTACAGGAAGGCGTGCACGCTGTCCTCGGCGATCAGGCGCTGTATGTCGCCGATCAGCTTGGTGCGGTCCTGGGCGCGCGGGGTGTTCTTGTACTTGGTGTAGAGGTCGTTGAACTTGGGCGACTGGTAGTTCCAGTAGTAATCGGGCTTGGCGAAGTTGCCCAGGTCGAAGGGCTCGACGTGCGAAATGATGGTGAGGTCGTAGTTCTTGCTGGTGAAGGTGCCCGAGAGCCATTGCGCCCATTCCACGTTCTGCAGCTTGGCATTGATGCCGACCTTGGCCAGCATGGCGGCGATCACCTCGCCGCCCTGGCGCGCATACGGCGGCGGGGGCAGGGTGAGGGTGAGTTCCAGCGGCGTGGTGATGCCGGCTTCCTTGAGCAGGGCGCGGGCCTTGTCGGGGTTGTAGGGGTTCATGCCCGTGGTGTCGACATAGCCCGGGGCGCTGGGCACATAGTGGCTGCCGATGGGGGCGCCGTAGCCGTCGCCCGCGCCCTGGATCACCGCCTTGCGGTCGATGGCGGCGGCGATGGCGCGGCGCACGCGCACGTCGTCCAGGGGCTTTTTCCTGTTGTTGATCGCCAGGATGGTCTTGGCGCGCGAGCCCGAGACCAGCACCTGGAATTTGGTGTTGCCATTGAACTGCGCCACGCTGCGTGGCGTCACGCGCGGGAAGGCGTCGATGTCACCCGCCATCAGGGCCGCCACCTGGGCCGCCGGGTCGGAGATGAAACGGAAACTCGCGCGACCCAGCTTGATGGCCGCGGCGTTGCGATACTCGGGCCATTTCTTGAGGGACACCGAGGAACCCTTGACCCAGTTGTCCAGGGTGTAGGGGCCGGTGCCCACCGGTCGGGTGGCGTTGGT
>JBEGVR010000313.1:0-2540 GCA_041178265.1 Pseudomonadota bacterium | reverse complement strand
GGCTGATCGAGCGTTTCCGCGAGGGCGCGGGCGCCGGCCGTCCGGGGTGCCTGCTGGTGGCATCGGCCTCGTTCTGGGAAGGGGTGGACCTGCCCGGCGACGCGCTGCAGCTCGTGGTGATCGACAAGCTGCCTTTTCCGCCGCCGGGTGACCCGCTGGTGCAGGCGCGGTCGCAGCGCCTGCAGTCACAGGGCCGCAATGCCTTCAATGCCTACCACCTGCCCGAGGCGGCGGTCTCCCTCAAGCAAGGGGCTGGGCGCCTGATCCGGCGCGAGTCGGACCGCGGGATGCTGGTGCTGTGCGACAGCCGGCTGGCGAGCATGGGGTATGGCCGCAGGCTGCTGGCGGCCCTGCCGCCGATGCGGCGCCTATTCACGCCGCAGGATTACGCGCAGGCGCTGGAGGACCTGGCTGGCCCTGCGCTCACCACAGCTTCCACCACGGGTCCTGGTTGGACCTGAGCCCGCGGGTCAGGAATTCGCTGCGCGGGAAGGTGCGCTCGAGCACCCGGCGCGCGTCGCCTGCCAGCTGCTGCATGCCCAGCGCCTCGTAGGAGCGGTAAATGATGAACAGCGCTTCCTCGATGGCGGGGACATCCTGGTAGTCGGTCACCGCCAGCTGGGCGCGGCTGATGGCGGCCACATAGGCACCCCGGGTGTAGTAGTAGCGCGCCACATGCACTTCGTACTGTGCCAGCGAGTTCACGATATGGACCATCCGTGCCTGCGCGTCGGCGGCGTAGCGTGACGCGGGGAAACGCGTGACGAGTTCCTTGAAGGATTCGAAGGATTCCTTGGCCGCCTTCTGGTCACGCTCGGACAGGTCCTGGCGGGTCAGGAAGGAGAACATGCCCAGGTCGTCGTTGAAACTCACCAGGCCGCGCAGGTACAGGGCGTAGTCCAGCGCCGGGCTGGCCGGGTGCAGGCGGATGAAGCGGTCGAGGGTGGCGATCGCCTGGGCCGGCTCGGCGGCCTTGTACTGGGCGTAGGCTTTTTCGAGCTGGGCCTGCTGGGCCAGAGGCGTGCCAGCGGCGCGGCCCTCGAGCTTCTCGTACAGGCCGATGGCCTTGTCGTAGGCGCCGGCGCGAAGCTCGTCCTTGGCTTCGCTGTAGATCTTGTTGGGACTCCACTTTTCGGTCGGGTCCTGGGTGAACGAGGCGCAGCCGCCGAGGAGGACCGTCGCGCCAGCCAGCATGAGTGCGCCGACCGTCGATAATTTCACACGCAGCATGACGCAGGCTTCCTTGAAAAAACGCTCAGCGATTATATCGGCCGGCCCCGTGCCAGCCCCCCCGGACACCATGTCCGACGAGGCGGCGCCAGCCGATACGCCGGCTGAAAGCGAGCTGCGTGCCTTTGTCGTGGATGCCAGTGGCCATGGGCAACGGCTGGACCGCGTGCTCGCCGCGCAGGTGCCGGAGTTCTCGCGCAGCTACCTGCAGCAACTGATCGCCGACGGCGCCGTGCGGCTCGACGGCCGACCCGCCACGCGCCGCGCGCACCGGCTGCGGGCTGGGCAGCGTGGCGAGGTCGAACTTCGGCCCACGCTCCAGAGCCAGGCTTTCCTGCCCGAACCCATGGACCTGGATGTGGTGCACGAGGACGCCCACCTGCTGGTGGTCAACAAGCCGGCCGGCCTGGTGGTGCATCCCGCGCCGGGCAACTGGCGTGGCACCCTGCTCAATGGATTGCTGGCCCGCGACGCGCGTGCGGCCACCTTGCCCCGTGCAGGCATCGTGCACCGCCTGGACAAGGACACCAGCGGCCTGATGGTCGTGGCGCGCGACCGTCCCACAATGGACGCGCTCGTGCGCCAGATCGCGGCGCGCGAGGTGTCGCGCCAGTACCTGGCCCTGGCGCATCGCCCCTGGCAGGGGCCGGCCCGGCGCGAGGTCGAGGCCCCGATCGGGCGCGACAGCAGCAACCGCCTGCGCATGGCCGTGGTCGACCTCGCGCGGGACAGCGGCAAGGCGGCCGCCACGCTCCTGGAATTGCTCGCCAACGCCGACCAGGGCTGCTGGGTCCGTGCCAGCCTGCGCACCGGGCGTACCCACCAGATCCGTGTGCACATGGCCCACCTGGGTCACCCGCTGGTGGGTGACGCCGTTTACGGGGGGCAGCCGGCCGCCGGCCTGGTGCGACAGGCCCTGCATGCCTTCCGGCTGGCCTTCACGCACCCGGTCACGGGCCAGCCGCTGGCCTTCCAGGCGCCCCTTCCAGCGGACCTTGTCTCGGCCCTTTCCGCCTGGGGCCTCAGTTACAATGAGCCGGCGCCGCCCACGGGCTAGCGCCCCCGTTCCGGCCCCTGCGGAATCCCCCTGACCGGTGCCCGCCGGGCACTGTGGTTGCCCGATGCGGCAACACCTTCCTACGACACGACACCATGAATACCTCGGATGCCAAGCGCGTCCTGGAAACAGCCCTGATCTGTTCGTCCCAGCCGCTGACGCTGCGCGAGATGCGCGTCCTGTTCAACGACGAGCTGGGCGCCGACACCGTCAAGAGCCTGCTCCAGGACCTGCAGGACGACTGGGCCCCGCG
>JBEGVR010000312.1:0-6500 GCA_041178265.1 Pseudomonadota bacterium | reverse complement strand
GCTTGCCGTAGCCGCAGCCCTGCTGATGGCTGGCCTGTCCGTGCCAGCCCTGTCCCAGGCTCCCGCGCGCGAGGGCGTGGCCGCCCGCAAGGCGGCGCCTGCCCAGGCCAAGGTGACTCCCAAGGCTGTAGGTACCAAGGCCACCCCGAAGACTGCCCGCAAGCGCCGTACCCCCGTGGGGCCGGTGGTTGCCGCCGCGCCCCCCCGACCATCCTTCGGGCATCTGGCCGGCCTGCACGAGGCGACCGATGAACTCGACCTGCGCTCCAGCGTCGCCCTGGTCATCGACCAGGAGACCAATGAGGTCCTGTTCCAGAAAAACCAGACCGCGGTGGTGCCCATCGCCTCCCTGACCAAGCTGATGACCGGAATCGTCATCAGCGAGGCCCGCCTGCCCATGGACGAGGTGATCACCATCACCCAGGACGACGTGGACACCGAAAAGGGCAGCGGCTCGCGCCTGCGCGTGGGCGCGCGCCTGACCCGGGCTGAGGCCCTGCACCTGGCGCTGATGTCCAGCGAGAATCGCGCCGCGCACGCCCTGGGCCGCACCCACCCGGAGGGCCTGGCCGCCTTCGTGGTCCTCATGAACGCCAGGGCCCAATCCCTGGGCATGCACGCCACCACCTTCGTCGAGCCCACGGGCCTGTCCAGCCGCAACCAGTCCAGCGCCCGCGACCTCGCCCTGCTGGTCAACGCCGCTTCCAGCGACGCCACCCTGCGCGAGTACTCCACCTCGCACGGCTACCAGTTTGCGATGGGCAAGCGCACCCTTCACTACAACAACACCAACCGCCTGGTGAAGCATCCCGAGTGGGACATCGGCCTGCAAAAGACGGGCTATATCTCCGAGGCTGGGCAGTGCCTGGTCATGCAGGCCCGGGTGGCCGGGCGCAAACTCATCATGGTGTTCCTGGACTCGGCCGGTAAGCTCAGCCGCATCAGCGATGCCGAGCGCGTGCGCCGCTGGATGGAGACGCGTGGTCCGGCGTTCTCACCCGGCATGACGGGCGCCGTCCGTCCCTTCAGTAGCTGACACCGCAAGAGGCCTTCCGCCTCGTCCTCCACGCGCGCGTGGTCTTTGAGGTGCCGAACTTCCCCCGGCGGTGCTCAGGCCCCCTTGCGGCCCAGGGCCGAGGAGATGTCCCGGGCCGTGGCCTGCAGCTTGGGCAGCCAGCCCTCGTCCAGGCGGTCGGCCGGTGCCGAGATGGACAAGCCTGCCACCAGCCGGTTCTGGTCGTCGTAGATGCCGGCGGCCATGCAGCGCACCCCCAGCTCCAGTTCTTCGTTGTCCCGCGCGATGCCGTACTGGCGCGCCTTGGACAGCTCGCGCTCGAGCACGGGCAACTGGGTGATGCTGTTGCGGGTGTGGCCCGCCAGCCCGGTCCGGGTGGCGTAGGCGCGCACGCGCTGCAGATCTTCGGCCGCCAGGAACAGCTTGCCGGTGGACGTCAGGTGCAACGGTGCCCGCCCGCCGATGGCCCGTACCACCTGCATGCCTGAGCGTTCGCTGTAGGCCCGCTCGATGTAGACGATTTCATCGCCCTGGCGCATGGACAGGTTGACCGGCTGCTGGATCTGCCGATGCAGCTCGCGCATGGGCGCCAGCGCCGCGTCCCGCACGCTCAGCCGCCCCTTGACCAGGTTGCCCAGCTCCAGCAGGCGCATGCCCAGGCGGTAGCTGCCAGCCTCGGGGCGGTCCACGAAGCGGCCGATGGCCAGGTCGTTGAGGATGCGATGGGTGGTGGAAGGGTGCAGGCCCGTGCGCTCGCTGATTTCCTTCAGGGGCATGGGTTCCTCACGCGAGGCCAGCACGTCGATGAGCGCAAACATGCGCTCGATCACCTGGATGGTGGGCGTGGGGACAGCGCCAGCCTCGGTCTTTTTCATGGGGAAGCCTCTGAGTGAGCTGCCCCTATTTTATCTGGTGAAACGCTATTCGGTATGGTGATCGGCGCCCGCCGGGGCGGACCAGATGCCGTCCTGCAACACCTCGTAGGGCCGGAAGCGCGACTTGTAGTTCATCTTGGGGCTCTGGGCGATCCAGTACCCGAGATAGACATGGGGCAGGCCCAGCTGGCGGGCCTGCTCGATCTGCCACAGCACGCTGTAGGTGCCATAGCTGGCCCGACCATCGGGCTCGTAGAAGGTGTAGACCGCCGAGAGGCCGTCGCCCAGCACGTCGAGGATGGAGACCATGCGCAGCGCGCCGGCGCTGCCATCAGGGGCGGTGTCGCGGAACTCGACCAGGCGCGAGTTGACCCGGCTTTGGAGCAGGAACTGGGTGTACTGGTCGATGCTGTCGTGGTCCATGCCGCCGCCGCAGTGGCGGCCTGCCTGGTAGCGGAGGTACAGGTGGTAATGCTCGGGTACGAAGCACAACTTCAGCACCCGGGCCTGCAGGCCGGCGTGCAGCGCCCAGGCGCGGCGCTGGCTGCGGTCTGGCTTGAAATCGGTGGCGCGCACCCGCAGCGGCACACAGGCGCGGCAGCCGTCGCAGTACGGGCGGTAGGTGAACATGCCGCTGCGGCGAAAGCCGCTGGTCACCAGGTCCGAGTACGCGTCGTTGTGAATGAGGTGGCTGGGGGTGGCCACCTGGGAGCGCGCCTGCCGGCCCGGCAGGTAGCTGCAGGGGTAGGGCGCCGTGGCATAGAACTGCAGCGTCTGGAGCGGGAGGTCCTTGAGGTGGGTCACGCTGGAGGCAAGTGCGGCAAGAGTTCACGCCAGTATACGGAATCGAAGCGCCAGTCCAGGGTGGCTTCGGGCGCGTGCCGTGCGATGCGGTCGACGAAGTCGCTGCGGGGGATCTCGCGCGCGCCCAGGGACGCCAGGTGGGCGGTGTTCTGCTGGCAGTCGATCAGCTCGATGGCGTGGGCCCGGCAGAACGCCACCAGGGCGGCCAGCGCGATCTTGGAGGCATCGGGCATGCGGGTGAACATCGACTCGCCGAACACCGCGCGGCCCAGGACCACGCCGTAGAGGCCACCCACCAGCGCGCCGTCCACCCAGGTCTCGACGCTGTAGGCAAAGCCGGCGCGGTGCAGCGCCCGGTAGGCCTGGACCATGGCGGGCACGATCCAGGTGCCGTCCTGGCCCTCGCGCACGTTGCCGGCGCAGGCGGTGATCACGCGGTCGAATGCGCTGTTGAACCGTACCTCGCAGCGCGGGTCCTGGATGAAGCGTCGCAGGGTCTTGCGCAGGGACCGGTGCAGACGGAATTCAGCGGGAAACAGCACCATGCGCGGGTCGGTGCTCCACCAGAGTATGGGCTGGCCCCGGCTGAACCAGGGGAAGATGCCATCCCGGTAGGCGCGGCACAGGGTTTCGGTGTCCAGTTCGCCGCCGGCGGCCAGCAGCCCGGGGGCGGGGGCATCGGGGCCCCAGGCCAGGCGGGTGTCGGGAAAGGGCTCGCCGGGTTCGAGCCAGGGCAGGGGCGGTTCACGCCGGGTCATGCCGGGCATTATCATCCCAGGGTTATGCCGATAAGCCTGGCGCTGCGCCGGGTGCGGCCGCCGCCCCCGCACTTGGGCCCGGCGACCCCTTTCAGAAAAAACGTCTACGGAGGCCCCTCGATGAAGCGATACGCCCTTTCCCTGTCTGTGCTGATGGCCGCCGCCGGCGCGCAGGCGCAGCCTGCCGACGCGATGCAGGCCCGAAGCTGGGCCGCCTCCTGCGCCAGCTGCCACGGCACCGTGGGCAAGGCCCAGCCGGGCATGGAATCGCTGGCGGGCCAGAGCAAGGACGACCTGGTGCGCAAGATGCAGGAGTACAAGACCGGCCGCCGGCCCGCCACGGTGATGCACCAGCTGGCCAAGGGCTACACGGACGAACAGATCGACGCCATCGCCGCCTACTTCGCGGCACAGAAGAAATAAGCAGGGGAGAGGTCCATCATGAAACGTCGTCAATTCGTCCAGGCCGCCTCGGCCGCTGGTGCGCTCGGCCTGGCCGGCTGTGCCTCCATGGGTGGTGGCTCGGGACCGCACGTGGTCGTCGTCGGGGGCGGCTATGGGGGCGCGACGGCCGCCAAGTACGTGCGCATGTGGTCCGACTACGGCATCCGCGTGACGCTGGTCGAACCCAATGAGGCCTTCGTGTCCTGCCCGATCTCCAACCTGGTGATCGGCGGCAGCAAGACGCTGGCCGATGTCACCAGCCCGTACGACGGCCTCTCCAGCCGCCACGGCGTGCGCATGGTGCGAGACCGCGTGGCTTCCATCGATGCCGACAAGCGGATCGTCACCCTGGCGGGCGGCTCCCAGCTGGCGTACGACCGCCTGATCCTCTCACCCGGCATCGACTTCATGCTCGAGGCGCTGCCTGGCCTGAGCCGGCCCGGGGCACAGGACCTGGTGCCGCACGCCTGGAAGGCCGGTGCCCAGACCGTGGCCCTGCGCCGCCAGCTCGAGGCCATGCCCGATGGGGGTGTGTTCGCCATGACGATTCCCCAGGCCCCTTACCGCTGCCCGCCCGGTCCCTATGAGCGCGCTTGCCAGGTGGCGTCCTATTTCAAGAAGGCCAAGCCGCGCAGCAAGGTCCTGATCCTGGACGAGAACGACGACGTCACCTCCAAGGGCGCCCTGTTCAAGAAGGCCTGGGCTGAGCGCTACGCGGGCATTGTCGAGTACCGCGCCAAGCACAAGCTGATGGACGTGGACGTGGCCGGACGCACCCTGAAATTCGAGTTCAACGACGACGTCAAGGGCGCGGTGCTCAACGTGATCCCCGCCATGCGCGCGGGCGATATCGCGGTACGCACCGGCCTGGCCACCGCCAACAAGCGGTGGTGCGAGGTGGACTTCCTCACCTTCGAGTCGAAGGCCGCTCCCAACGTGCACGTGCTGGGCGACGCGACCCAGAGCGCACCCGGCATGCCCAAGTCGGGCCACATGGCCAACCAGCATGGCAAGACCTGTGCGGCGGCCGTGGTGGCCCTGCTGTCGGGGCGCGCGGTGAACGCCATGCCGATCTACAACAACACCTGCTACAGCTTCGTGAGCGATTCAGAAGTCGTGCACGTGGCCAGCGTGCACCGCTACGACGCCGCGCAAAAGACCATGGTCACGGTGCCGGGCTCGGGCGGCCTGTCGCCGGCCGCCAACGAGCTTGAGGGCTACTACGCCATGGGCTGGGCCCGCAACATCTGGGCGGACACGCTGGCCTGAAGCCCGGGCCTGGCCTCGACCGTCCCGGCGGCGGCCTGCGGGCGCTCAGTCCAGGAGCTGGTCGGTGGCGATGGCGCCCGCCGCCATCGACGCCAGCGTGAGCCAGGCGGTGAGGGCGAAGAGGGCGCCGCCCGTCACGATGGCGCCCACTGCGCATCCCAGGCACAGGACCGCGCCCAGTCCCATCAATACGCCGCCTGCGAGGTAGCGCAGCATCGACGGCGCGTCGTGGAAGCCCTCCAGGCGCAGCTCGCGCGCGGCCAGCGCGCCCAGGAAGGCGCCGGCCACAGTGCCGGGGATCAGGCCGAACTCGAAGCCGATCTTGGGAGCGGGCGCCTGCAGCACCCGCATCAGCCATTCCGCCGAGGGCGCGCTGAAGTTCAGGCCGTGCACCTGCAGTGGCTCGAAGGACGCCCGGGCCATGGCCTGGCTGAAGGCCCAGGCCGCTGTCACCGCCAGGCCCACGCCCACGCCGCCCAGCCAGCCCCAGGCGCTCGCAGGGCGCTGTCGCTGGCCAGTCATGAGGGCGCCGGCCAGCACCAGCAGGGCCAGGCCCGCCGCCAGCCCCACGCCATGGCCGGCGCCCACGGCCGCCAGCAGGCTGCGCGAGGGACCCGGGTCGATCAGCCACCAGCCGCCGATGGCGGACCGCAGGGGTGCGAGCCAGCCGGAAATGGCGGCTTGCACCGCCAGCGCGAAGGCCAAGCCCGAAACGAGGGCGCGCAGGTTGCCGGTGGCGGCCAGCACCAGCAGGCGGGCCGGGCACCCGCGCGTGAGGACCATGCCGGCGCCGAAGATCACCCCGCCCACCAGCACGCCCGAGAGGCTGACCTGTGCGGCGATCTGGCGCACCGCCTTGACGTCCAGGCCACCGGCCAGGGCCAGCGCCTGCACGCCGATGACCGCCGTTGCAAAGGCAAGCAGCCAGACCGCGAGTTTTTCACCCGGCACGCCCCGGCCCACCTCGATCGCGGCGGCGCGAAAGCAAAAGCGCGAACGCTGCGAGAACAGGCCGAAGGCCAGCCCGATGGCCAGGCCACCCGCGGCGAGCAGGGACGGCTCGCCCCAGCGGTCGATGAGGTCGGTCAACATGTCAAAAACAGTACGCCGTAGGGGTGGAAGATGCCGATAGTAATATGCACGCAAGAGCTCGGAGGACATTGCGATGCAGACACGACGTGACACGCTGCGCCACGCCGCGGCCCTGGCCAGCCTGCTGGCGGCCAGTGGGTGGCTGGCACCCGCCGCGCAGGCGGCCTACAACAAGGCGGCTTTCGAGGCGCGCACGGTGCCGGACGCGCTCAAGGCGATGGGGCCCGGCGCGCTGGTGGAAAG
>JBEGVR010000311.1:0-6053 GCA_041178265.1 Pseudomonadota bacterium | reverse complement strand
GCGGCGTCCTTGGTGGCCTGGCGCTGCGCGTCGTCGAAGTACGCGGGCACGGTGATCACCGCGCCATACAGGTCATCGTCAAAGCTGTCCTCGGCGCGGTGACGCAGGGTCGCCAGGATCTCGGCACTCACCTCCACCGGGCTCTTGACCCCGTCGCGCGTGTCCAACGACACCATGCCTGGCTGGTCGATGAAGCGATAAGGCAACCTGTCGCGGTTGGCGATGTCGGCCAGGCCCCGGCCCATGAAGCGCTTGACTGAGGCGATGGTGTTATGTGGGTCCAGGGCCTGCGCCGCATGGGCCTCGTGGCCGATCTGGCGGCCACCGCCCTCCAGGTAACGCACCACCGAGGGCAGGATCACCCGCCCTTGTGCGTCGGGCAGGCACTCGGCTACGCCATGGCGCACCGAGGCGACCAGTGAGTGCGTGGTGCCCAGGTCGATCCCCACCGCGATGCGTCGCTGGTGCGGATCCGGCGCCTGGCCGGGTTCGGAGATCTGCAGAAGGGCCATGGAGATCGCGAGTGAAGGGCTCTATTGTCCCAGTTGCTCGAAACGCGCCTGCACGTCATGGTCAAAGCGCTCGATGAACATCAGCGCCCTCACCTCGTGCGCGGCGCCGGCCGCATCGCCGGCCTCGTCCAGAAGCCGCACTATCCTGTCCAGAGCGTGCGCGCGCGCGGTGGACAACTCGCGCTCGAGCGTCTCGAGGTCGGCCTCGCCAGACGCCTCGTCCAGCGCCTCCCGCCACTCTATCTGCTGCATCAGGAAGGCCGGCGGCATGGTGGTGTTGTTCTCGGCGTTGATCGCTGCGCCGCGCAGCTCGCACAGGTAGGCGGCGCGCTTCAAGGGATCTTTCAGGCGCTGGTAGGCCTCGTTGATCCGCACCGACCACTGCATGGCCACGCGCTGGGCGGCGGCGCCCTGCGCGGCGTGGCGGTCGGGGTGGGCCTCGCGCTGGAGCTGCTTCCAGCGCTCGTCGAGCCGGGTGCGATCCTGGGCGAACCGCTCGGGCACGCCGAACAGCACGAAGTCGTTGTCATCCAGTCGCATGGTCGGTGGCGCAGAATTTCCAAGGCCACCGTGGAGCCGGCTTTGCCGGGCCACGGGTGGCGCCCCTAGAGGGGGAGGCGCCGCCAGGCGCTTCGGGGGTGGGTCAAACGCGGAAGGATTCGCCGCAGCCGCAGCGGTCCCGCTCATTGGGGTTGTTGAACTTGAAGCCTTCGTTCAGGCCTTCACGCACGAAATCGAGCTGCGTGCCCTCGATGTAGGCCAGGCTCTTGGGGTCGACCAGCACCTTGACGCCGCGGTCTTCGTAGACCACGTCCTCGGGGGCGATCTCGTCGACGTATTCGAGCTTGTAGGCCAGGCCCGAGCAGCCGGTGGTCTTCACGCCCAGGCGCACGCCGACGCCCTTGCCCCGCTTGGTCAGGTAGCGGGTGACGTGGCGCGCGGCAGACTCGGACAGGGTGACGGGCATCTCAGTATTTCTCGGGTGGACTGGCCGTGGGCACTACGTCAGTGGGCGTGCTTCTTTTTGTAATCCTCGACCGCCGCCTTGATGGCGTCCTCGGCCAGGATGGAGCAATGGATCTTGACCGGCGGCAGCGCCAGTTCTTCGGCGATCTGGCTGTTTTTCAGCTGCGCCGCCTGGTCCAGGGTCTTGCCCTTGACCCATTCGGTCACGAGCGAGCTCGAGGCAATGGCCGAACCGCAGCCGTAGGTCTTGAAACGTGCGTCTTCGATGATGCCGGTGGCCGGGTTCACCTTGATCTGCAGCTTCATCACGTCGCCGCAGGCGGGCGCTCCGACCATGCCGGTGCCCACGCTCTCGTCGCCCTTGTCGAAGGAGCCGACGTTGCGGGGGTTTTCGTAGTGTTCAACAACTTTTTCAGAATAGGCCATAAGTAACTCCGGTAATCAGTGCCTCACGCAAACCCACGAAGCATCCATCTCAGTGACGGCGCGGATCCGGCTCCGCCGGTCCGCTGCGGTCGCCCCCTGGGGGGCAGCGCCGCAGGCGCTTCGGGGGGTCTCGTTCAATGCGCAGACCATTGGATGGTGCTCAGATCGACACCGTCCTGGTACATCTCCCACAGGGGACTGAGTTCGCGCAGCTTCTCGACGTTCTTGCGAATGGTGTCCACTGCGTAGTCAATTTCTTCTTCGGTGGTGAAGCGCCCGATCGTCATGCGCAGGCTGCTGTGGGCCAGTTCGTCGCTGCGGCCCAGGGCGCGCAGCACGTAGCTGGGTTCGAGCGACGCCGAGGTGCAGGCCGAACCCGACGACACCGCCAGCCCCTTGATGCCCATGATCAGGGACTCGCCCTCGACGAAGTTGAAGCTCATGTTCAGGTTGTGCGGCACACGACGCTCAAGATGGCCGTTCACGAACACCTGCTCGATATCCTTCAGGCCAGTCAGGAGCCGCTGCTGCAGCGACCGCGCCTTGGCGTTGTCCTGCGCCATCTCCAGGCGGGCCAGGCGGAAGGCCTCGCCCATGCCGACGCACTGGTGCGTGGGCAGCGAGCCCGAACGCATGCCGCGCTCGTGACCGCCACCGTGCATCTGCGCCTCCAGGCGCACGCGGGGCTTGCGGCGCACGTACAGCGCGCCGATGCCCTTCGGACCATAGGTCTTGTGCGAAGCCAGGCTCATGAGGTCCACCGGCAGCGTGGCCAGGTCGATGGCGACCTTGCCCGTGGCCTGCGCGGCGTCCGTGTGGAAGATGATGCCCTTCTCACGGCAGATGGCGCCGATCGTGGGGATGTCCTGGATCACGCCGATCTCGTTGTTCACGAACATCACGCTGGCCAGGATGGTGTCCGGGCGCAGAGCGGCCTTGAAGACGTCCAGATTCAGCAGGCCATCCTCCTGGACGTCCAGGTAGGTCACCTCGAAGCCCTGGCGCTCGAGTTCGCGCATGGTGTCCAGGACGGCCTTGTGCTCGGTCTTGACCGTGACCAGGTGCTTGCCGCGCGTCTGGTAGAAGTGCGCCGCGCCCTTGATGGCGAGGTTGTTGGACTCGGTAGCGCCGGAGGTCCAGACGATCTCGCGCGGATCGGCTCCGATCAGATCGGCCACGTCCTTGCGCGCTTTTTCCACCGCCTCCTCGGCCTCCCAGCCCCAGGCGTGACTGCGCGATGCCGGGTTGCCGAAGTGTTCGCGCAACCAGGGAATCATCGCGTCCACCACGCGCGGGTCGACCGGCGTGGTGGCGCCGTAGTCCATGTAGATCGGGAAGTGCGGGGTCATGTCCATCAGGATCGTCTGCGGTTCAGCCCTTGGCGGCCAGGGCCGAGCCCAGGGCGAACACCGAGTTGGGTGCGTTGACGCGGATAGGCTTAACCACCGGCGCGCTGGAAATCGCGCGCTTGATGGCTGGCTTGTCCTCGATCTGCACGCCCTTGGCGAGCTGGTCGTCGACCAGCTTCTGCAGGGTGACGGAGTCGAGGAATTCGACCATGCGCTGATTGAGCGAGGACCACAGTTCGTGCGTCATGCATCGCCCACCCTCGCCCGTGCAGTTTTCCTTGCCGCCACACTGGGTGGCGTCCAGGGGTTCGTCCACCGACACGATGATGTCGGCGACGGTGATGTCGGCAGCCTTGCGGCCCAGGGTGTAGCCGCCGCCGGGTCCACGGGTGGACTCCACCAGTTCGTGGCGACGCAGCTTCCCGAACAACTGCTCCAGGTAGGACAACGAAATCTGCTGCCGCTGGCTGATGGCTGCCAGGGTCACGGGGCCGTTGTTCTGGCGCAGGGCCAGGTCGATCATCGCGGTGACCGCAAAGCGGCCTTTGGTTGTGAGACGCATCGCAAGCTCCTTGTTTTGCTTGGCAGTGACTGCAAATTGCCCGGGGAACCCCCGGCTCGTGTCTTCACCCTCTGTGCGGCTCGTGCCGCCCCTCTGTCTGTGTTTTTCTTGACTAACGCAGTCGAGTATACCCGAAAACCAACGGCGTTGCTCGGGTAAGTAGACTGGTTGGTCACTATTTGACCCCGCTAGGCCATCTGGTGACAAATCCGCGACGGACAGGACGCCTTCAGTTGGGGCGCAAGGGGATGACGTTGTCGTGCCCCGGCCCGCCGAAGGCCTGGGCGCGCAGGGCGGCAAGCTGGTCGCGAACCCGGGCGGCGTTCTCGAACTCGAGGTTGCGAGCGTGCTCGAGCATCAGCTTTTCCAGGCGCTTGATTTCCCTGGCCACATCCTTCTCGGACAGGTCCTGCACCAGCGCGCGCTGGATCTCCTGCCGCTCGGCTTCCTTGCCCGCCTTCTCGCTGTAGACGCCGTCGATCAGGTCGCGCACCTGCTTGAAGATGCCTCGCGGCGTGATGCCGTGCGCCAGGTTGTGGGCGACCTGGCGCGCGCGCCGCCGCTCGGTCTCCCCGATCGCCCGGCGCATGGAGTCGGTCACGCGGTCGGCGTAGAGGATGGCCCTGCCATTCATGTTGCGCGCCGCGCGCCCAATGGTCTGGATCAATGAGCGCTCGGCCCGCAGGAAACCCTCCTTGTCGGCGTCCAGGATGGCCACCAAGGACACCTCGGGGATGTCCAGGCCCTCGCGCAGCAGGTTGATCCCCACCAGCACGTCGAAGGTGCCCAGTCGCAGGTCGCGCAGGATCTCCACCCGTTCCACCGTATCCACGTCGCTGTGCAGGTAGCGGACCTTGACTCCGTTGTCACTGAGGTAGTCGGTGAGCTGTTCGGCCATGCGCTTGGTCAGCACGGTGATCAACACGCGTTCATGCTTGTCGACCCGCAGGCGGATCTCCTGCAGCACGTCGTCGACCTGGTCGGTGGCCGGACGCACTTCCACCTCGGGGTCGACCAGGCCAGTGGGCCGCACCACCTGTTCGACGACCTGGCCGGCATGCCGCTTCTCGTAGTCGGCCGGCGTGGCCGACACGAAGATCACCTGGCGCATGCGCCGCTCGAACTCCTCGAACTTCAGCGGCCGGTTGTCCAGGGCCGAGGGCAGGCGAAATCCGTATTCCACCAGCGTGGTCTTGCGCGATCGGTCACCGCTGTACATGGCATTGAGCTGGCCGATCATCTGGTGGCTCTCGTCCAGGAACATCAGGGCGTCCTTGGGCATGTAGTCGGTCATGGTCGAGGGTGGCTCGCCCGGCGCCGCGCCCGAGAGGTGGCGCGTGTAGTTCTCGATGCCCTTGCAGTGCCCCACCTCCGAAAGCATCTCCAGGTCAAAGCGCGTGCGCTGCTCCAGGCGCTGGGCCTCGACCAGCTTGCCCATGCCCGTGAGTTCCTTGAGGCGCTCGCTCAATTCCAGCTTGATGGACTCCACCGCCGCCAGCACCTTCTCGCGCGGCGTGACGTAGTGGCTGGAGGGGTACAAGGTGAAGCGCGGCACTTTCTGGCGGATGCGGCCGGTGAGCGGGTCAAAGAGCTGCAGCGATTCGACCTCGTCGTCAAAGAGGTCGATGCGGATCGCCAGCTCGCTGTGTTCGGCCGGGAACACGTCGATGGTGTCGCCGCGCACGCGAAAGGTCCCGCGCGAGAAATCCTGCTCGTTGCGCGTGTACTGCATGCGTATGAGGCGCGCGATAACGTCCCGCTGGCCCATCTTGTCGCCCACCCGCGCGATCAGCCGCATCTGGGTGTAGTCCTCGGGCGCGCCGATGCCGTAGATCGCGCTCACGGTGGCCACAATGACAGTGTCGCGCCGCTCGAGCACGCTCTTGGTGGCCGACAGCCGCATCTGCTCGATGTGCTCGTTGATCGAACTGTCCTTCTCGATGAACAGGTCGCGCTGCGGCACGTAAGCCTCGGGCTGGTAGTAGTCGTAGTAGCTGACAAAGTACTCGACCGCATTCTTCGGAAAGAACTCGCGGAACTCGCTGTACAGCTGTGCGGCCAGGGTCTTGTTGGGTGCGAACACGATCGCCGGCCGGCCCAGGCGCGCGATCACATTGGCCATGGTGAAGGTCTTGCCCGACCCGGTGACGCCGAGCAGCGTCTGGAAGGTCAGGCCGTCGTTGATGCCCTCGACCAGTTGCGCGATCGCCTGCGGCTGGTCGCCTGCCGGCGGGTAGG
>JBEGVR010000310.1:0-42365 GCA_041178265.1 Pseudomonadota bacterium | reverse complement strand
CTGGAGAACCAGCCCCACCTCACGCTCTTTCAGCAGGCGGTCGACGACCTGATGGTGGAGGGCGACCGGGTGGTGGGGGCGGTGACCCAGGTGGGCATCCGCTTTCGGGCGCGCACCGTGGTGTTGACGGCTGGCACCTTCCTGGACGGCAAGATCCATGTGGGCTTGCAGAACTACGCAGCGGGCCGGGCCGGGGATCCACCAGCGGTGTCGCTGTCGGCGCGGCTGAAGGAACTGAAGCTGCCGCAGGGGCGTCTGAAGACCGGCACTCCGCCGCGCCTGGACGGCCGCACCATCGACTTCTCCCAGTGCGAGGAGCAGCCCGGCGACCTGGACCCGGCGCCCGTCTTCAGCTTCATGGGCAACGCCGCCATGCACCCCCGGCAGGTGCCGTGCTGGATCACCCACACCAATGAGCGCACCCACGAGATCATCCGCTCCGGCTTTGACCGCAGCCCCATGTTCACCGGCAAGATCGAGGGTGTGGGGCCGCGCTACTGCCCCAGCGTGGAAGACAAGATCAACCGCTTTGCGGGCAAGGACAGCCACCAGATCTTCCTGGAGCCCGAGGGCCTGACCACGCACGAGGTCTACCCCAACGGCATCTCGACCAGCCTGCCCTTCGACATCCAGTACGCGCTGGTGCGGTCGATGAAGGGGCTGGAAAATGCCCACATCCTGCGCCCGGGCTACGCCATCGAGTACGACTACTTCGACCCGCGGTCGCTCAAAAGCAGCTTCGAGACCCGGCAGATTGCCGGCCTGTTCTTCGCCGGGCAGATCAACGGCACGACGGGGTATGAAGAGGCGGCAGCCCAGGGCCTGTTTGCCGGCATCAATGCCGCGCTGCAGTGCCGAGGGGAGGGCCCCTGGGTACCTGCCCGCGACCAGGCCTACCTGGGCGTGCTGGTGGACGACCTGATCACCAAGGGGGTGACCGAGCCGTACCGAATGTTCACCAGTCGTGCCGAGTTTCGCCTGCAGCTGCGCGAGGACAACGCCGACATGCGCCTGACCGAAGCCGGACGCCATATGGGGCTGGTAGACGACGACCGCTGGGACGCTTTTTGCCGCAAGCGGGACGCGGTTTCACGTGAAACAGAGCGGCTGAAGTCCACCTGGGTGAACCCCCGCAACCTGCCGGCGGCCGAATCCGAGCGGGTGCTGGGCAAGGCCATCGACCACGAATACAACCTGGGTGACCTGCTGCGCCGGCCGGGCGTGCGCTACGAGGCGCTGGTGGGCATGGACGGCGGCAAACACCTTGGGGTTGTGGTTTCACGTGAAACACTGGGGGCGTTGTACGACCCAGTGGTCGAGCAGATCGAAATCGCGGCCAAGTATTCGGGTTATATCGAGCGCCAGAAGGACGAGGTCCTGCGCTCCGCCCACTATGAAAACCTGCGCCTGCCGGCCGACCTGGACTACCTGCAAGTGACGGCGCTGAGCATCGAAGTCCGGCAGAAGCTGGCCAAGCACCGCCCCGAAACCCTGGGCCAGGCCTCCCGGATCTCGGGGGTGACCCCGGCCGCCATTTCCCTGTTGCTGATCCACCTGAAAAAGAGCCGCTTCCAGGGCTTCGCCGACCCGGCCTCGGCGGAGCAGCAGGCGGCATGAGCATCGCCCCCTTGGCGGAGCAATTGGCGTCCGGCGCGCGCGCCCTGGGCCTGACGCTCTCCCCGCAGCAACAGGCGCAACTGCTGGACTACCTGGCACTGATCCAGAAATGGAACCAGGTCTACAACCTCACCGCCGTACGGGGCCCGCAGGAGATGCTGAGCCACCACCTGTTGGACAGCCTGGCGGTGGTGGCCCCCTTGCGGCGCCACGCGGGGGGCCGGCCGCTGCGCCTGCTGGACGTGGGGTCCGGCGCCGGCCTGCCCGGCGTGGTCGTCGCCATCTGCTGCCCCGAGATGGCCGTCGACTGCGTGGACACTGTGGGCAAGAAGGCCGCCTTCATCCAGCAGGCCGCCCTGACCCTGAAGCTGCCCAAACTGCGCGGCCTGCATGACCGGGTGGAGCGGCTGGCCGGGCCGTATGACGTGATCACATCGCGCGCCTTTGCCTCCCTGGCCGATTTCGTCGCCTGGTCCGGGGGCGCGCTGGGGGAAGGCGGCGTCTGGCTGGCCATGAAGGGCAAGTACCCCGCCGAGGAGGTCGCGGTCCTGCCCGCGGGCGTGACAATGTTCCACGTGGAACCGCTGCTGGTGCCTGGCCTGGATGCCGAGCGCTGCCTGCTCTGGCTCAAAAAGGCGGAGCCCGTCACGTAAACTCGGCGCTCCGGTATCGCCGCCGGTTTTTTGTTGTCCAGCCCGCTTTCCTGAAGTTCCTCCCGGCCTTTCCCCCACGACTCATGTTTGGCGTTGCAGACTACGGCGCGTTCGTCGCCGCCATCATCCTGTTCCTGGCGCTCCCTGGTCCCGGCAACCTGGCCCTCATCACGTCCACCGGCAAGGGCGGGCTGCGCGGCGGCCTGGCCGCCACCCTCGGGGTGATCGCCGCTGACCAGGTCCTGCTCTGGGGCGCTGTGGCCGGCATCGCCGCCCTGCTGCTGGCCTATCCGGCGGCGTTCTACGCCGTCCAGTGGCTGGGCGCGGCCTACCTCGCCTGGCTGGGGTTCAAGATGCTGCTGGCCAAACCGGGCGACCAGCCGGTGCTGGACATCAAGGCCGGCCATTACTTCCGCCAGGCGGGCCTGATCACCTTGCTTAACCCGAAGGCCATCGTGTTCTACGTCGCCTTTTTCCCGCTTTTCATCGATCCGGCGCGCCACCAGGGCATGCTCACCTTCGGGGTGATGGCCGCCACCATCGCGGCGCTGACCCTGGCCTATGGCCTGATCGTGATCCTGCTGGTCCATTACCTCGCCGAGCGCCTGCGCGCCCAGCCCTGGATCGGCCGCCTGCTCGAAAAGACGGCGGGCCTTTTCCTGATCGGCTTCGGCCTGAAGCTGGCGGTCGGCAAATGAGTGGGCAAATGAGCCGTCAAGTGAGCAGTTACTTTTGTTACAAGGCGCCCCAGATGGCGGGATTTTGATGGCCAAGATTTTTTGCATCGCCAACCAGAAGGGCGGGGTGGGCAAGACCACCACCTCGGTCAACCTGGCCGCTGGGCTGGCCAATCTGGGCCAGCGCGTGCTCCTGGTCGACCTGGACCCGCAGGGCAACGCCACCATGGGCTCGGGCGTGGACAAGCGCCAGCTGGCCCACACCCTCTATGACGTGCTGCTCGAATCCGCCTCGATCGCCGAGGCCCGTGTCAAGGCCGAGCGCTGCGGCTACGACGTGCTGGGCGCCAACCGCGAACTGGCCGGCGCCGAGGTGGAACTGGTCGACCTGGAGCGCCGCGAAAAACGCCTGAAGCAGGCGCTGGCCGAAGTCGACGCCGAATACGACTTCGTCCTCATCGACTGCCCGCCGTCCCTGTCCATGCTCACGCTCAACGGCCTGTGCTCGGCCCATGGCGTGATCGTGCCCATGCAGTGCGAGTACTTCGCCCTCGAGGGCCTGTCCGACCTCGTCAACACCATCAAGCAGGTGCACGCCAACCTCAACCCCGAGCTGCAGGTGATCGGCCTGCTGCGCGTCATGTACGACCCGCGCATCACGCTGCAGCAGCAGGTGAGCGACCAGCTCAAGGCGCACTTCGGCAACAAGGTCTTCGACACCGTCATCCCCCGCAACGTGCGCCTGGCCGAGGCCCCCAGCTACGGCTTGCCCGGCGTGGTCTTCGACCCGGCGGCGCGGGGCAGCCAGGCCTTCGTCGAATTCGCCCGCGAGATGATCGCGCGCGTGCAGAAACGCTGAAGACCCTTGACGGCGGGCCGCCTGCCTAACCCCGACCCTGACCCCGTGCCATCCTCTCACGTCCTGATCCTGCCCGGCTGGAAAAACAGCGGACCCCACCACTGGCAAAGCAGGTGGGAGGCCGCGCATGGCTACACCCGCGTAGAGCAGCACGACTGGCAGTGGCCCCTGCGCGGCGACTGGATCACGCGCCTGGAGGACGTGGTCACGGCCAGTGACGGCCCCGTCGTGCTGGCGGCCCACAGCCTGGGCTGCATCCTTGCCGCTGCCTGGTCCACCCTCAGCGCCAACACCCACCGGGTGCAGGGCGCCTTGCTGGTCGCCCCGGGTGATGTGGAGCAGCCCGACGCGCCGGCCGCCCTGCGCAGCTGGTCACCGATCGCCTTTCAGCGGCTGCCGTTTTCAAGTGTGCTCGTCGCCAGCCGCAACGATCCCTATTGCCGCTTCGCGCGCGCGCAGCAACTGGCGCAGGCCTGGGGCGCGCGCCTCGTGGATGCCGGGGAAGCCGGCCACCTCAACGGCCAATCCGGCCTGGGCGCCTGGCCCGAAGGCCGGGCGCATCTGCGGGCACTGATGACCGCGTGAACCCCACCGACTGACAGAGAAAGACAAGAACATGGCAACCAAGAAACCCAAGGGACTGGGCCGCGGCCTCGAAGCACTGCTGGGCCCGCGCGTGCAAGACAGCGCCGACGCGCCACCGGCCACGCCCGGCCAGCCCGCCTCGTTGCTGCTGGCGGACATGGTGCCCGGCGTCTACCAGCCTCGCACCCGCATGGACGAAGGCGCGCTTTATGAACTGGCCGAGAGCATCAAGGCACAGGGCATCATGCAGCCGATCCTGGTGCGCAAGCTTGCCAGCGGCGACCACGCGGGCAAGTACGAAATCATCGCGGGCGAGCGGCGCTTTCGCGCGGCGCGCCTGGCGGGCCTGGACAGCGTGCCGGTGCTGGTGCGCGACGTCGCCGACGAGGCTGCCGCCGCGATGGCGCTGATCGAGAACATCCAGCGCGAAGACCTCAACCCGCTGGAAGAGGCGCAAGGCCTGCAGCGCCTGATCCGCGACTTCGGCCTCACGCACGAACAGGCGGCGCAGGCCGTGGGCCGCTCGCGCAGCGCCGCGTCCAACCTGCTGCGTCTGCTCAATCTGGCCGACCCGGTGCAGAGCCTGCTGATGGCGGGCGACCTGGACATGGGCCATGCCCGCGCGCTGCTCTCGCTGGAGCGCGCGGCGCAGATCACCGCGGCCCACCAGATCACCGCCAAGAAACTCTCCGTGCGCGAGGCCGAGAGCCTGGCCAAGAAGCTTGCCGCCGAATTCAACCTGGTCTCGCCCAAGCCCAAGAAAGAGAAGTCCCGCGACCTGCGCCGGGTCGAGGAAGAACTGTCGGACCTGCTCACGGCCGAAGTGGAAGTGCGCGTGAAAAAGCGCGTCAAGCGCGCCGGCCGCATCGAGGAGATGGGCGAGGTGGCGATTGCCTTTGGGTCGATGGACGCCCTCAACGGGCTGATCGAGCGCCTACGGGGGCCGGGGGGCTGATCGAGCGCCACCCCTGGTTTGATAACATATAGTTGATCAAATAAGCGATTTTGTTATCATATATGGGATGCCAAAAGACTCCCTCGCCCTGGATGCCCTGCCTGCTGCCGCGCTGGCTGGGCTGCGCCGCCTCGGCGCCGACCTGAGCACCGCCCGCAAGCGGCGGCGCCAGTCCCAGCGCGAGTGGGCCCAGCGGCTGCAGGTGTCGGTGCCCACCCTGCTGCGCATGGAAAAGGGCGACCCGTCCGTCTCGGCCGGCATCTACGCCACGGCCCTGTGGCTGATCCAGCGGCACGAGGCCCTGGGCGCGCTCGCCGACCCTCAGCTCGACCTGGCCGCCCTGGAACAGGAAGTGGGCGCCGCCCGGGCGCGGTACCGCCGTGGCTGAAGGCTACGTCCCCCAGGACACGCTCAGCCTGTGGTGGCTCGGTGACCCGGCCCACCCGCGGCGGATCGGCGACATCTCGCTGGTCCTGGGCGGACGCGGCGTCGGCCTGCGCTACGACGCTGCCTGGCGGGCGCAGGGCTTCGCCCTGAGCGCCGACCTGCCACTGACCAGCGATCTCTTCATCCCCGCCGAGAAGGACACCGCAGCCGGCGCTCTGGACGACGCACGCCCCGACCGCTGGGGTGAGCGCGTGATCCGCAAATTCGAGTCCACGCCGCGCCTGTCCCTGCTCGAATACCTGCTGTTCCCGGGCGACGACCGGTATGGCGCGTTGGGTGTGAGCCTGGATCGCGACACCTACCGGCCGGGGTCCGGCGGGCCGCTGCCGGGGTTCGACCGGCTCGAGGCCATGGCCGACGCCGTGCGCCGCGTGCTGGCCAATGAAGCCGTCTCCGAGTTGCAGCGGCGCCTGGTGCGCCCCGGCGCTTCGCTCGGGGGCGCACGCCCCAAGTCCCTGCTGCAGATGGACGGCCAGGCGTGGCTGGTCAAGTTCAACGAAGACGACGAACTGGACACGCCCCTCATCGAGCACGCCGCCATGACGCTCGCGCGCCGCGCGGGCATCGATGTAGCCCAGACGCGCCCCTTGCCCTTGCCGCAAGGCCATGCGCTGGCCATCGGGCGCTTCGATCGCCAGGGGCCTTGGCGGCTGCATGCGATGTCCGCGCATGTGGCCTTGCGCGCGGCGGGCGAGGTCCTGGGCTATCCGGAATTCGCGCAGCTGTTGCGCCGCCTGCTGCCCGCCGCCGACATTGCGGCGTGGCAGGCGCAATGGTTCCGGCGCATGGTGTTCAACATCCTGATCGACAACACCGACGACCACGAAAAGAACCACGCCTTGCTGCGTTCGCCGCAGGGGCGCTGGTCACTCGCGCCGGCGTTCGATGTCCTGCCCACCGCGCAGGGGCTGGGCTACCAGCAGCTTCGAGTGGGCGAGGCCGGCACGGAATCGACGCTGGCCAATGCCTTGTCGTGCGCTGCGCAGTTCGGCCTCAAGGCAGCGGCGGCGCGCGACGTGGTGCGCGAACTGTGCGCGGTGGTCGATGGGTGGGTGGCGCATTTCCGCGCCTGCGGTGTCCGCGAAGCGGATATCGATTACCTGGCGCGCTTCATCAACCGAGAGGCCGTGCGCCGCCTCTGAGGGCGGCCTCACTCCAGCCGCAGATTGATCCTTCGCGCCACCTCGCCCCATTTGTTGGAGTCTGCATTCAGGCGCGTGACCGTATCCGCCGGCGAGGCCGCCACCACGTCCTGGTCGCTCAGGCGGAGTTTCTCCACCAGGTCCGGGGCCTTGAGTGCGGCGGCCATCGCGGCGTGCATGGCCTGCACCACCGGCGCCGGCGTGCCCTTGGGTGCGAACAGCACCAGCGAGTAGGTGGAATCGAAGCCGGGATAGCCGGCCTCGGCCACCGTCGGCACTTCCGGCAACAGCGAGGAGCGGCGACTGCCCGACACCGCCAGCGCCACCAGTCGTCCGCTGCGCACATGGGGCAGCACCGTGGGGCCCGCCAGGAAGCCGCAGTCCACCTGGCCACCCATCACGTCCTGCATCGCCGGGGCCGGGCCCTTGTAGGGGATGTGCAGCATCTGGATCCCGGCGGCCGTCTTGAACTGCTCGGTGCTCAGGTGCCCGGGCGAGCCCGCGCCCCCCGAGGCATAGCTCACGGCCTTTTCCTTGGCGCGGCGCACCAGGTCGCCCACGGTCTTCACGCCCAGCGCGGGGTTGCACACCAGGGTCTGGCTGAAGGCGCTGGCCCGCATCACCGGCTGCAGGTCGCCGGGCTTGAAGGCCAGCTTGTCGTAGACGTGGGGGTTGACCGTCACCAGCGTGTCGGTCGTGAACAGCCAGGTGTAGCCGTCGGGCGCGGCGCGCGCCACTTCGGCCGCGCCCAGGTTGCCGGCGGCGCCGGGCTTGTTCTCCAGCACCAGGGGCTGCTTGAGCGTGACCTGCATCTTCTCCAGAGCGCCGCGCAGCACGATTTCGCTGGGGCCGCCCGGGGGCAGGGGCACGATGAACTTGACCGCCCGGTCCGGCCAGGCCTGGGCAGAGGCGCCCAGGCTGGCCGCGAGGGCGGCGGTGGCCAGCAGCGTCTGAAGGGTCAGGCGTCGAGCGTTCATAGCGAAAAGATCTTTCCCGGGTTCATGATGTTCTTCGGGTCCAGCGCGCGCTTGATGGTGCGCATCATCTCCACCGCGCCGGCGCCGGCCTCATCGACCAGGAACCCCATCTTGTGCAGGCCCACGCCATGCTCGCCGGTGCAGGTGCCTTCCAAGGCCAGCGCGCGCGCCACCAGCTGGTGATTGAGCTTCTCGGCCAGCTCGGTTTCCTTGGGGTCGTTCGGATCGAGCAGGTAGCCGAAGTGGAAGTTGCCGTCGCCCACATGGCCCACCAGGAAGTAGGGGATGCCGCTCTCGTCGGCTTCCTTCACCGAATCGAGCAGGCAGTCGGCCAGGCGCGAGATCGGCACACAGGTGTCGGTGGACAGGCAGCGGCAGCCCGGGCGCGACTGCACCGCCGCGAAATACGCGTTGTGCCGCGCGGTCCACAGGCGGGTGCGTTCTTCGGGCGTGACCGCCCACTCGAAGGCGTTGCCGCCGAATTCGTTCGCAATCTCCTGCACCGTCTGCGCCTGTTCCTGCACGCCCGCGGGCGAGCCGTGGAACTCCATCAGCAGCATCGGCTCTTCGCGCAGATTGAGCTTGCTGTGGGCGTTGACCATGCGCACCGAGTTGCGGTCGATCAACTCCACCCGCGCGATCGGGATGCCCATTTGAATGATCTGGATCGTGGTGCGCACCGCGGCCTCGATGCTCGGGAACGAGCAGGTTGCCGCCGAGATCGCCTCGGGGATCGGGTACAGGCGCAGCGTGACTTCGGTGATCACGCCCAGCGTGCCTTCGCTGCCCACGAACAGACGAGTGAGGTCGTAGCCCGCGGAGGATTTCTTGGCGCGCGTGCCGGTGCGGATCACCTCGCCGCTGGCGGTCACCACCTTCAGGGCCAGCACGTTCTCGCGCATGGTGCCGTAACGCACCGCGTTCGTGCCGCTGGCGCGCGTGGCGCTCATGCCGCCGATCGAGGCATCGGCGCCCGGGTCGATCGGGAAGAACAGGCCCGTGCTCTTGATTTCCTCATTCACCTGCTTGCGCGTCACCCCGGCCTGCACGGTCACTGTGAGGTCCTCGGCGGTGACGGCCAGCACCTTGTTCATGCGCGCCACGTCGATGCTGATGCCGCCCTGCACCGCCAGCAGGTGGCCTTCGAGCGACGAGCCCACGCCGAAGGGAATCACCGGCACCGCATGCTGCGAGGCCAGGGCCACCGCGTCGGCCACGTCCTGCGTGCTTTCGGCAAACACCACGGCCGCCGGCGGCGGTGCGCTCAAGGGGGACTCGTCCCGGCCATGCTGCTCGCGCACCACCATCGCGGTGGAGCACTGGGCGCCAAAGCGCGCCTTGAGCGCCTCGATCAGGGCGGCGGGCACCTCGCGCGGGGTCACGGGCACCAGGTGGGTGAAGGTGGCGGGAGCGTTCATGGGGGGTACTTCCAGTCAGGCAGGCAGTCAGGCAGGCAGAGAGTGTACGCAACCATAAGCGCAGCGTCTGCGGGGGTTTTCGAGCCGGTCTTGCACAATGGCGGCTTCGCCCCTCGCACACGACGCATCGGAGACCCCATGGGCAACCGCCTCACCCAGATCGCCACCCGCACCGGCGACGACGGCACCACCGGGCTGGGAGACAACACCCGCGTGCCCAAGCACCACCTGCGCGTGCAGGCCATGGGCGACGTGGACGAGCTCAACTCCCACATCGGCCTGCTCCTGTGCGAGCCCCTGCCCCAGGAGGTCCGCACCCTGCTGGTCGAGGTGCAGCACCAGCTGTTCAACCTGGGGGGCGAGCTGTCCATTCCAGGCTTCGAATTGCTGCAGCCCGAGGCCGTGGCGGCGCTGGACGAGGCCCTGGAAGCGCACAACGCCGCGCTGCCCAAGCTGGCCGAATTCATCCTGCCCGCCGGCACCCGCGCCGCCGCGCAGGCCCATGTCTGCCGCACGGTGGCCCGCCGGGCCGAGCGCGCGGTGGTGGGGCTGGGCGCCCTGGAGCCGGTACGCGACGCGCCGCGTCAGTACCTGAACCGCCTGTCCGACCTGATGTTCGTGCTGGCGAGGGTGCTCAATCGGATGAACGGGGGCGACGACGTGTACTGGAAGAGCCGGCGGCTGGCGGACGCGGGGGGCGCTTGACCGGCCAGGATCAGGGCCGATTTGACACTGCTCAGTAATTCGAAAGCATGGATCTAGACTTCGTGGGCCCTCTTGGGGTAGTCAATTAGGGGGGCCGGGGGCGGTTTCGCCCGGAGAGCCTGTCAGTTCGAGGGTGGCCGGACTTACCGCCGAGTTTTTCACCTTCCCTTCAAGACAGGAACTCTCATGAAAATCATTTCTCTCGTGCTGGCGGTGGCGGGCTTGATGGCCGCCATTCCGGTCTCTGCGCAATCGTGGGAAAATTTAGCGGTCACTTGCTTGCGGTTTGACGCGGGTGACGAGGATCCGCAGCCCGATGTGTGTCCTCTGCTCGCACGTTGGAGGCGATAGCCTCTCTAGTGAGCCCATCCTCCGTGCCAGGCGCCTCCCCCAAACGGCAGCGCCAAGCCGGCCCCTTCAAGCCCCCCGACGCCGGCAGGCCTCGCTGCAGTACTTCACCGCCTCCCAGGTCCGCGCCCAGCGCTTGCGCCAGGTCATGGGCCGGCCGCAGGCCACGCAGGGCTTGCTCGGCAGGTGCTGCTTGTTGCCCTTGTAGTCCCGGGGTGATGTACTCATGGTTTTCACTATAGCGATGCTAGGGATGGGCTGCGGCTGCTAGGCTTTTGCCATGCCGGCGCCGTTCATCCCCCAGATTCGCCTCTACCAGGACTGGCTGCGCGACGCGCGCGGCCTGCATTTCGACCGCTACGACGACCTGTGGCGGTGGTCCACCACCGACCTGTCGGCCTTCTGGCAAAGCGTGTGGGATTACTTCGACCTGCAGTCGCCCACGCCGCACCGCGCCGTGCTGTCGGCACGCACGATGCCCGGCGCGCGCTGGTTCGAGGGCGCGCAGTGCAATTACGTGCAGCAGGTGTTCCGGCACGTCGCGCCGGCCCACGCTGCCGGCTTTCCGGCGCTGATCGCCCGCAACGAGCGCGGCGACCACCGCGAGATCCCCTGGCCCGAACTGCGCCGCCAGGTGGCGTCGCTGGCCCTGCACCTGCGCGCGCAGGGCGTGCAGCCCGGCGACCGCGTGGCCGCCTACCTGCCCAACATCCCCGAAGCCGCCATCGCCTTCCTCGCGGTGGCCAGCCTGGGCGCGGTCTGGAGCGTGTGCGCCCCCGACATGGGCACGGCCGCGGTGCTCGATCGCTTCAAGCAGATCGAGCCCAAGGTGCTGATCGCCTGCGACGGTGTGCGCTATGGCGGCCGCGACATCGACCGCACCGGCACGGTGGCCGAACTGCGCGCGGCGCTGCCCAGCGTGCGGCACCTGATCGTGCACGACAACCTGGGCGTGCCGCCCGGGTCCCTGGCGGCGCTTGGCAACTTCACGCGCCTGGCCGACGCCGCGGCGGCCGGCGAGCCCGCCACCGCCGCCTTCGAGCCGGTGTGGCTGCCCTTCGACCACCCGCTGTGGATCGTCTATTCCAGCGGCACCACCGGCCTGCCCAAGCCCATCGTGCATGGCCATGGCGGCACCGTCATCGTGGCCCTGGCGCTGAAGATCCTGCACAACGACGTGGGTTGCAGCTACCACCCCAACGCCTGGGGCGAGCGTTACCACTGGTACAGCTCCACCGGCTGGGTGATGTGGAACGCGCAGGTGGCGGGCCTGCTCAATGGCACGACCTGCTGCCTCTACGACGGCAACCCCGGCGGCAGCAAGGAGCGCCCCGACTGGACCACGCTCTGGCGCTTCGCCGCCGACCTGGGCGTGACCTTCTTCGGCGCCGGTGCGGCGTTCTTTGCGAATTGCATGAAGGCGGGGGTCGATCTGTCGGCGATGCCCGGACTGAAGACGGTGCGCGCGCTGGGCACGACGGGATCTCCGTTGTCCGAGGACGTGCAACGGTGGGGTTCTGCGCAGTTCGAAGCGCTCGGGGTTCCCGACATCTGGTGGTGCAATATTTCGGGCGGTACAGACTTTGCGGGCGCCTTCATCGGCGGCCACCGCGAACTGGCGCAGATCCCCGGCCAGATGCAATGCCGTCTGCTGGGGTGTGCCGTCGAGGCCTGGAACGAGGATGGAAAGCCCGTCATCGGCGAAGTCGGCGAGCTGGTGTGCACACAGCCCCTTCCCTCCATGCCCCTGTACTTCTGGGGTGACGAGGGGAACAAGCGCTACCTCTCCAGCTACTTCGACATGTACCCCGGCGTCTGGCGCCATGGCGACTGGCTCAAAGTGACGGACACCGGCCACTGCATCATCTACGGCCGAAGCGACGCCACCATCAACCGCCACGGCCTGCGCATGGGGACCAGCGAGTTGTACAGCGCGGTCGAGGCCCTGCCCGAGGTGCTCGATTCGATGGTGGTCGATCTGGAGTACCTGGGCCGCGAGAGCTACATGCCGCTGTTCGTGGTGCTGCGCCCCGGCCTGACGCTGGACGCCGCGCTGCAGGCGCGCCTGCGCGACGCGGTCAAGACCGCCCTCTCGCCGCGCTTCGTGCCCGACGACATCGTGCAGGTGGCCGAAGTTCCGCGCACGCTCTCGGGCAAGAAGCAGGAACTCCCGATCAAGAAGCTGCTGCTCGGGCAGCCCCTGGAGAAAGTGGTCAATCCGGATGCGATGGCCAACCCGGGGTGCCTGGACTGGTACGTGGACTTCGCGCGGCGGCGCAGCGCGTGACGGAGCCCCTGCGGGCCCTTCCGGGACCCCGGAAATTCAAACTAAGCTGTTGTTTTAATTAAGTTTTCGCCATAAAATTAGATTTTATATAAAAATACCGAAAGCCCCGTCATGCTCGAGCGATCCGCCGACGCCCTGCGGCAGTACATCGATGCGGTGGCCACCTTCGAAGCCTGGGAGGAAGCGCTCAAGGATGCCGAGCAGGTGCGCGGCGGCATGTACTGGCACAAGGGTCCTGGCACCGACTACCTGGTGCGCACCAGCGCCGCGGGCAGCGAAAAGAGCCTGGGCCCGCGGTCGGCGCAGACCGAGACCCTTTACGAGGCGTTCCGTCAGCGCAAGTCCCAGGCGCAGTCGCGGCTGGCCGGCTTGAAAGAAGCGGTCGCCCGGCACAAGCGGATGAACCGCGCGCTGCGGGTGGGTCGGGTGGCGCCCCTCGTGGTCCAGATCCTGAGGCGCCTGTCCGAGAGCCGTCTGGCAGATCACTTCCGGGTGGTCGGCACGCACGCCCTCTACGCCTATGAGGCTGCCGCTGGCGTGGCTTTCGACAATGAAGCCGTCGCCTCGCGGGACATCGACCTGCTGTGGGACGTGCGGCGCCGTGTGGCTTTCGCGACCGCCCTGGGCCGCATGGACAGCTCGATGCTGGGCGTGCTGCACAAGGTCGATGCCACGTTCAAGGTGCGCCGCACCCAGAAGTACACGGCGGTGAACCAGGACGGCTTCGAGGTCGACATCATCCGCCGCATGAAGCAGGCCGATGATCCGCACCCGGTCCGCCTCAGCCCGGACGAAGACGACTTCTGGGTGGCCCAAGCACCGCGCGCACAGGACCTGCTGGACGCGCCGGGGTTCACGGCCGTCATCGTCGCCACGGACGGTGACATGGCGCGCATGAACACGCTGCACCCGCTGGCCTTTGCCAGCTTCAAGCGGTGGATGAGTGGTTTGAAGGATCGCGACGCGCTCAAACGCCGCCGCGATGCCCTGCAGGCCCAGGTTGTCGAGCGCGTGGTTCGTGATTACCTGCCCCAACTCCAAACACCTTGAGCCCGCAGGGCTGCAGGTGCGCGCTCACCCCGCCCGCTTGCGATTGACCAGCACGATGCCCGCCGCCACGCCCGCCAGCGCCAGCACCAGCTGCGGCGTGAGGGGCTCGTTCAGCAGCACCACCCCGAACACCAGCGCGAAGACCGGCGTGAGGAAGGTAAAGGAGCCCAGCTGGGTGGCCGGATATTTGCGCAGCAGGTCCATCCACACCAGGTAGCTGGCGAAGGCGCCCACGACCGTCTGCAGGCCGATCGAGCCCCAGGCCATCGCCGAATACGAGAAGGACCAGGTCTCGCCCAGCGCGATCGACAGCAGGGGCGCGACGGCGGCCGTGACGGCCACCTGGTAGAACAGAGTTTTCTCGGCGCTCACCGTGGCAAGGCGGCTGCTGCGGATCACGAGTGTAGTCAGGCCCCACAGCACGCCCCCCATCAGGGCCAGCGCGTCACCCCGCAGCTGGCGGGGCAGGGCGGCCTGCCCGAACAGGCCCTCGGCGAAGGCCAGCGTCACCGCTGCGAAGGCGATCACCAGGCCCGCCCACTGCGCGGTGCGCAGGCGCTCGGTCGGCACCAGCCGCGGCAGCAGCAGGGCCACCACGAAGGGCGAGGTGTAGAGGAACACCGTCAGGCGCGAGGCGGTGGTGTCACGCAGGCCCAGGTAGATGCAGGTGAACTCGCCGGCAAACAGCACGCCGGCCAGCAGGCCCCCGCGCAGCGTGCCGTCCCGCGTGAACAGCGGCACGCCCCGCACCTGGCACCACACCCACAGCAGCAGCGTCGCACCGGCAAAGCGAATGGAGGCCTGCCATAGCGGCGGCACCTCGTGCACCACCGACTTGATCAGGATCTGCTGGAAGCCCCAGAACAGGCAGCACGCCACCACCAGCACGGAAGCGGCACGGTCGATGTGGTCCTTGCGCTGGATCATCCGTCGCGGGTCAGAGCGGATGCTCGGTGTAGAAGCGGCCACCGTGATACAGCAGCGGCGTGACCTCGGGCCGCCAGGCGCAGCGTTCGACCTCGCCCACGAAGATCACGTGGTCGCCCTCGTCATAGCGGCTGCGGTTGAAGCATTCGAAGGTGGCCGCCGCGCCTGCGATCAGGGGCGCGCCGCCAGCGCCCGCGCTGGCCTGCACGCCCTGCCAGCGGTCGCTGGACTTGCTGGCAAAGCGCTCGGCCAGCGCCTTCTGGTCGGCGGCCAGCACGTTGATGGCGTAGTGCGACCCCGCCTCGAAGGCCGCCAGGGAAGCAGCCGCCCGCGACAGGCTCCAGAGCACCAGCGGCGGCTCCAGCGAGACCGAGTTGAAGGAGTTGGCCGTCAGGCCTACCGGCGAGCCTTCGGCGTTCAGGGTGGTGACGATGGTCACGCCGGTGGCGAACATGCCCAGGGCGCTGCGGAATTCACTCGGGGAAAAACTGGGCGTCTGGGCGCGTCGGGACGGGGTCATGGGCGATCGGGCACGGGAGAAAGGAGGGAGTATGCCCAATTGCCCCCTGGCAGCCCGCCGGCCCGGAAAGCCCGAGTGCCGGCAGTCCCGCGCACCGGCCCCTAGAATTTGGCCCATGAACTCACGCGACCCGGTCAGCGCCAAGCCCACCTTCAAGGCGCAGATGCTGGCCGCGCGTGAAGAGGCCATCATCCAGACCGTCAACCGCCTCCTGGCGGAAAAAGGCTTCGAGGCCATGACGGTCGACGAGGTCGCCGCCGACGTGGGCATCGCCAAGGCCAGCCTCTACAAGCATTTCCCGAGCAAGGAAGACCTTGCGGCCGCGGCCATGGCCCGCGCCATGGCGCGGGCCTGCGAATTCGTTGCCGGCCTGCCCGAGGCCGGCACGCCCCTGGACAAGCTCAAGGCCGTCGTGCGCTGGACCCTGGAGACGCAACTGGCCGGCCAGATGCCTTCACTCCCCAGCCAGAACTCCAGCCTGCGTGCCGCCCTCATGGGCAACATTCATTACATGGACGGCCTCATGCGCGTGAGCGACCAGCTCGGGGGCTGGATCGAGGCGGCCCAGGCCGAAGGCGCGCTCAATCCGGCCCTGCCCCCGGTGGCGGTCCTCTACACCCTGTTCGCCCGCGCTTGCGACCCGGTGGTCGAATTCCTCAAGGCCGGCGGCCAGCACTCCGACGAAGAGATCATCCGCCTGATCCTGTCCACCTGCTTCGACGGATTGAACAGGCGCTGAGGCGCCGCCTTGCAATTGAAGTTCAGCGTGACACCCGGCCCCGCGCCAGGTCGATCGTGCAGGTGTCGCCGAACGTCGCCTGTTCCCCCTTGGACGCATAGCCCAGCGTGTTGGCCACCACGCGGCAGCCATGGGCCACATAGTCCTGCGGGCAATGCAGGTGGCCGTGCAGCCACCACTGCACGCCTTCGAACAGATCGTCCAGCGCATTGCAAAAGCCCGCAGTGCCGGGCGTGAGACCGTAGCGCGGGTCGGCGCTGCGCAGGCTGGGCGCGAAATGCGTCACCACCACCGTCGTGCCGTCAAAGGGCATGGCCAGCGCCTGCCGCAGCCAGGCTTGGGACTCGCGCCCGAGCACCTGCAGGTCCTGCGCCAGCAGGTGTTCGCCCCCGCGCAGCGTGGAGTTCTTGCGCAGGTAGAAGTCGGCGGCCCGCAGCGCCTTCTCGCGCGCTTTCAATTGGGCAGCCAGCGGCCCGTGGTGTGGCACCAGCGCCTCGAAGTCAGACCACAGCGTGGTGCCGACAAAGCGCACGCCGTCGATCACGCGCACCTCGCGCTCCAGCCAGGTGATGGCCAGGCGCTCGCAGGTCTGGCGCAGGCGCGCGTGCGTCGCCTCGAATTCGAGCGCGTCGTATTCGTGGTTGCCCGGCACGTACAGCACCGGCGTGGGCCAGCCCTGGCGCGGCGAGAAGCGGCCCAGGCCGAAGTCGGCGTCCACCAGCTGGCTGCCCGCCTGGTAGGAGCCGATATCGCCCGCCAACACCAGCAGGTCGGCGCCCGGCGCCGGCACCGGGCGGTAGTGCGGGTGCACCTCCAGGTGCAGGTCGGACAGCAGCTGGATCTTCATGCGCGCGCCAGCCGCTGCGTCCACGCCGCGCGCCCGCGCCGCGCGCCTGGCCCGAGAGCGACCGAGGCGTTTCGAGTTTTCAGGCCGCCAGCCTTTCAGGCGGCCAGGCGCTGCTCGATCTGCGCCTTGGTCGCCTTCAGTTCTTCGGGCAGGTGATAGGCCAGCTGCTCGAACAACTCGGCATGCAGCTTCAGTTCCTGCTGCCAGGCTGCCTTGTCGATGTGGGTGACGGTCTTGAACTGCTCGGCGCTGAAGTCCAGGCCGGCCCAGTTCAATTCCGCATACGAGGGGCTCACGCCGAACACGTGCTCGGTGCCTTTGGCGCTGCCTTCGATGCGGTCGATCATCCATTTGAGGACGCGCATGTTCTCGCCATACCCGGGCCAGACGAACTTGCCGTCCTCGCCCTTGCGGAACCAGTTGGTGGTGTAGATCCTGGGCAGCTTGGCGCCCGAGGCCTGCAGCTGCTTGCCCAGGTCCAGCCAGTGCTGGAAGTAGTCGGCCATGTTGTAGCCGGCGAAGGGCAGCATGGCGAAGGGGTCGCGGCGCACCACGCCCTGCTGGCCGAAGGCCGCGGCGGTGGTCTCCGAGCCCATGGTCGCAGCCATGTAGACGCCCTCGGTCCAGTTGCGTGCCTCGGTTACCAGCGGCACGGTGGTGGAGCGGCGACCGCCAAAGATGAAGGCGTCGATCGGCACGCCGGCCGGGTCGTCCCATGCCGAATCAAGGGCGGGGTTGTTGGTGGCGGCCACGGTGAAGCGGGCGTTCGGGTGGGCCGCCTTGGCGCCGGTTTCCTTGGCGAGGGCGGGCGTCCAGTCCTTGCCTTGCCAGTCGACGGCGTGCGCGGGCGCCTCGCCCATACCTTCCCACCAGACGTCACCGTCGTCGGTCAGGGCCACGTTGGTGAAGATGACGTCCCGGTCCAGGCTGGCCATGCAGTTGGGGTTGGTCAGCGTGTTGGTGCCGGGGGCCACGCCGAAGTAGCCGGCCTCGGGGTTGATCGCGTACAGGCGTCCATTCTGGCCGGGCTTGATCCAGGCGATGTCGTCGCCGACGGTGGTGACCTTCCAGCCATCAAAGCCCTGGGGCGGAATCAGCATCGCGAAGTTGGTCTTGCCGCAGGCGCTGGGGAAGGCGGCGGCCACGTGGTACTTCTTGCCCGTCGGCGCGGTCACCCCCAGGATCAACATGTGTTCGGCAAGCCACCCTTCGTCGCGTCCCATGGTCGAGGCGATGCGCAGCGCAAAGCATTTCTTGCCCAGGAGCGCGTTGCCGCCGTAGCCCGAGCCATACGACCAGATCTCGCGGGTCTCAGGGTAGTGGACGATGTACTTGGTCTTGTTGCAGGGCCAGGCAGTCTGGTCCTTTTGGCCGGCCGCCAGGGGGGCGCCCACGGTGTGCACGCAGGGCACGAACTCGCCGTCCACCCCCAGCACGTCGTACACCGCGCGGCCCATGCGGGTCATGATCTTCATGTTCACCGCCACATAGGCGCTGTCGGACAGTTCGATGCCGATGTGGGCGATGGGCGAGCCCAGCGGGCCCATGGAAAAGGGCACCACGTACATCGTGCGGCCCCTCATGCAGCCGTCAAAGAGCGGCTGCAGCGTGGCGCGCATCTGGGCCGGGTCCATCCAGTTGTTGGTGGGGCCGGCGTCTTCCTTCTTTTTCGAGCAGATGTAGGTGCGGTCTTCCACGCGGGCGACGTCGCTCGGGTCGGACCAGGCCAGGTAGGAGTTGGGGCGCTTGGCCGGGTTCAGGCGCTTGAAGGTGCCAGCGTCCACCAGCCGCTGGCACAGGCGGTCGTATTCGTCCTGGCTGCCGTCACACCAGTAGACCGACTCCGGCTTGCACAGGGCCACCATGTCGGCGACCCAGGCGTTCAATTTCGCGTTTTTCACCCAGGCCGGGGCGGCGAGGCCCAGCCCCTGCATCGTGGGAGAGTTCATGTCCAAAGCTCCTGAAGTTGAAACCTGATTTCCGCAGGGCGCCGGGCGGATGCGCTGGGGAAAGCGGGCTTCCTGGGCGGGTGCCAAGGGGTGCTCGGCCGGGAGAGGTGCCCGATTTTAGGGAGCCGCCCAGGAAGCCGCGTCGGGGCACACCTTGATTTCATGCAAAACTTGCATGGGGTTATGCGTGGGCAGCGCGGGCGGCCGCATGTCGCAGAAAATGAATACCAAAGGGCTGCAAAAGGCGCGCGCAGAGGGTGCGGAGCAGCCGTGTGAACGTCGGCCCCAAAGAAAACGGCCCGCCCGCGCGCGAAGCGAGGCAGGCCGGCAGCCAGGCGCGCCACCCGGGTGGCGGCGCGGTAACCCGAAGCAGGGTCAGGCCATGAAGACGGCGATGAAGGCCAGCAGGAAGATCAGAACGCCGCCGACGACGGGCAGCACGATGGGCATGCTATGGACGATGCGTTCCACGGGGTCTTGCGAGTCGGGGGCGGCGTGGTGGGGGGTGGGGTCGCTGGACATGGCGGTTTTCCTGGAGGCCTGGTCGGGCCGTGGCGCGTGATCGGAACGAAACCAGGATTTTAACGCCGGGCGTGACGCGCTTCCCGCTGACCGTGACGCTTGTCCGGGTACCGCAGCGGCGTACCCGCCAAGCGAATTGTTACAGGTGTGTCGTGCGACGCCGTGCGCGATGGCAGGGGCCACGCCCTTCGCGTGACCCCGCGAAAAGGGGTATTCCATGTAGCATCGTCCCGCGTTATCGTGTGCCGCGTCGCAAGCAGGAGGCCTCGATGGTCAAGCGTTCGCTCGATGTGCAAGTGCTGCCGTCACCGGGGCTGCGGGACGCCCCGGTGCTGGACCTGATGTGCTCGCATTTCGTGCTCACGCTGGCGGCCAAGCAGGGCGGCAAGTTCAATGTCCGACGCGACCTCAACGGCCTGCTCGCGCTGGCTGGCCGCCACCTGGTGTGGCCCGCCTCTGCCCTGGCGCGCCTGCGCGAATTCCTGGCCCGCCGCTGCCACGACAACGAGTTCTGGCGCGGCCACGAGGTCCTCTCCCCTCGTGATTTCCTCGAGCGCCACGGCCTCTGGCGCGGCCCCTACGAAGAGGGCACGCTGTTTTTCTACCTGGACGAATACGCCAAGGACCAGCCCCGGGACCTGCTGTCCGTGCTGGCGGTCACCGGCCAGTGGCTCACCCACGCCCTGAAGAAGCAGTCCACCCTGGTCGAGAAAAATATCGACGCCCTCTCGGGCCTGCTGCAGCTCAATCGGGCCGAGCGCGCCCTGCTGCTGTATGGCACCCTCGCGCGCTACCAGCGCGACCTGCGCAGCCTCCTGGTGGAATTCAAGGTGAACAACGCGCCCGAGGCCTATGCGGCGATTGCGGACGTCGCGGGCGTGAATGCCACCGAAGTCGGCGAGGCGCTGCGCGCCGGCTCGCGCCTGGAGCGCATTGGCCTGGTCGAGAACCTCATCTCCGAGCACAACATCACTGATCTGGCCGATCTGATGAAGGTCAGCGAGAAGCTGCCGCCCGTCCTGATGCGCGAATACCGCGACCAGGCTGAATTGATGGCGGTCTTCACCCGCCCCTGTTCCAAGAGCGGGCTGGGCCTGGCCGATTTCAGTTTCGTGCAGGACGACGCCCGGGTGCTGTGCGCCTTGCTGCGCAATGCGGTGGCCCGCAAGGAGCCGGGCGTCAATGTGCTGCTGTATGGTCCGCCCGGCACCGGCAAGACCGAGCTGGCCAAGGTCGCAGCCCAGGCGGCGGGCCTCGAGCTGTTCGAGGTCGAATACGCCGACCGCGACGGGCACTCCTTGTCGGGGCGCGATCGTTATCGCTCCTTGCAGATCGCGCAGGTGTTCCTCAAGGGCAGCGCGAACGCGGCCCTGCTCTTTGATGAAGTCGAGGACGTCTTTCCCCCGATCAGCTCCGAGGCCGCGCAGCTCATGGCGCGGGCCGAGCAGGGCATGGCGCCTCCCAGCGGCAGCGTCAGCGGCAAGGCCTGGGTCAACCAGATCCTGGAGACCAACACCGTGCCCACGATCTGGGTCACCAACCGCATCGAGCAGATCGACCCGGCCTTCCGCCGGCGTTTCGCCTACCACCTGGAGCTCAAGTCACCGCCGCCTGGCGCGCGAGAGAGCCTGGTGCGCAAGACGCTGGAGGGCGTGGCGGTGTCGGACGCATTCATCGCGCGGCTGACCGAGCGCAAGGGACTCACGCCGGCCCAGATCCGCACGGCGGTGCGCTTTGCCGGGTTGGCCCAGGATGATGGCGCCAGTACCGAGAAACTGATCGAGCGCCAGCTGCGCAACGCCGACGTGGCGCTGGGCAACCGGGGGGGCGACGCCCGCGAGCGGCCCCGCGTGACCACCTACGACCTGGACATGCTGCATGTCGAGACCCGCTTCGAGGTGCCGCGCATCGTGCAGGCGCTCAAGGCCCGGGGCCACGGCACCTTGTGCTTCTACGGCCCGCCCGGCACCGGCAAGACGGCTCTGGCCGAGCACATCGCCCGCGCGCTCGAGCGCCCCTTGCTGGTCAAGCAGGCCAGCGACCTCATGAGCAAATTCGTGGGCGAGACCGAGCAGAACATGGCTGCGATGTTCCGCGAGGCCGAGGCGGAGCAGGCGGTGCTGCTGCTGGACGAGGCGGACAGCTTCCTGCAGGACCGGCGCGGCGCGCAGCGCACCTACGAGGTGACCGAGGTCAACGAGATGCTGCAGGGCATGGAGCGGTTTGCGGGCGTCTTCGTGTGCACCACCAACCTCTTTGACCGCATCGACCAAGCCGCCTTGCGGCGCTTCACGTTCAAGATCCGCTTCAAGCCGATGACAGCGCCCCAGCGCGAGCGGATGTTCGTGGTGGAGGCGTTGCAGGGGGACCAGGCCCGGCTCACACCGCCGCACGCGGACCGGCTGAAAAAGCTGGACCAGCTATGCCCGGGTGATTTCGCGGCGGTGAAGCGCCAGGTCACGATCCTGGGCGCGGACTTCAGCGCCGAGGAATTCCTCAACCAGCTGGAGGTCGAGCACCGGCTCAAGCCGGAGGTGCGTGAGGCGCGGGCGGTCGGGTTCGTGCAGTAGCCGCCTTGGCAGGCGCCCCGCCAGCGCGTGTGGCGGTCATGACTCCCCGGTGCCGTGGTCTGGGGCGCCGTCTTGCAGCGGCGGCCAGTCCAGGAGTTCTGCCAGCCGCCTCACCACCCACTGGGCCTGCGGCGGTGGCACGGGAGAATCTTCCACCATGAGCGCCTGACGCATTTTCCCGAGCACGTCTTCTTCCGTGATGCCCAATTGGAATTGCGTGAGGCGCGCCTGCTCGGTGAGCATCTGCGCGAGGTCTTCGCACAGCTCGTAGCGCTCACGCACATGGGCCATGGTCTCGGTGAGGCGATAGCCGCCGCGCGCGGCGAACAGCGCGAGGAAGGACTCGGGTACCTGGATCTGGTTGGCGTCGTCCATCACGGCTCCTGCGCGCGCGTCGCTGCCAGGGCCGCGGCGCGCAGCTTGTCTTTCTTGCTGGGGCGCTTGCCCTTGATGCCGCCCGTGGGTTTGACGGCCGCTGCGGCCTCATCGGTCGGCGTGGCAGCATCGTTCGCTGGGACTTCCTGCGGCTCGAAGCCCGGCACCTGCTCACGCGCCAGCACCAGGCCCTGGCGCTTTTCGATCAAGCGCCAGTGCGCCTCGGTGCCGGCACTCACGAAGCTCACGGCCAGACCGCTGGCGCCCGCGCGTGCGGTGCGGCCGATGCGGTGCACATGGTCGTCGGCCGACCGCGGCAGGTCGAAGTTGACGACGACCGGCAGGTCCGGGATGTCGATGCCGCGCGCGGCCAGGTCGGTGGTGACCACCACGTCCCAGCGGCCGTCCTTGAACTGCTGCAGCACCTCGGTGCGCTGGCCCTGGCTCATGTCGCCATGCAGGGGCGTGGCGTAGATGCCGGCCTTGTACAACTTCCACGCCACATGGTCGGCGGCGTAGCGCGTGGCCACGAACACCAGCGTGCGTGACCAGCCGCAGGTTTGAATCAGGTGCCTGAGCAACATCGCGCGCTGCGCAGGAGCGACCTGGAGAGCGCGTTGCACGAGGGTGCCGGATGGCGCGCCCTGCACCCCCGTTTCAGGCGCATCGGTGCTGGCCTGCACCGCCCGCGCATCGAGTGTGATGCGGACCGGCGCGTGCAGCATCGGTTCGGCCAGGGCGCGTACCGCGTCGGGAAAGGTGGCTGAGAAAAAGAGGTTTTGCCGTCGGCGGGGCAGGGCGGCCAGCACGGACGCGAGTTCGTCGGCGAAGCCCAGATCGAGCAGGCGGTCGGCTTCGTCGATCACCAGCGTGGCGACGTGCGACAGGCGCAGCGCGTTGCGTTGCATCAGATCGAGCAGGCGCCCGGGCGTGGCGACCACCACCTCGGCGCCTGCGCGCAGGCCCATCATCTGCGGATTGACTGAGACGCCGCCAAACAGCACCGCCACCCGCAGCGGGCGCGTCGCGCCCGGGGCATCCCCCGCGCCGACCCGCGGCGCTTGCCCCAGGCGGCGAAACACCTCGCCGACCTGCGCCGCGAGTTCGCGCGTGGGCACCAGCACCAGTGCGCGCACGCGGCGCGGCGCAGGCGAGGAGGAGAGGGCCGACTCGGTCAGTAGCCGTTGCAGCAGGGGCAGCGCGAAGGCTGCCGTCTTGCCCGAGCCCGTGGGGGCCAGGGCCAGCACGTCGGCGCCACGCAGCACGGCGGGGATCGCCTCGGTCTGTATGGGGGTCGGCTGCGACAGGCCCAGGTCGAACGCGGAGCGCACGAGATCGGGCGTGAGGCCCAGCGAGAGAAAGGTCATGGGCCGGGGGCCACCTTGATCTGTGCCAGGGCCGCCGGCGCGTTGCCGCCCTGAAGCAGCGTCATCACCCGCGAGGCCCAATCGTTCTTTCGCATCCGCGCATTGTCCGTGATGCCCGATGTGAAATGATCGGGCGATGCCCGCCACTGCCTTCAACACGCTCCCCCTCTCGCCCGCCGCCCTTGAAAACCTGCAGCGCCTGGGCTACACGGAGATGACCCCCATCCAGGCGGCCAGCCTGCCGCCGGCGCTTCTGGGCAAGGACCTCATCGCCCAGGCCAAGACCGGCAGCGGCAAGACCGCGGCCTTCGCGCTGGCCCTGCTCGCCAACCTGAACCCGAGGCGCTTTGCGGTGCAGGCGCTGGTGCTGTGCCCCACGCGCGAGCTGGCCGACCAGGTGACCCTGGAGGTGCGGCGCCTGGCGCGCGCCGAGGACAACATCAAGGTGGTGACCCTGTGCGGCGGCGTGCCGCTGCGGGGGCAGCTGGCCACGCTCGAACACGGCGCGCACATCGTGGTGGGCACGCCCGGGCGGGTGATGGACCATCTGGCGCGCACCAGCCTGCAGCTGGACGCCCTGAACACGCTGGTGCTCGACGAGGCCGACCGCATGCTGGACATGGGTTTCTTCGACGACATCGTGACCGTCGCCAAGCAGTGCCCGAGCGCGCGCCAGACCCTGCTGTTCTCGGCCACCTACCCCGAGGGCATCGCCAAGCTGGCCGGCCAGTTCATGCGCGAGCCGGTGACGGTGAAGGTCGACGCCCAGCACGCGGGCGGTCAGATCGAGCAGCGCTGGTACGAGGTGAAGGCGGGCGAGCGCCTGCCCGCGGTGTCGCGCCTGCTCGAGCACTTTCGGCCGGTCAGCGCGCTGGCGTTTTGCAACACCAAGGCCCGGTGCCGCGAGGTGGCTGCCGATTTGCAGGCCCGGGGCTTTCACGCGCTGGCGCTGTTTGGCGAACTCGAGCAGCGCGAACGCGACCAGGTGCTGGTGCGCTTTGCCAATCGCAGCTGCACGGTGCTGGTGGCCACCGACGTGGCGGCGCGCGGCCTGGACATCGCGAACCTGGCGGCGGTGATCAACGTGGACGTGACGCCCGACCCCGAGGTGCATGTGCACCGCATCGGCCGCACGGGCCGGGCTGGCGAAAGCGGGCTGGCGCTGAACCTGGCAAGCCTGGACGAGATGGGCGCGGTGGGACGCATCGACCAGTTGCTGGGGCACGAAAGCGTGTGGCACCCGGTGACCGAGCTCACGCCCGCGCCGGGCGGTCCGCTGGTGCCGCCGATGGCGACGCTGCACCTGCAGGCGGGCCGCAAGGACAAGATCCGACCCGGCGACGTGCTGGGCGCGCTCACCGCCGACCTGGGCTACACGCGCGAACAGGTGGGCAAGATCGACGTGAACGAGTTTTCCACCTATGTGGCGGTGGACCGCGCGATCGCACCGCAGGTGGCCAGCCGGCTCAGTGCGGCGCGCGTCAAGGGGCGCAGCATCAAGGTACGGGTGCTCGACGGAAATTGAGGTGCCCGGGTCCCGTGAGAGGCCACGCGCCGCTGCCGAGCGCTTAGCGTGGCGCCAACAGGGGCGAGCGACCTACTTTCTCTGGCTTGGGGGGCTTGGGACGCGCAGCGCCGGTCCAGCCTGCGTGTGCGATCACTTCGGTCAGCCCTGGCAGGCTCCAGGTTTTTTGCAGGCGCAGGCTGTTCATGCCCTCGTTCCAGGCGTGCAGCATGCGCGGCGCAATGGCCGCAAAACCAGCGTGTGTGCGTGCGGCTTCGACCACGCGAGGACTGACCTTGACCATGGCCTCGCAGATTCTTTCAATGCGCTCGCGGGTCTGCGCGGGGCGGATCCCGCACCGCATCTGAAGAAAGCGCTCGAGTGACCGGCCTGGCTCCCAGGTGCTGCGGCCTTCGACGGACAGGCCCGGCGGGTTGTGGGCATAGTCGTCGTAGACGTTGATGGTCAGCATGTCATAGACCGGCGCAAGCCGGATGTCGTCGAACCCTGAATAGAGCAGGGCGATGTTCTTGGTGTGGCAGTCCGCATTGCGCAGCGCGTAGGTCAGAAGCAGCAAGTCGGCCAGGGGCGAGAGCACTTGCGCGTGTCGCGCGGGGGGCGTGACATCCTGGATGCGGTTGGCGACCCGCTCCCAGGTGGATTCGTACTTCTGCTCGGGGCGCAGGGCCAGCAAGCTGCACAGGTCCTCCATTCCCAGGCGCGTGGTGCCGTCATCGGCGTAATCAAAGCGATGAACCACCAGGGCCTGGCCGTCATCGGAGACCTGCGTGCGCGCCGTGGCGATGCCCGCCTCGCGCGCCACCTCCATGCACAGGTGCTCGTTGAGCGCAACACCCGGCAGGCTCGCCGTGGTGCCCTTGACGATGTAGCGCTCGGTGGCCAGCGTGGCCTTGCGGTGGCTGCCGAGCGCGGCGGGTGAGAGGAACTTGGGCACCACGCCCGAGACACCCGAGAGCACGTGGCGCCTCACCAGATCCAGGAAGGCGGCTTCGCGGTTGTCACCCCGCAGGATGCCTTCGAGCTCGAAGGGCTGGGGCTGTGCGTTCGGATCCGCGTTGTCCGGTGCGACCTTGACCCGGCCAATGGCATTGCGGCCCACGACCGCCAACAGGTTCATCGCAGAGGCGCCCACATGAGGCCCCAGCTGCTCCTGCAACACCGACAGCAGGAAGCCCTCGGGCAGGTTCATGCGAAACACCGGATGCAGCTCGGGGTAGGCGTAGGACGCGGTGCGCACCGGCATCAGCAGCGAGATGAACTGCTCGGAGGCGACCTGGGGGTGGTAGCTCACGACGTGACCGAAACCGTCGGGCGACTCGAGCGTCGCCACCGGTTGGTCATGGACGAAGACGGTGAGCTTCATGGGCCGGTCTGGGCCTTGCCCGCATCTTCCCGGCGCTGCGCCAGTGCGTCGTCCAGGGTGAAGCGGCGCGTGAGGGGCGCAGCGGCCAGGCCATGGCCCAAGACCGCCAGAACGCGCAGCAGCTTGGCGGTGCCGAACTCCGGCACCTTGCCGGTTTCGAAGCGGGCGAGCGTGGATTGGCCCAGACCCGTGAGCGCACCCACCTGCGCCTGCGTCAGGCCCTGTGCCTTACGCAGGCGGGCGACTTCGCGGCCGAGGTCGGCCAGATCGGTGAGGGCAGGCATGGGCACCGGGGGGATAGGAGAGGGCCTTGTTTATAGCAAATGCAGGATTAAAAAGCAAAAACGCCATATTTATGGCAAATACGGCATTTAATTGAAGGCCCCGATCGGGGGCTTCAGTCCTTGTAGAACGCCTCGACCCGGCCCTTGAGCTTGATCAGGAGCGGCTGGCCCCGGCGGTCCAGCGTCTTGCCGGCAGGCAGCTTGATCCAGCCTTCGCTGATGCAGTATTCCTCGACGTTCTTTTGTTCCTTGCCATTGAGGCGGATGCCGATGTCGTGCTCGAAGGCGGCGGCCAGGTGGTGCGGGCTGGCGGGGTCGGTGCAGAGGCGGTCGGGGAGGGGCGGCTTGGCGACGGGTTCAGTCATCCGCGGATTGTCGGGGATCTGCCCTCGCGCGCGGGCGAGGGGGTTCCGGGAGCGGTCGCGCAGGGGCTATCATCTGATCAAAAATAGTTTCATTAATCGTTTCATAAAAAGTTGATCAAAATTTAAATATCGTTTAAAAACAACATCTTGTGTTTTCAGTAATCGTTTCATGTCGAGCACAGACAACCTCCTCCATGCCCTGCGGAACTGGGGCCGACAGCCCGCCGGTGAGTTGCTGGTTCGCCTGGGGGTGAGCCGCGCCACGCTGATGCGCGCCGTGCAGGCGCTGGGGCCCCAGGTCATTTCGCTGGGGCAGGCCCGGCGCACGGCCTATGCCGCCCGCCGGCCCGTTCGCACCCGGTGGGACCCGCTGCCGCTCTATCGCATTGACGACAGCGGCCAACCCCACGAGGTCGCCTTGCTGGCCCCGCTGCACCCGGCCGGGTGCGCCCTTCAGTGGCGCGAGGCCTGCCCGTGGCCCCTGGACCCTTCGATGGCTGACGGCTGGTTCGACGGCTTGCCCTACCCGCTCGATGACGCGCGGCCCCAAGGTTTCCTGGGCCGCCACTTCGCGCGCAGGCACGCGGCGCTGATGCAAGTCCCCTCGGATCCCCTGCAGTGGTCCGACGACGATGCGCTGCACGCCCTGAGCCTGCTCGGGACCGACCTGCCGGGTTGCTATGTCCTGGGCGAACCCGCCCTGCGCGCCTGGCTGGAGCGCTCCCAACAGCCGCCACCCCCGATCACCGACGACACCTGGCCCGACGCCTACGCCAGGCTCGCCGCAGCGGCCTTGAGCCATGGCGACCCGGCCTCGTCCGCCGGGGGTGAGTTCCCCAAGTTCACGGCCACGCGCGAAAGCGGCGGCGAGTGGCGCCACGTGCTGGTGAAGTTCTCCGGCGCTGACGGTTCGCCCACCAGCCAGCGCTGGTCTGACCTGCTGGTGTGCGAACACCTGGCCAGCCGCGCGCTCGCGGGCCGCTTGGGTATTCCCACCGCCGCCAGCCGCTTGCTCCAGGCCGCAGGCCGTACCTATCTCGAGGCGCAGCGGTTCGACCGCCACGGCGCCCTGGGGCGCTCACCCGTGTGCACCTGGGCCGCCCTCAATGCAGGCTTGTTCGGCCTGCCCTCGCCGTCCTGGCTGCCTGGCGCCCAGGCCCTGCAGGCGCGCGGGTGGATCTCCGTGCAGACGCAGGAGGTCATCGCGCGTGTCTGGCACTTTGGCCGGTTGATCGCCAACACCGATATGCACGAGGGCAACCTTGCCTTTCGACCCGGGCTGCAGCTGGCGCCGGTCTACGACATGCTCCCCATGCGTTACGCGCCTGCGCGAGCCGCCGAGGTCGTCACGCCGGCTTTCGCGCCGCCGCTGCCCCTGCCGGCGGAACGGGCGGCCTGGCGCGAGGCCTTGCCCGCGGCCCAGGCGTTCTGGGCGATGGCGGCGGACGATGCGCGCATCAGCGACGATTTCCGGGAGGTGTGTGCCCGCAATGCCTCCGAGCTCGAGCGACTGTCAGCGCGTGCCTGACGTCGAAACGTCACGCCCACGGCGGCCAACCCTCAGCCCGCCGACCCCACCACGCGCAGCACCTCCTGCCCATACGCCTCGAGCTTCTTGGCGCCGATGCCGCTGACGGTTTGCAGGTCTTGCAGGCTGTGCGGGTCCAGTGCGGCGATCGCGGCCAGCGTGGCGTCATGAAAGATCACGTAGGCCGGCAGGTTGTGCTCGCGTGCGACCTCGGCGCGCCAGGCCTTGAGGGCGGCATACCGCGCCTGGCCGGCGTCGGTCAGGCCGGCCGCCACGGCCGCCGCTGCTGCTGCGGGCTTGGCAGACGGCGTGCGCCGGCTGCGGGCGGAGGGCGGCGCGGCGATGGCCTCGCGCAGCCTCACCGCCTGTTCGCCGCGCAGCACCGCGCGCGAGCCCTCGGTCAGGCGCAGGGTGTTGAAGGCCTGCCCGTCGACCGCCGCCGCGCCCACCGCGATCAATTGCCGCAGCACGCCGCGCAGCTGCCCCTCGCTGAAGGCGGCGCCAATGCCGAAGGTGCTGACCCGGTCGTGCCCGAACTGCTTGACCTTGTCGGTGGCCTTGCCCCGCACGATGTCCATGATGTGGCCGGTGCCGAAGGCGATGCCGCTGGCCTGCTGCACCCGGTAGATGGTGGACAGCAGCTTGCGCGCGGCATCGGTGCCGTCCCAGACCTTGGGGGGCGAGAGGCAGTTGTCGCAATTTCCGCAAGCCTGGCTTTCTTCCCCGAAATACCCCAGCAGCCGCACCCGCCGGCAGTCGGTAGCCTCGGCCAGCCCCAGCAGCGCGTCGAGCTTGCCGCGCATCACCTGCTTGAAGTCCTCGCCCGCGGGGCTCTCGTCGATCATGCGCCGCTGGTTCACCACGTCCTGCAGGCCGTAGGCCATCCAGGCGGCGGCGGGCAGGCCGTCGCGCCCCGCGCGGCCGGTCTCCTGGTAGTAGCCCTCGATGTTCTTGGGCATGTCCAGGTGCGCGACGAAGCGCACGTCGGGCTTGTCGATGCCCATGCCGAAGGCGATGGTGGCCACCATCACGATGCCCTCTTCGCGCAGGAAGCGGTCCTGGTGACGCTGGCGCACCGCGGCGTCCAGTCCTGCGTGATAGGGCAGGGCCGTGACCCCCTCGTCGCACAGGGTCTGCGCGATCTCCTCGACGCGCTTGCGCGATTGGCAATAGACGATACCGGCCTCGCCCGCGTGGTCGGTGTCGATGAACCGCACCAGCTGCCGGGTGGCGTCCTGCTTCTCGACGATGGTGTAGGAGATGTTGGGCCGGTCGAAGCTGCTGACGAACTGGCCGGCATCTTCCAGCTGCAGACGCTCGATGATGTCCTGGCGCGTGAGCGCGTCGGCGGTGGCGGTCAGGGCCACGCGCGGCACGCCGGCGTAGCGCTCGTGCAGCACGGTGAGCGCGCGGTACTCGGGGCGGAAGTCGTGGCCCCACTGGCTCACGCAATGCGCCTCGTCGATCGCGAAGAGGGCCAGCTGGCTGCGTTCGTGCAGCGAGTCGAGCTGCGCCAGGAAGCGCGGCGTGGTCACGCGCTCGGGCGCGGCATACAGCAGGGTGATCTCGCCGCGCAGCAGGCGCTTTTCGACGGCGTTGGCCTCTTCGCCGCTGAGGGTGGAGTTGAGGAAGGCCGCTTCGACCCCCGCCTCGTGCAGGGCGCCGACCTGGTCGTGCATCAGCGCGATCAGCGGCGAGACCACCACCGTGATGCCCTGGCCGCGGCGCTGGCGCACGATGGCGGGCACCTGGTAGCACAGCGACTTGCCGCCGCCGGTGGGCATGAGTACCAGCGCGTCGCCGCCAGCGCAGACATGGTCGATGATGGCCGCCTGCGGCCCGCGAAACTGTTCGTAGCCGAAGACCTCGCGCAGCACCGGCAGGGGGGCGCACGAGACGGCAGACGGCGCGGCGGTGGGAGAGGGGGCGTCGGCGGCGAGCAAGATGCCTGCGATTGTCGTCGCAGTTGGCGTCCTTTCTACAATCGGGGGATCATGAATCCCACCCCCGCCTACACCCGCGCCCAGACCCTGCCGGCCCTGCTCGCGCAGCGCATCGTCCTGATTGATGGCGCCATGGGTACCATGATCCAGCGCCTGCGCCTGACTGAGGTCCAGGTGCGCGGCGAGCGCTTCAAGGACCACGGCAAGGACTTGAAGAACAACGGTGAGCTTCTCAGCATCACCCGTCCCGACGTGATCCGCGACATCCACGAGGGTTTCCTGGCCGCGGGCGCCGACATCATCGAGACCAACACCTTCGGCGCCACCACCATCGCCCAGGACGATTACGCGCTGGGCCACCTGGCGCGCGAGTTGAACCTGGCCTCGGCCCGCGTGGCGCGCGAGGCCGTCGACAAGTTCTCCACGCCGGACAAACCGCGCTTTGTGGCTGGCGCCCTGGGCCCCACGCCGCGCACCGCCAGCATCAGCCCCGACGTGAACGACCCGGGTGCGCGCAACGTCGACTTCGAGCAATTGCGGGCGGCCTATTACGAGCAGACCCAGGCGCTGGTCGAGGGTGGGGTCGACCTGCTGCTGCTCGAGACCATCTTCGACACGCTCAATGCCAAGGCCGCCCTGTTCGCGGTCGATGAATACTTTGAAAAATCAGGCGAGCGCCTGCCCCTGATCATCAGCGGCACCGTCACCGACGCCTCGGGCCGCATCCTGAGCGGCCAGACCGTGGCCGCCTTCTGGCACAGCGTGCGCCACGCCCAGCCCCTGGCGGTAGGCCTCAATTGCGCGCTGGGCGCGGCGCTGATGCGGCCCTACATCCAGGAGCTGGCCAAGGTGGCCGGAGACACGTTCATCAGCTGCTACCCCAACGCCGGCCTGCCCAATCCCATGAGCGAGACGGGCTTTGACGAAACGCCCGAGGTGACGGCCCGCCTGCTGCGCGAGTTCGCGGCCGAGGGCCTGATCAACATCGTGGGGGGCTGCTGCGGCACCACCCCCGAGCACATCGCCGCGATCGGCCAGGCGGTGGCGCCGCTGGCGGCGCGCAGCGTGCGGCGCGATTTCTTCTACCGCGAAGCCGCCTGACCCTGCGCCCGCGCGCGATCGCCCCCTGACGGGCGACCCTGGGCTGCGCCTCAAGAAGCCGGCGCGCTCGAGCGTGCCGGAACTGACGAGCCGAACCGGTTCCGAACAGTCCTCTGCGTGTTCTGAATCGGAGGTCGGCATGATCGGACGGATGTTTGGCGGCGCCTGGCGTGCCGCTGGCCTGGGGCGGGTGGGCCCCGACACCTAGGCCGTTGCGGGCGCGCACGGGCGACCGCGGCCTATCACGACGCTGACCTCGCTGGACGGCCTGCCCGAGAAGATCCTGCGCGTACCGGTTTTCACCGCAGGCCGTCAGGGATTAGCCCGCCTGGGGGTCCCGGCACAGGAGTTGCTGGCGGATGCCGCGTCGTTTCGCGGCAGCGTGGCCCGGCTCAATCGCCTGCTCGGGCCGGAACCGGACCACCTGGCTGGCCAAGGGCTCACGCGCGACGAGATCCTGGGCGTGGCCCTGGGGATCCTGCAGGCCGCCCACCGCACGAAGGCGCCCACCGAGACGCCAGAGGTGCTTTCCCTGCAGTACCACCTGCTGTCGGCCTTGCCTGCGGACACCCAATTGATCAAAGCGTTCGACCAGCATGCCGGGCGCATCGTGGAGGAGGTGTCGCTGGACTGGATGGCGAAGGCGCAATCTTCCAGCTGGTGCCCGCGTACCCCGTCCGAACGGGAGTCCCTGCTGCGGCAGGTGGCCGCCCGCATGCCGGTGCTGCCCAGTCCGGCGCGGCAGGCCGCCGGCACCGACAGCCGGTTTCGGCTGTGCTTTGAGCCGACCCACCTCCTGGCCGCAGGCATGACGCCACGCGAGGACCTCGATGCCGGGATCGTGAACCTGAGCGAGGAGTTTCTGACAGGCGCGCCGTCGCCACTGGCCGACCTGGCGCTGCAGGTTGTGCCCGCGCTGCTGGCCCACGAGATGTTCCACGTCGAGCAGTACAACGCCCTGCACCTGCTGTCGGCGGGCGCGCGCCACACGCCGCAGGACCTGTCAGTCGCCGTGCGCTATGGCCTGTCGATCGGCACCCAGGAAAGTCTCTGGAATCAGGGCGCGTCCACCCTGCTGACCTCTTTCCTTCCGCACGAGCAGGAGACCTGGGCCCTGGCCTCGCTGGTGCTGCGCGCCACCATCCGGCACCCCGCCGCGCCCCCGGAGATCGCCAGCCGCCTGACGGAGCGGCTGATCGACACCTACCATCGCTTTGCCCACCTGCAGGGCGAGCGCTTCGCGCCCTGGGCCCGGTCCGAGGACGGCGTGCTGCGACCCGCAAGCGAGTCCGACCTGGCGCTGCGGGACATGCCGCCAGCGGAGATCCGACGGCGGGTCGAGGCTTTCATCCAGGAACCCCTGCAATCGCCAACATGAAGCCCGCCTCGCGCGGCGGCCACCCGTTAAAATCAGGGTTCAGCTCAAGGAGCGCTGCAGCGTCCGGCCCGTCCGGCCGCCAGGCTTGAGAAGAACCGAACCGCGCTCACCTGCCCCGTTTTGCCGGATTGGCCGGCCAACCCCCCGCAAGGTGAGCCATGCAGCCCAGCGCCCCGACCCCGAACGACTCCGCACCCGCCACGAAAGCGGTCACCGTGCCGCCCATGCGCCTGGCGGGCCTGGAGCCTGTCACGCTTGGCGCTGGCGCCCTGTTCGTGAACATCGGCGAGCGCACCAACGTCACTGGTTCCAAGGCCTTTGCCCGCCTGATCCTGGCCGGTGAATACGAGCAGGCCCTGGCCGTCGCCCGCCAGCAGGTGGAAAACGGCGCGCAGATCATCGACATCAACATGGACGAGGCCATGCTTGACAGCAAGGCGGCCATGGTGCGCTTCCTGAACCTGATTGCCTCCGAGCCCGACATCGCCCGCGTGCCGATCATGGTCGACAGCTCCAAGTGGGAGGTGATCGAGGCTGGCCTGCGCTGCATCCAGGGCAAGGCCATCGTCAACTCCATCAGCCTGAAAGAGGGCGAGGCGCCGTTTTGCCACCAGGCCAAGTTGATCCGACGCTATGGCGCCGCCGCCGTGGTGATGGCCTTCGACGAAAAAGGCCAGGCCGACACCTACCAGCGCAAGATCGAGATCTGCGAGCGCGCCTACCGGCTGCTGGTGGACGACCTCGGCTTCCCGCCCGAGGACATAATCTTCGACCCCAACATCTTCGCCATCGCCACCGGCATCGAGGAGCACGACAACTACGCGGTCGACTTTATTCAGGCCACGCGCTGGATCAAACAGCACCTGCCCGGCGCGCGCGTCTCGGGCGGCGTGTCCAACGTGAGCTTCTCCTTCCGGGGCAACGACCCGGTGCGCGAGGCGATCCACACCGTCTTCCTCTATCACGCGATCCAGGCCGGCATGGACATGGGCATCGTCAACGCCGGCATGGTCGGCGTGTACGACGACCTCGAGCCCACGCTGCGCGAGCGGGTCGAGGACGTGGTGCTCAATCGCCGCCCCCGGATCCCCGAAGGGGAGCCTTACGTCTCCCCGGGCGAGCGCCTGGTGGAGATCGCCGAGCAGGCCAAGGGCGCCGCGCGCGACGACAGCAAGCGCAATGAATGGCGCGCCGGCAACGTCAGGCAGCGCCTCTCGCACGCGCTGGTGCATGGCATCACCGACTTCATCACCGAGGACACCGAGGAGGCCTACCGCGACGTGCTGGCCCAGGGCGGCCGCCCGCTGCACGTGATCGAAGGCCCCCTGATGGACGGCATGAACATCGTGGGCGACCTCTTTGGCGAGGGCAAGATGTTCCTGCCCCAGGTGGTCAAGTCCGCGCGCGTCATGAAGCAGGCGGTCGCCCACCTCATTCCCTACATCGAGGAAGAAAAGAAGCGGCAGGAAGCCGCCGGCCAGGACGTGCGCGCCAAGGGCAAGATCGTGATCGCCACCGTCAAGGGCGACGTGCACGACATCGGCAAGAACATCGTCACCGTGGTCCTGCAATGCAACAACTTCGAGGTGGTGAACATGGGCGTGATGGTGCCCTGCCACGAGATCCTGGCGCGCGCCAAGGTCGAGGGCGCGGACATCGTGGGCCTGTCAGGCCTGATCACGCCCAGCCTCGAGGAGATGCAGTACGTCGCCGCCGAGATGCAGAAGGACGACCATTTCCGAATCCGCAAGATCCCGCTGCTGATAGGCGGTGCCACCACCAGCCGGGTGCACACCGCGGTCAAGATCGCGCCGTACTACGAAGGGCCGGTGGTCTATGTGCCCGATGCCTCGCGCAGCGTGAGCGTGGCCCAGAGCCTCTTGTCCGACCAGGCCAGCAAGTACATCGCCGACCTCAACGCCGACTACGAGAAGGTGCGCCAGCTGCACGCCAGCAAGAAGCAGGTGCCGCTGTGGCCGCTGACCCGGGCGCGCGCCAACAAGACGCCGATCGACTGGCGCGCCTACACCCCGCCGGTACCCAAGTTCATCGGACGCCGCGTGTTCCGCAACTTCGACCTGGCCGAACTGGCCAGGTACATCGACTGGGGCCCCTTCTTCCAGACCTGGGACCTGGCTGGCCCCTTCCCGGCCATCCTGAAGGACGAGGTCGTGGGCACCGAGGCCGTGCGCGTGTACGCCGACGGCCAGCGCATGTTGAAGCGCCTGATCGAGGGCCGCTGGCTCACGGCCCATGCGGTCATGGGCCTGTGGCCCGCCAACAGCGTTCATGATGACGACATCGAGCTCTATACCGATGAATCACGCGCACAGGTGGCCCTGACCTGGCACGGGCTGCGCCAGCAGGCCGAGAAGCAGGCGGTGGATGGCGTGATGCGCCCCAGCCGCTGCCTGGCGGATTTCGTCGCGCCGAAATTCGATGCGACGGGCCAGCCGCTGGGGGTGCGCGATTACGTGGGCGCGTTTGCAGTCACCGCCGGCATGGGCGTGGACAAGAAGGAAAAGTATTTCCTCGACGACCACGACGACTATTCGGCCATCATGCTCAAGGCCCTGGCCGACCGCCTGGCCGAGGCCTTCGCCGAATGCCTGCACGAGCGCGTGCGCAAGGACCTGTGGGGCTATGCGGCCGACGAACAGCTTGCGAGCGAAGACCTGATCGCCGAGAAATACCGCGGCATCCGCCCCGCGCCGGGCTATCCGGCCTGTCCCGACCACAGCGTCAAGCGCGAGATGTTCAAGCTGCTGCAGCCGCAGGACATCGGCATGGGCCTGACCGAGAGCCTCGCCATGATGCCGGCGGCCAGCGTCAGCGGCTTCTACCTGGCCCACCCGCAGGCCGTGTACTTCAACGTCGGCAAGATCGGCGAAGACCAGCTCGAGGACCAGGCCCGCCGCCGCGGCGCGCCGCGCGCGGACCTCGAGCGGATGCTGGCCCCCAACCTTTGATGCCCTGACGGCCTCACGCGGGCAGCCGCGCCACGCGCTGCGCCGCCCACAGCGCCAGCGTTGCCGCCAGGCTGGCGATCACCAGCCCCCACAGGCCGGCGGTGTAGCCGCTCTCGGGTGACCACACCAGCCCCATCAGCCACGGCGCCGACGCGCGCGCCACGGCGGTGGGCACGCCCATCGCGCCATTGAGCGCGCCCACCTGCGTGCGGCTCACGTATTGCGCCACCGCCGTGCCCTTGACGATGGTGACCATGCCGTTGCCCAGGCCAAACAGCACCACGAACAGGCCCGCCAGCGCGATGCTGCCGTTCGAGGCGAGCAGCACCGCCAGCCCCAGGGGAATCAGCATCGGGATCACCCGGTTGACCCGGTGCGGGTCGGTGTGAGGCTCCATCACGAACAGCAGCAAGCGTCCCACCACCTGGATCACGCCGATGCTCGCCGGCACCACCACCACCCAGGCCGGCGGCAAGCCCGCTTCGCGCAGCAGGCTCACCATGTGCGCGGGCAGGGCCGCCACCACGCCCATCATGGTCACCACGAAAAAGGCCACCAGGAGATAGGGCGCGCTGCGCATCAGGCGGGCGCGCTCGGCCTGCTCGCTGGCGCTGTGATCGTGCGGGTGCGGTGAGGCCGTGGGCGTCGTGGGCGGCGGGGCGTCCCGGAGCATGCGCCAATGGATCGGTGCGCACACCAGCAGGGGAAGCACGGCCAGGACCCCGAGCGCCGGGCGCCAGCCCAGGGCGTCGATCAACCAGGCCGTGAGCGGAATGAACACGGTGCTGGCCAGCCCGCCCAGGAAGGTCAGGGTGATGATGGCCCGCCGGAAGTCCAGCGGGTAGCGGCGCGTGACCACGGCGAACACCGGGTTGTAGGCACTGGCGGCCAGGCCTGCGCCCAGCACCATCCAGACCGCGTAGAACGAGGCGACGCTGTCCACCAGGGTGTGCAGTGCGAGGCCGGCGGCGATGAGGAACGAACCGCTCGTGATGACGATGCGTTCATGGCCCCGGTCGATCCAGCGGCCCACCGGGTAGGCCAGCAGGCCGTCCATCCCGAGTGCCAGGCTGAAGGCCAGCGAGCTCTGGGCGCGCGTGATGCCCAGCTCGCGCTCGATCGGTTCCATGAACAGGGCGAATGTGTAGAACACGCTGCCCCAGGTGACCAGCTGCGCCAGCGAGAGCCAGCCCACGATCCGCCGGTCATAGCGTTGCGCGGGCAGTGGCAAGCTCATCCGCAGGATTGTCCCATGCGTGGCGCGCTTGCGGCGGCCTTGCGGCCTGCGCCGCCACCCCCGTGGCGTGGGCTGCGAGATCTTGCAGCCCTTGTGAACGCACCAGGGTGCCCATCGGCTGCGCGTGTATCCGGTCGGATCGGCGCTGCAGGGTGGTGGACACGATCTGCGTTGCGGTACCGACGGCCGCCGCCACCCAGGTGACGGCGGCCGTCGCGTCCACCCCCACGTGCTCACTGACGGAATCTGTCCGGCCCAGGGCTTCGCGCAATTGCCACACCAGCAGGCCGACCGAGGTGGCCGTGACCAGCGACAGGTTGGCGGCGGACGCGATCGCCCTGTGTATCGACCTGCCACGTCCCATCATGGCGATCGATGCCACGGGCAGCGCGGCGCCCAGGACATACAGGGCGCTGAGCGCCGCCGGTGCGTCATCGGGATTCGAGGGCGAGTCGGCCACATGGGCCACATGGGCCAAGTGGGCCATTTGGGCGGCCGTCGCCATGCCCGCCACCGCGCCGATCATGTCCACCGCGCGCGTTGCCTGCAGCAGCCGGCGGGCCCGTGCGGCGGGGCCGACGCGGAGGCCTGCGGGCTCGGGTTCGAGACCGGCCAGCAAGTTCCACTGGGCGGGACGCGGTTGCAGGCCCTCCACGTTGACGAGGGCATCCGGTTCATTTGCCAACAGCATGACCCCGTCCGAGCCTCGGGCTTGATCGATCGGAGGCTCGGCATGGGGCGTCGCGGGCGGCGTGACATCGGCCGCTGCCACAGGGCGGGCACCGTGGCCTGCCGCCGGGGCGTCGTCCTCGGCCCGAGGACCCCAGGCAATCGGGACCCTGGTGTGCAAGGCGCCCGCGTTCATGGCGCCACCCCGTCTGCGGGGTTCCGGTTTCGCATCGGCAGCGCGTCGAGGGGGCCTTCAGGAAAGCGTGTGGGCATGGCGGTCATCGGGGTGAAGTTGAGGTTGTGCTGCGCGGGGTGCGCTTGGCGTGCAAGCGCTCCGCTAGGTGCCCGCCCTCTACCCGTCGTTCCTGTTCGGGAAGCCCGTTCGCGGGCTTTTTGAACACTTCGTGCAGGAACCTGTTCGGGGCGCACGCAGGCGCCGGCTCAGGCCGCGCCGTTGGCCAGGCCCCGGCGGTACTGGATCGCCTCCGCCAGATGCGCCACGTCCACGTCGGGTGCGCCCGCGAGGTCCGCGATGGTGCGGGCCACCTTGAGCACCCGGTGCGTGGCCCGCGCGCTCCACCCCAGGCGCTGCGCGGTAGTTTTCAGGAAGCCGGCGGCGGCGGCGGGTAGCGCCGCATGGCGGTCCAGCGCGCGGCCGGACAGGCCCTGGTTCGCATGGCCCTGCCGGTCCACCGCCCGTTGCCGGGCCTGCACGCAGCGCGCCTGCACCACGGCGCTGGCTTCGCCGCCCTGCGTGTCCAGCAACTCATGGGGCGGCAGGGCGGGCACTTCCACCTGCAGGTCGATGCGATCGAGCAGGGGCCCGCTGATGCGCGCCTGGTAGCGGCTCACCTGGTCGGGGGTGCAGCGGCAGGCCTTGCGGGCGGACCCGAGCCAGCCGCAGGGGCAGGGGTTCATGGCGGCGACCAATTGGAAGCGCGCGGGAAACTGCGCCTGGCGGGCGGCCCGCGCGATGCAGATCTGCCCGGTTTCCAGGGGTTCGCGCAGGGCCTCGAGTGCCGCGCGCGGGAACTCGGGCAGTTCGTCGAGGAACAGCACGCCACCATGGGCCAGCGAGATTTCCCCCGGGCGCGGCGGCGAGCCGCCACCGACCAGGGCGACGGCGCTGGCCGTGTGGTGCGGGCTGCGCGTGGGGCGCTGGCCCCAGTGCAGCAGGCGCAAGGGCCCGGCCAGGCTGGCGACCGCGGCGCTTTCAAGCGCCTCTTTCAGGGCCATGGGTGGCAGCAGGCCGGCAAAGCGCTGGGCCAGCATGGACTTGCCCGAACCGGGCGGCCCGATCAGGAGCAGGCCGTGACCGCCGGCCGCGGCGATCTCGAGCGCCCGGCGCGCGGCGGCCTGGCCCTTGACGTCGGCCAGGTCGGGGCCGTCCGGCGGCGGTGCGGGAGGCTGTGGGGCCATCTGCGTCCAGCCAGCGCCCGGGTCCGCGGGCGTGCCCCCCGGCGGGAAGCGGCGCACCACGTCCAGCAGGTGGCTGGCCCGCCAGACCTGCGCGCCCGGCACGAGCGCGGCTTCTTCGGCGTTTCCGGGCGGCAGCACCAGCGCGATGGCGTCGCCCGAGGCGGCGACGGCCAGGCTCATGGCCAGCGCGCCACGCACCGGCCGCAACTCGCCCGAGAGCGAGAGTTCACCCGCGAAGGCATGGCCCTGGATCTGCGAGGCGTCGATCTGTCCGCTGGCCGCCAGGATGCCCACCGCAATCGGCAGGTCGAAGCGCCCAGAGTCCTTGGGCAGGTCGGCGGGCGCCAGGTTGACCGTGATCCGTTTGTTGTGGGGGAATTCGAGGCCGCAGGTCTGTAGCGCCGAGCGCACCCGTTCGCGTGCTTCCTTGACCTCCACATCGGCCAGCCCCACCAGCGTGAAACTGGGCAGGCCATTGGCCAGATGCACCTCCACCCGCACCGCCTCGGCGGACAGGCCCAGCAACGCGCGACTTTCCACCACGCACAGGCTCATGTTCTCTTTCCTCCCTAAGCGCGAGCATCGTAGTGCGTGGTGCGGGCGCGCCGCAATGGCGCACCGATTTGGGGCGGCGCGCTGAAAGATCGTCCCCAGAAACGTGCGCGCGCGACGCGGATCCCATGCGCTTCCCAATGAAAGGGCCGGTACGTGCAGGCGTGGCACGGGAACTGCTTGGCAGCCTTGCAAGTTAATTTACATCCAAGGCCTCACGGAGAACGCATATGAAATTGAAAGCCGCCCTGCTGCTGTCCAGCCTGGCCCTGTCGGCCAGCACCTACGCCCAGTCCAAGGCCCCGGAGCCCGACTACACCCTCTCGTTCAACGCGGGCGTGGTCTCCGATTACCGTTATCGCGGCATTTCCCAGTCGCGGCTGAAGCCCGCCGCGCAAGGCGGTCTGGACTTCGCGCACAAGAACGGCCTGTACCTGGGCGCCTGGGGTTCCTCGATCAAGTGGATCAAGGACGCGGGTGCGACCGACGGCAACTTCGAACTGGACCTGTATGGCGGCTTCAAGGGAGAACTGGCCAAGGATGTCGCGTTTGACGTGGGCGTGCTCCGATACGAATACGTCGGCAACAAGCTGGGCGCGGTCTCGGGCGCGGTCGATGCCAACACCACCGAGGTCTATGGCGCCCTGACCTTCGGCGTGGTCACAGCCAAGTACTCGTACAGCCTGACCAACCTGTTCGGCACCGCCAACAGCAAGAACAGCACCTACCTGGACCTAAGCGCCACCTTCGATCTCGGCTCGGGCATGACCCTCACGCCGCACGTCGGCCGGCAGGAAGTGAACAACGTCGCCGCCTCGTCCTACACCGACTACTCGGTGACGCTGGCCAAGGACCTGGGCAAGGGCCTGTCCGCCATGCTCGCCGTGGTGGGGACCGATGCCGACAAAACCGTCTATAAGACGCCTGCCGGCAAGTTCACCGGCAAGTCCGGCGCCGTCGTTGGCCTGAAGTACAGCTTCTGAGCCCCCAGCTGCAAGGAGAAACCCATGAAACTCGTCACTGCCATCATCAAGCCGTTCAAGCTCGACGAAGTGCGTGAAGCCCTTTCCGCCATCGGCGTGCAGGGCATCACCGTCACTGAGGTCAAGGGCTTCGGACGCCAGAAGGGCCACACCGAGCTGTATCGCGGCGCGGAATACGTGGTCGACTTCCTGCCCAAGGTCAAGATCGAGGCCGCTGTGGCCGACGACCTCGTCGAGCGCGTGATCGAATCCGTCGAGGGTGCTGCCCGCACCGGCAAGATCGGCGACGGCAAGATCTTCGTCTACGACCTCGAGCAGGTCATTCGCATCCGCACCGGTGAGACCGGCAAGGAAGCCCTCTAAAAAATCACGGAGAGAACCACACCATGAGAAAGCTTCTTGCCTGCCTGGCCCTGGGGCTGGGCCTCCTGACCGGTGGCGGCATCGCCCTGGCGCAAGCGCCCGCTGCTTCCGCCCCGGCGGCCGCCACCGCAGCCGCGCCCGCGGCTCCAACCGCTGTTGCCGCGGCGCCCGCCGCTGCCGCCGCCGCCACGCCGACGCCGAACAAGGGCGACACCGCCTTCCTCACGATGTCCACGATGCTCGTCATCCTGATGACTCTGCCCGGCCTCGCGCTGTTCTACGGCGGCCTGGTCCGCAGCAAGAACATGCTGTCGGTGCTGATGCAGGTCTTCGTGGTCAGCGCGCTGATCTACGTCCTGTGGGTGATCTATGGCTACAGCATGGCCTTCACCGGCGGCAATCCGTTCATCGGATCGTTCGACAAGCTGTTCCTCAAGGGCATCACTCCAGACTCCGTGGCGGCCACCTTCAGCAAGGGCGTGGTGATTCCAGAACTGTCCTTCGTCGCCTTCCAGGCGACCTTTGCGGCCATCACCTGCGCGCTGATCGTCGGCGCCTTTGCCGAACGCATGAAGTTCTCCGCGGTGCTGCTGTTCGTCGCGATCTGGTTCACGTTCGCCTACCTGCCGATCGCGCACATGGTCTGGTACTGGGACGGCCCCGACGCGATCACCGACGCCGCCTCGCTGGACAAGGTGGGCGCCGCGGCCGGCTGGCTGTGGGCCAAGGGCGCGCTGGACTTCGCGGGTGGCACCGTGGTGCATATCAACGCCGGTGTGGCGGGCCTGGTGGGCGCCTATGTGGTGGGCAAGCGCGTGGGCTATGGCCGTGAGTCGCTCACGCCCCACAGCCTGACGCTGACCATGGTCGGTGCCTCGCTGCTGTGGGTGGGCTGGTTCGGCTTCAACGCCGGCTGCGCTCTGGAAGCCAACGGCTTCGCTGCCCTGGCCTTCATCAACACCTTCGTCGCCACCGCTGCCGCCGTGCTGGGCTGGTGTCTGGGTGAGGGCCTGCTCAAGGGCAAGGCCTCGATGCTGGGTGCTGCTTCGGGCGCCGTGGCTGGTCTGGTCGCCATCACCCCTGCTGCCGGCAACGTCGGCATCGGTGGTGCCGTGATCATCGGCCTGATCGCTGGCCTGGTCTGCCTGTG
>JBEGVR010000309.1:0-10099 GCA_041178265.1 Pseudomonadota bacterium | reverse complement strand
GCGCACGAGCCGCTGCCCGCGTTCTTCTGGACGGGCGACACCGACATGGCCTGCCTGCGCGACGCGCTCACGCAGACGCTCACGCACGGCTACGCCCACCATATCCAGCGCCTGATGGTGACGGGCCTGTACCTGCTGCTGCTCGGGGTGCGGCCGCAGGAGGTGCACCAGTGGTACCTGAGCGTGTATGTCGACGCGGTGGAGTGGGTGGAGTTGCCCAACACCCTGGGCATGAGCCAGTACGGCGACGGCGGCGTGATGGCCAGCAAGCCCTACATCGCCAGCGGGAAGTACATCCAGCGCATGGGAAATTTCTGCAAGGGGTGCCGCTACGACCCGGGCGAATCCATCGGCCCGACGGCCTGCCCCTACACCACGCTGTACTGGGATTTCCTGATGCGGCACGAGGCGATGCTGGCGGGCAACCCGCGCATGGGGATGCAGGTGCGGAATCTGGCGCGGCTCACACCCGACAAGCGGGAGGCGATTCGCGCGCAGTCCCGCATCCTTCGAGCCACTGACTGACGCCCCCCGCGTGGATCGCACGCCGGGCCAAAACAAACCACGTTTTGTTGCGCCGCGACATGAGAGTCGCCAGACGTTTCGGTTCTTGATCCGACGATTTGGACTTTCGTCGGACGCTTGCGTTCAACGGATCGGGATGAGGTTCGGACACTGCGTTCCCATCGCTACCAACGCAGGAGTCGACACGTGCACCGCGATCCGGGCCTTGCCATCGAGGCACAGCCCGCCCCACCCCGAACCCACCTGGGCCGCGCCGTGCTGCGGCAGGAAGACGCCGCGCTCCTGAGTGGTCGGGGACGATTCGCCGATGACCTCGGGACGCCCCCGGGGACACTCCACGCAGCGATCGTGCGCAGCCCGCATGCTCACGCCGAGCTGCTGGAGGTGGACGGTGCAGCGGCGCTGACGATGCCCGGCGTGCGCGCCGTGTTGACCGGGGATGATGTGCTGCGCTGGGCGCAGCCCTTTCTGGTGGGCGTCAAGGTCCCGGTGCGGCATCACGCGTTGGCGGTGGACCGCGTGCGATACAGCGGCGAACCCGTGGCCGTGGTGGTGGCCGACAGCCGAGAGTTGGCCGAAGATGCACTGGAAGCCGTGCGCGTGCGTTACCGGGCGCTGCCGGCGGTGGTGGACATCGAAGCGGCGTGTGTCACCGATGCCCCGGTGCTGCACGAGGCGGCCGGCAGCAACGTCATCAACGAGCGACTTTTTCGCTATGGCGACCCCGAGCAGGCCTTCGCCAACGCCGATCGCACGGTATCCGTCCAGGTCCACTATCCCCGCAACAGCTGCACGCCCATCGAATGCGGGGTGGTCGTCGCCGAGCACCAGCCCGATGCGGACGGGGGGCACGCCTACGAGGTGCTGTCCAACTTCATGGGACCTTTCTCCCTGCACTCAGTGATGGCGCTGGCCCTGGGCGTCCCCGCCAACCGGCTGCGGCATCGCGTGCCGCGAGACAGCGGCGGCAGCTTCGGCGTCAAGCAAGCGGTGCTGCCCTATGTCGTGCTGATGTGCCTGGCATCCCGAAAGGCCGGGGCGCCCGTCAAGTGGGTGGAAGACCGCCTCGAACACCTGGCGGCCGCCACCTCGGCCACGGCCCGACTGACGCAGCTGGACGCCGCGCTGGACGCCAGCGGCCGCATCACCGCGCTGCGCTGGGATCAGCGGGACGACGTCGGCGCCTACCTGCGGGCCCCCGAGCCAGCGACCTTCTACCGCATGCATGGCGCGCTGACGGGCGCCTATGACATCCCGCACATGGCGGTTCGCAACCGGGTGGTGCTGACCAACAAGACGCCTACGGGCCTGGTGCGCGGTTTCGGTGGTCCGCAGGTGTACTACGCGCTGGAGCGACTGATGGACAGGATCGCCACTGAGCGTGGCGAGGATCCGATTGCGCTGCGCCGGCGTCACTTTGTGCGGTCGGCGCAGTTCCCCTACACCGCGGCCGCCGGCGCAGTCCTCGATAGTGGCGACTACCACGCGCTGGCCGACACGGCGCAGCGGGCCGCCGTGGAGCAAGGCTTGTGGCAGCGGCAGGCGCAAGCACGTGCGGCGGGACGCCTTTACGGCATCGGCGTGGCGGCGGTGGTCGAACCCTCGATCTCCAATATGGGCTACATCAGCACGGCGCTCACACGCGAGCAGCGCGCAAAGGCCGGCCCGAAGAATGGCGCCATCACCAGCGCCAGTGTCGCCATCGACCTGCTCGGTGGCGTCAACGTGGTCATCGCCTCGGCGCCGGCGGGCCAGGGACACATCACGGTGTGCGCGCAGGTCGTGGCCGATGTCTTCGGGCTTCAGCCCGAGCAGGTCGTCGTGAATGTGGAGTTCGACACAGCCAAGGACGCCTGGAGCGTGGCTGCCGGCAATTACAGCAGCCGCTTTGCCGGCGCCGTGGCGGGGACGGTGCACCTGGCCGCCACCCGGCTGCGGGATCGGCTGGCGCGAATCGCGGCGTCCTGGCTCGACTGCCCCGTGGAGCGCGTCGTGTTCATCGATGGTCATGTCCTCAATGGTGATGCGCCCCACACACGGCAGCCGTTTGCGCGACTGGCCGCCAGTCCGCATTGGGCGCCCGCCCTCGTGCCTGCAGGGGAGTCGCCCGCCCTTCGCGAGACTGCGTTCTGGACCCCCCCGACGCTGGCGGCGCCTGACGAAGCGGACCGCGTCAACACGAGTGCGGCCTATGGCTTCGTGTTCGACCTGTGCGGTGTGGAGATCTGCCGGGACACCGGCCGCGTCCGTGTTGACCGCTACATCACTGGCCATGATGCGGGCCGCATCCTCAATCCCGCCCTGGTGGACGGCCAGATCCGTGGCGCGTTTGCCCAGGGCCTGGGCGCGGCGCTGATGGAGGAGTTCCGCTACGGCGCGGATGGCAGCTTCCAAAGCGGGACGTTTGCCGACTATCTGGTGCCCACGGCCTGCGAGGTACCCGACCCGGTGATCGTGCACCTGCAGACCCCCAGCCCTTTCACGCCCCTGGGCGCCAAGGGCGTGGGCGAAGGCAACAACATGAGCACGCCGGTCGCCATCGCCAATGCGGTGGCCGACGCCCTGCGGCCCGAGCGGGACGTGACTGACATCCGGCTGCCCCTGACGCCTTCGCGTGTGCTGGCCCTGCTGGACGATCCGGAACCGGCGGCCCCTGCGGGCGGGCCCATGGCGGCACCACCCACAGACACAGGCGCCCGCGCGGGCGGCCGCGCCTTGCAGGCCCACGGATCGGTCACCATCGCGGCCACCCCCGAGCGCGTATTTGCGGTGCTCATGGATCCGCTGGCGCTGGCCCGGGTCATCCCCGGCTGCCATGCGCTCGTGCCCGAGGGCGAACACGCCTACCGGGCCGATGTCACCGTCGGGGTGGGCCTGATCAAGGCACGGTACGAAGCGCGGATCGTCTTGTCCGAGATGGATCCACCCCGCAGCCTCGTGCTGGCGGGAGAAGGACAGTCGGCACTGGGGACGGCCGCCGGCCGAGGGCGGGTCCACCTGGAGCCGGCACCGGAAGGCACGCAGCTGCATTACGACTACGAGGCACAGGTCGGGGGCAAGGTGGCCGCCGTCGGCAGCCGCATGCTCGAGGGAGCCGCCAGGGTGGTTCTGACCCAGTTGTTCGAATCCCTGGGACGACAGGCGGCAGCCCTGGACGCCAGCAGCGGCGAGACGCCGGCGGGCGGCCCGGCGGCGAACACCGCGTGGCGGCGGCTGCTGCAAGCGCTGGGGCTGCGCCGATGAAACCCGCACGCTTTGACTACCAGCGCATCGAGACGGCGCAAGAGGCTGCGGCCGTCCTGGGCGAGCTGGGCGACGATGCCCGCATCCTGGCGGGAGGCCAGTCGCTGATGGCCGTTCTGAACATGCGCCTGGCACGCCCGAAGCGCCTCCTGGACATCTCACGCTCGAAAGCGCTGTCGGCATCCCGCATCGAGAAGGGAGCACTCGAGCTGGGTGCTGCCGTCACGCAGGCAGCGGTAGAAGGTCGGCCGGCCCTGGCGCAGGAGGTCCCTCTGCTGGCCCTGGCCTTTCCGCATGTGTCGCACTTTCAGATCCGCAACCGCGGAACCGTGGCGGGCAGCATCGCGCACGCGGACCCGTCCGCCGAGCTGCCGCTGGTGCTGACCGCGCTGCGCGGCGAGGTTTGCCTGCGCAGTCGGCGCGGCACGCGCCGTGTCGCCGCCGCCGACTTCTTCACCGGCATGCTGCTGACCGCACGCGCCGCAGACGAACTGATCGAAGCGGTGCGCTTCCCGCTGGCTCAAGCCGGGCAGGGATTCGGCTTCGAGGAATTCGGCATCCGCCACGGCGACTTCGCCCTGTGCGCGGTGGCGGTGATCGCCGATACGCGCACGCTGCGCGTGGCGGTGGGTGGCGTCGCCGATCGACCCATTGCACACGACTGGCCTTTGCTATCGGGTGACAAGCTCGATGAGGCACTCAATCACCTGGCCTGGTCACTCGAGGCACGCGATGAACCGCAAGCCAGTGCAGCCCTGCGCCGCCGGCTGGTGCGGCGTCTGGGCCGCCGGGCGATCGACCAGGCACTGGCTTCCAGGAGACCCGCATGAACGTACTGGGCGGCGACGCCGTGCACCCGCTGCGCCTGATCCTCAACGGCCGCGAACGCTGCGCCAGCGCGGAGCCGCGTCGCCTGCTCTCCGACTTCCTGCGCCACGATCTGGGCGCGACCGGCGTGCACGTGGGCTGCGAGCATGGCGTGTGTGGCGCATGCACCGTCTTGATAGACGGGGTGGCGCAACGCGCCTGCCTGACGCTGGCCGTCCAGGCAGACGCGCGGGAAGTCTGTACGGTCGAAAGCCTGGCCGGCGCCGACGGCGTGCTCAACGACCTGCAGGCAGCCTTCCGGCGCCACCACGCCTTGCAGTGCGGTTTTTGTACGCCCGGCATTCTCATGTCCTGCGTCGACTGGCTGGCGCGTTGCACGCCAGACGCCCCGCCCACTGAAGAAAGTGTGCGCGCCATGCTGTCGGGGCATCTATGCCGGTGCACGGGCTACACCCCGATCGTGGCCGCCGTACTGGATGTCGCCCAGCAACGCTGTGGCCAAGTGGCCTCCGCTCACAAGCCCTTACTGGAGACGCCCCATGCTTGATCTGGGCCGTACTTTTCTGCAAAGCGCAGAACGCCGTCCGCGGTCGGTCGCCCTGGTCGATGGGAACGTGAGACTGACTTATGCCCAGTGGGCGGGTCATATCGGCGCAACGCAGCGCGGCCTGGCTCATGCGGGGTTGAAAAAGGGCGACCACCTGGTCACCGTCTTGCAAAACCGCTGGGAGATGGCCACGCTGCACTGGGCCTGCCAGTTCGCCGGCATCGTGATGACACCCTTGAACTGGCGCGCCAAGCCAGAGGAAGTGGACTACTGCCTCCATGACGCCCAGGCCCGCGCCATCGTCTGGGAACCGGTCACGGATGCCGCTGTGACCGGCAGCACCCACGCCTCACAGGTCACACGCATCGCCATGCCCGACGTGGCCCCAGGCGATGCCAACGTCCATCGCTTTGACCAGTGGATGGCCCAACCATCCGACCCGACCCCGCTGGCGGCGCCGGACGACGGGTCGCTGATGCTCTACACCAGTGGCACCACAGGCAAGCCCAAGGGCGTGCCGCGCCGGCATCGGGCCGAACGTGCCGCGGCCCTGGCGCATGTGGCGCAAAACCGCTATGCGGTCGGGGAATGCACGCTGGGCGTGATGCCGCTTTATCACACGATGGGAGTGCGGTCCTTGCTGGCCATCGCATTGATCGACGGCCGCTTTGTCTGCATGCCACGCTTTGAGGCGCAGCGTGCACTGCGGCTCATTGAGGATGAAGCCGTCACCCATCTCTATCTGGTGCCTACGCTTTATCACGACCTGTTGTCTCACCCGAACTTCACGGCCGAAGGTGTGACCCGTGTGCGCAAGCTGGGATTTGCCGGCGCCCCCATGCACGACGCCCTCCTGCGTCGGCTGCAGACAAGCTTTGAACCGGAGATGTTTGTCAATCACTACGGCAGCTCCGAGATCTACACCTTTTCGATCAACCAGCAGGCCACGGTCAAGCCTGGGTCAGCAGGGCGAGCTGGCTTCAATACCCGGCTGCGAGTGGTCACGCTGAACCAGCACGACCCCGCTGCGGTGACGGCGCCGATGCAAGAGGGCCAGATCATCGCGGAGCTTCTCAGCGACGAGGCCTTCGAGGGCTACCACCGCCGTCCCGACGCGGATGCCAAGAGCCTGCATGACGGCTGGTACTTCACGGGTGACACCGGCTACATCGACGCCGAGGGCGATCTCTTCGTCACGGGCCGGGTCGACGACATGATCATCAGTGGCGGAGAGAACATTTCGCCGGTCGACATCGAATCCGTGCTGTCCCTGCACCCCAAGGTCGACGAGGTGGCCGTCGCCGGCCTGCAGGACGAACGCTGGGGCCAGAAGGTGGTGGCTTTCGTCAAGGCGCGTGGCCCGGTCGATGCGCAAGATCTGGACGCGCACTGCCGCCGAAGTGACCTCGTCAACTTCAAACGCCCGCGTGACTACGTGTTTGTTCGCGAGATTCCCAAAAGCCCGGTCGGAAAGGTGCTGCGCCGCCTGCTGCAGTCCGGCGACTACGAACTCGCCCCGCCACTGCCTGCCGTGCCGCCCGCCTGAGCCACTTGGTGGCGATCCGAACTCTGTGCCCCCGAATTCAACCGAGAAAGACCCCACATGACCCTGCGCGCCCTTGAACATCCCGCCGCAACGCTCCCCGACGCGCTGGACGGTTTCCACGTCGAGTTTCTGGTCGACCAGCATCGCGCCGACATCGTGCTGGATCGCCCGCCCCTGAATGTGGTGAGCATGCTGGCCCGCGAACAACTGCGCATCACGTTCGAGGCGCTGGATGCCGATGACCGTGTTCGCGTCATCGTCCTGCGTGGCGCCGGCGAGCACTTCTCCAGCGGCGGCGACATCAAGGGCTTCCTTGAAGCGACACCCGAGAAGGTGAGCGCTCTGGCCTGGAACGTGGCTTCGCCGGCGCGATGCAGCAAGCCCGTGATTGCCGTCGCGCGAGGGTACTGTTTTGGTGTCGGCTTCGAGCTGAGCCTGGCCTGCGACTTCCGACTGGCAGGCGAGAGCGCGCTGTATGCATTGCCCGAACAGAAGCTGGGACAGATTCCCGGATCGGGTGGCAGCGCCCGCCTGCAAAAAATGGTGGGTATCACGCGTACCAAAGACATGGTGATGCGTTCACGCCGCATCACTGGCCGCCAGGCACACGAATGGGGTGTCGTCACCGATTGCGTTCCTGACGCCGATCTGCCGGAGGTTGTCGATGCGCTGGTGGCCGAGTTGTGCAGCCTCTCGCCCCTGGCGCAGCGTACCGCCAAGAAGCTGCTCAACGACACCGAAGACTCGCCGCTGTCGATCGCCATCGAACTTGAGGGTCACTGCTATTCGCGACTGCGTAACAGCGATGACTTCCGCGAGGGCGTGACGGCCTTTCATGCCAAGCGCAAGCCCCTTTTCACCGGGCGCTGAATGCGCCTTCCTATTGACCCCGTGAACCCCAACCGCCCGTGAAACGGCGGCCCATGACCCCCAAGGAGACCTGACCATGAAGACCGTTTTCATTGCCACCCTCACCACGCTTGCGGCCACTATGGTGTCCGCGCAAACGACGCCGATTCGAATCGGCGTGGTCACACCGCTGTCGGGCACTTATGCCGGCATCGGCCAACAGGTGCGCTGGGGCCTGGACCTGGCCGCACGCGAGATCAATGCGGCCGGCGGTGTGGCGGGCCGCCCGCTGGAACTGATCTATGAGGACGAGGAAGCGAACCCGGCGGTCGCTGTCCAGAAGGCGGAAAAGCTGTTCCAGGTGTCCAAGGTGGACTTCCTCACCGGCACCGTCAACAGTGGTTCGACCCTCGCCGTCGGACAGCTGGCCGAGCGCAATGGAAAGCTGATCGCGACCACGGTCTCCTTTGCTGACTCCATCACCGGCGACAAGTGTTCGCCCAATGTGTTCCGGGTGAATGCCCGTGCTGGCATGCAATCGGCAGCACTGGCCGACTGGATGGCCACCACCCGTCCGAACGCCAACGTGTTCTACCTGGGCCCCGACTACGAGATGGGTCGCAGCACCGTGGCAGCCTTCAAATCAGCGGCGGAGGGCAAGGGTGCCAAGTCCGCAGGCGAGGTCTTCGCGCCTTTGGACAACAAGGACTACTCGCCTTACTTCGGTCAGATCCGCAGCGCGCGGCCGACCGTGATCTACACCTCCGTGGCAGGAAATGACACCGTTCGCCTCTTCAACCAGATGGCAGAGTTCGGCGTCAATCGCAATGTCCAGGTGGTCGGCGCCAGCGGCACCGTGACGAGCCAGAACCTCGCGGCTATCGGCCGCAACGCCGATGGGTTTGTCACCGGCGTCGGTTATTCACCGCTTATCGATTCACCCGAAAACAAGAAATTCGTTGCCGCTTTCGAGGCCGCCAACAAGGCGCTGCCTGACTTGTATGGGACGGACAGCTACGGCGTGCTGTACCTCTACAAGGCCGCAGTCGAGAAGGCCAGAAGCACCGACACCGACAAGGTGCGCGAGGCGATGCGCGGCATGAGCTGGGCGACTCCGCAGGGCGTCAAGACCATCCGCGCGGGCGACCACCAAGCCATGCAGGACATGTACGCAGTCCGCGTGAACAACGGCAAATTCGAGATCGTGGGCAAAGTGAGCGCAGCGGCGGCCATCGGCCCGGATGCCTGCACCCGCTTCTGATCCATCACCTCACGCCAAGGAAAAACGCGTGGACTGGCTTCAGTTCATTCTGGCACCCCAGGTCATCAACGGTCTCTCCATCGGGGTGGCCGTCGTTCTGATGGCTCTGGGGCTGACCATCATCTTCGGGCTGCTGGACGTCATCAACATGGCGCATGGCGAGTTCTACGCGCTGGGTGCCTTTGTGGCCGTCGTGCTGATCGGGCTGGGCTTGTCCTTTTGGCTAGTGCTGCTGGCCACGCCATTGCTGCTGGCGGCGGTGGGCTACCTCGTCGAACGCACACTGGTCCAACGCGTCTTCCACAGCAAGGACCGCCACACGCTGACCCTGCTTCTCACCTTTGGTCTGGGGGTGGTGATGGAAGATGCGCTCAAGATCATCTTTGGCGCCAACCCGCTTCGTCTGGAGGCACCGATCCGCGGCGCGACCGAGATGCTGGGGCTCTTCTTTCCCCATTACCGTCTCTTCGTGATGCTGTTCGGGGGCGCCATCATCGCAGCGGTCTGGCTGCTGGTGTTCCGTACGACACTGGGGGCGATGGTTCGCGCCGCGGCCTTTGACCGTCACATGACGGCCAGCCTGGGCGTGCCGGTACACAAGGTGTACGCCGCCACCTTCGCCTTCGGCGTGGCACTGGCAGCACTGGCGGGTGTCTTGCTGGCGCCGATGTACTCGGTGTTCCCGACCATGGGTCGGGACTTCGTCTTCATTGCCTTCAGTGTGGTCATCATCGGCGGCATGGGCTCCATCAAGGGCGCCGTGCTGGCCGGGCTTGTGCTGACGCAGGTGCAGTCGATCAGCAGCCTCTGGATCAGCCCGGTCTGGAGCGATCCCCTGCTGTTCGGAATCATGGTGCTCGTGCTCGTCTGGCGCCCGCAGGGCTTGTTCGGGAGGCTGGGCCATGCTTGAGTCTGCTTTGGCCCGCGTCGCACCGGCGTCGGCAAACGCCGGCCGCCCCAACGACGCGCTGCGCTGGATCGCGGCCGCCTTCTTCCTGTCGGCCCTGGCCTTCGGGCTGGTGGCCTGGGCGGTGGGTGACGTGTTCTTTCTGCGACTGGCGACGGAAGCACTCATCTTTGGCGGGCTGGCGCTCAGCGTCGACCTGCTGCTGGGTCGCACGGGCCTGCTGCCCCTGGGCCAGGCGCTGTTCTTCGGACTCGGCGCCTATGTGTCCGCGCTGGTGCTCAAACATTGGGATGCCTCCTTCTGGCTTGCGCTCGGCGTCGCCATCGCCGCGTCGGCGCTCGCTGGCTTCCTGGGCGGACTGATTGCCATCCGCAGCAAGGGCGTCTACTTCGC
>JBEGVR010000308.1:0-2709 GCA_041178265.1 Pseudomonadota bacterium | reverse complement strand
GATCTTCGTCGTCAACTGCAACCTGCAGCGCCTGGACGGCCCGGTGCGGGGCAACGGCAAGATCATCCAGGAGCTCGAAGGCGAGTTCCGCGGTGCCGGCTGGAACGTGATCAAGCTGATTTGGGGTAGCTACTGGGACCCGCTGCTGGCGCGTGACAAGGGCGGCATCCTGCGCCAGGTCATGATGGACACCCTGGACGGCGACTACCAGGCCATGAAGGCCAACGACGGCGCCTTCGTGCGCAAGAACTTCTTCGGCCGCCACCCCAAGCTGCTCGAGATGGTGGCGCACATGTCCGACGACGACATCTGGCGCCTCAATCGCGGCGGCCACGACCCCCAGAAGGTCTATGCCGCCTACGACGCCGCCGTGAACCACAAGGGCCAGCCCACGGTGCTCCTGATCAAGACCGTGAAGGGCTTCGGCATGGGCAAGGCTGCCGAGGGCAAGAACATCGCCCACCAGGCCAAGAAGCTCACCGACGAAGACATCAAGGCCTTCCGCGACCGCTTCAACATCCCCATCCCCGACGAGAAGCTGCCCGAGATCCCGTTCTACAAGCCGGCCGACAACACGCCCGAGATGCAGTACCTGCACGAGCGGCGCCAGGCCCTGGGCGGCTACCTGCCGCACCGGCGCGTGAAGGCCGACGAGCAGCTGGCCGTGCCGCCGCTGGACGCCTTCAAGGCCGTCCTCGAGCCCACCGCCGAAGGCCGCGAGATCTCCACCACCCAGGCCTACGTGCGCTTTCTCACCACGCTGCTGCGTGACAAGGAACTGGGCCCGCGCGCGGTGCCGATCCTGGTCGACGAGGCCCGCACCTTCGGCATGGAAGGCCTGTTCCGTCAGATCGGTATCTACAACCCGGACGGCCAGAAATACACCCCGCAGGACCGCGACCAGGTCTCCTACTACAAGGAGGAAGTCAACGGCCAGATCCTGCAGGAAGGCATCAATGAAGCCGGCGGCATGGCCAGCTGGATCGCGGCGGCCACGTCGTATTCGACGAACAACCGCATCATGGTGCCGTTCTACATCTACTACTCGATGTTCGGCCTGCAGCGCGTGGGCGATCTGTGCTGGGCGGCGGGCGACATGCAGGCGCGCGGCTTCCTGCTCGGAGGCACCTCGGGGCGCACCACCCTCAATGGCGAGGGCCTGCAGCACGAGGACGGCCACAGCCACATCCTGGCCGGCACCATCCCCAACTGCATCTCCTATGACCCCACCTTCGCGCACGAGGTCGGCGTGATCATGCATCACGGCCTCAAGCGCATGGTCGAAAAGCAGGAGAACGTCTACTACTACATCACCCTCCTGAACGAAAACTACCCCATGCCGGGCCTCACGCCGGGCACCGAGGAAGAAATCATCAAGGGCATGTACCTGTTCAAGCCGGGCGCCAAGCTCACGCCGCGCGTGCAGCTGCTTGGCTCCGGCACCATCCTGCGTGAGTCGCTGGCCGCCCAGGAGCTGCTTGAAAAAGAGTGGGGCGTCTCCGCCAGCGTCTGGAGCTGCCCCAGCTTCAATGAACTGGCCCGCGAAGGCCAGGACTGCGACCGGTGGAACCTGCTGCATCCCACCGACAAGCCGCGCGTTCCCTTCGTGGCCAAGCAGCTTGAAAAGCACACCGGTCCGGTGGTCGCATCGACCGACTACATCAAGGCCTACACCGAGCAGATCCGGCCCTACCTGCCCAAGGGCCGCACCTACAAGGTCCTGGGTACCGACGGCTTCGGTCGCAGCGACTTCCGCAGCAAGCTGCGCGAGCACTTCGAGGTCAATCGCCACTACATCGTCGTGGCCGCCCTCAAGGCCCTGAGCGAGGAGGGCACCGTGCCCACCGCCAAGGTGGCCGAGGCGATCAAGAAATACGGCCTGAAGACCGACCGCGTCAACCCACTCTACGCCTGATCCACGGGCACCTTATCAAGAAGAACACGGAGAACTGGAACCATGGCGTTGATCGAAGTGAAGGTCCCCGACATCGGGGACTTCGACGAGGTGTCCGTCATCGAGCTGCTGGTCAAGCCCGGCGACACTGTCAAGCCCGAGCAGTCGCTGATCACCGTCGAGTCCGACAAGGCCTCGATGGAGATCCCGTCCTCGGCGGCGGGTGTGGTGAAGGAGCTCCGGGTCAAGCTCGGCGACAAGGTGGCCGAGGGCTCGGTGGTGGTGATGCTGGAGGCCGAGGGCGCCGCTGCGGCGGCACCAGCACCAGCACCAGCACCAGTGGCAGCACCAGTGGCAGCAGCCCCGTCGCCGGTGCTGGCTCCGGCCACCGCAACTCCCGCGCCTGCCGTGGCGTCGCCGCCCCTGCCTGAACGCGCCTCGCCGACGGCGGCCCTTGCGCCGCACGAGCCGAGCGCACCCGGCGGTGCGCTGCCCCATGCCTCGCCCTCGGTGCGCAAGTTCGCCCGAGAACTCGGCGTCCCCCTGGAGGAAGTCAAGGGTTCGGGCCCCAAAGGCCGCGTCACCCAGGAGGACGTGCAGGCCTTCACCAAGTCGGTCATGAACGGCACCGCCACCACCCGCGCAGCGGCCGCCCAGGCGCCGGCGGGCGGGGGCGGCGAGGGCCTGGGCCTGCTGCCCTGGCCCAAGGTCGACTTCACCAAGTTCGGCCCGATCGAGCGCAAGGACCTTTCGCGCATCAAGAAGATCAGTGCGGCCAACCTGCACCGCAACTGGGTGATGATCCCGCACGTCAC
>JBEGVR010000307.1:0-25621 GCA_041178265.1 Pseudomonadota bacterium | reverse complement strand
GGCCAGGTCGCGCGTTTCCTCGGGGTTCAGGCCCGAGGCGGGTTCGTCCAGGAACAGGAGCTCGGGCCGGGCGCACAGCGCGCGCCCGAGTTCGACCACCTTGCGCACGCCATAGGGCAGCCCCGAGATCAGGGCGTGGCGCCAGGGCGAGAGCTCCAGAAAGTCGATCACCGATTCGATGTCGGCCATCGCGGCTTCTTCCAGGCGGGTCAGTGCCGGCGTGCGCAGCACCTGCTGCCACCATGCGCCCTGATGAAAGCGATGGCGCCCGAGCATCAGATTGGCCAGCACGGTGGCGCCCTCAAAGAGCTCGATGTTCTGGAAGGTACGGGCGATGCCCAGCGTGGCGATCCTGTGCCGGGGCAGGTGGGTGAGGTCCTGGCCCTTGAACAGGATCTGGCCGGCACTGGGGTCGAACACGCGCGTCACCACATTGAGCAGCGAGGTCTTGCCCGCACCATTGGGGCCGATGACGGCCAGCACCTCGCCGGGATTGACCTGCAGGCTCACGTGGGCAATCGCGTGCACGCCACCAAAACGCAGCGCCAGGTCACGCACGACCAGCAGGGGGGACATGTCGGCCACGGCGTTCACCGGTAACGCTCCGATTTCATGTAGCGCTTGGTGCGCTTGAAGGTGTCCTTGCGATAGAGCGGAAAGGACTCCAGCAGCGCGCGCGCCTTGAGCCAGCGGCCGTTCAGGCCAGTGGGCTCGAACAGCACGAAAACCGCCAGTACCAGGCCGAAGACGAAGATCTCCAGCCCGAACTGCTTGGCCACCGAGTCGGGCAGCAGCGGCTTGACGCGCGAAATCGCGGTGGGCAGCAGGCTGATCAGGACCGCGCCCAGGATGGCGCCACGCAGGCTGCCCAGGCCGCCGATCACCACCATCAGCACCAGCTCCAGCGACAGCAGCAGCGTGAAGCCATCGGGCGTGAGGTACTTCAGGTGGTGCGCCAGCAGCGCACCAGCCAGGCCGGTGATGCCCGCCGACAGGCCGAAGGCGCCCGCACGCACCTGATTGACCGGGATGCCCAGCGCATAGGAGGCGGCCTCGGACTCGCGCACGCCGACCATGGCGCGCCCGATGCCCGATCGCAGCAGGTTCAGGAGCGCCAGCAATACCGCCACCAGCACCACGAGGCAGAAGAAGTAGAAGGCCTTGGGACCGCCCAGGGGCAGGCCCACGAGCTTCGGGTCGTTCACCGCCAGGCCGGTGAAGCCGCCGGTGACCGAGGACCAGTGGCCGATCACCTGCTCCACGATGATGGAAAAGGCCAGGGTCACCATGGCCAGGTAGAGGCCCGAGACGCGGATCGCCGGCAGGCCCACCAGCAGGCCGGCCGCCGCACTCAGGAGGGCCGCCATCGGCAGCGACAGCGGCAGCGGCACGCCCTTGCCCAGAAACCAGGCATGCGCGTAGGCCCCGATGGCCATGAAGGCCGCATGGCCCAGGGAGACCTGGCCGGTGTAGCCCGTGAGCATCATCAACCCGAGGCTGGCGATGCACAGGATGAAGATGTAGGCCATCTCGCCGAGGACGAAGGGCGTGGCCCACAGCGGGATCACGCACAGGGCGACCAGCAGCAGCAGGTAGAGGTTGCGGTCCGGCGCACTGCGCCAGAGGGCGAAGCCTTGCCGGTAGCGGGTGTGGTAGTCGAACTGCATGGTATTGGCGCGGCCCCTTCAGACCCGGCGCCCGTGGGCTTCACCCAGCAGGCCGTGCGGGCGCACGATGAGGACGCCGATCAGGACCAGGTAGGCCACGATGTCCTTGGTGCCATCGGGCATGTAGACGCCGGCGTATTGCTCGATGAGGCCGATCAGCAGGCCGCCGACGATGGCGCCCGGGATGCTGCCAAAGCCTCCCAGCACCAGGGCCGACAAGGCCTTGAGGGTGACAAACCACAGGCTGATGTCCACCAGGGTGATCGGCGCCAGCAGCACGCCGGCCACGCCGGCGGTGATGCCGCCCAGGGCCCACACCAGGGAGTTCACCCGCTTGACCCGCACACCATTGAGATAGGCGGCCAGCTGGTTCTGCGAGGCGGCCTGCATGGCCACCCCCAGGCGGGTGCGCCGGAAGAAGAGGAACAGCACCACGGTCACCGCCATGGACACGCCCACGATCACCAGCTGCAGGTCGGCGATGGCCACGCCGGCGACCTGCGTGGTCTGGTGCGTCCAGGGCGTGGGGTAGTTGCGCGACTCGGGGCCGAACAGCATGCTCACCGCGCCGCGGATCATGAAGGCCAGGGCGATGGTGAGCATCACCCCCGCGAACTGGGGCTGACCGGCGATGCGCCGGATCACCACCGCGTCCAGCGCGTAGGCCAACACCGCCACCCCCGCCACCGTGAGCAGGAAGGCGGCCCAGAACGTCAGGCCCGCGATGGTGATGAGTCCCCAGGCCGAAAACGCGGCCACCACCAGCAGGTCGCCGTGCGCGAAGTTCAGGACCTCGGTGGCCTTGTAGATCAGGACCAGGCCCAGGGCCACCAGTGCATAGACCGCGCCGACGGCGATGCCATTCACGGTGAGCTGGGCGAAGGTCTGGAGGGCGGCGTTCATGGGGACTTCAGGCAACAGGGCTGAACTGCACGTCCCAGGGCAGGAGGGCCTGGCGACAATGGCTGCAGGCCACGCGGGGGATGAAGGTGTGGCCGCAGGTGGCATGGCGCACCCGGATCGAGCTGGCTTCGTGGAAGTGGTCGAAGCTGGCCCAGCGCGTGATGCACACGATGTACCCGAGCAGGTCGCGGCTGCGGGGGGTGAGGCGGTAGATGCGACGACGCGCGTCGCTGCGGTCAGTCTGCGCCTGCAGCAGGCCGCAGCCGACCATGCCCGAGAGGCGCCGCGTGAGCACGCTGGGCACGATGCCCAGCACCCGCGACAGCTGGTCGAAGTGGTGGCAACCCAGGATCACGGCGGTGATGATCAACAGGCTCCAGCGGTCCACCCGCAGGCCCAGCGCCAGGCCGCCGCCCGCGACCGGCACGCGCGGGGTGCGCACACCCGAGGCGGTCTCGGCCGGCAGGCGCGGGTTGGGGACGAGGGTAAAGGCCAGATCCGTCATGGCGACGTCGGCCTCGCAGGCCTGGCAGGCCAGCACCGGCCGGAAGGTGTGGCCGCAGGTGCGGTGATGCAGGCGCGCGGGCAGTTCATGCTTGCGGTCGCCCCAGCGTTGCTCCCAGTCCCAGATCATGAGGGCCGCGTCGTACATCGCGAGGCCCTTGCGCGTGAGGTGGTAGGCGTGGCGTTCCGGGCGCTCCTGGTACAGGCGGGTCTGCAGCACGCCCAGTTGCACCAGCGTCTTGAGGCGGTCCGACAGCGTGGGGCGCGGCAGGCCCAGGCGCGTGCGCCAGTCGTCGAAGCGGCGCACCCCCAGGAAGGACCCGAGCACGACCAGCGCGGTCCAGCGGTCGCCGAACACCTTGAGCCCGTGGCTCAGGGTGCTGGTGGCCAGCGCGTCGCGCATCAGGTCCAGGTCGGGGCCGGCTCGCATCAGCATGGTGGTGTCAGAGCCTTTCGATCACCATGGCCACGGCCAGGCCGGCGGCACCGCAGATCGCGATCACCGCGCGGCGCTGGCCACGCAGCGCCAGTTCGTCCAGGGCCATGCCCACCAGCGTGCTGCCGGTGGACCCCATGGCGTGACCCAGCGCGATGGCGCCGCCATTGACATTGAGCTTGTCGTGCGGCACGTGCAGATGCTTCATGTAATGCAGCATCAGGCTGGCGAAGGACTCGTTCACCTCGAACAGGTCGATGTCGTCGGCCCGCAGCCTGGCGCGCTCCAGGGCCAGGCGGGTGGCATCCACCGCGCCGGTCAGGGCCACGGTGCGGTCCACGCTCACGCTGGCGGTGGCCAGGATGCGCGCCCGCGGCTGCAGGCCCAGGCGCTGCGCGGCGCCCGCGCTGGCCACCAGTACGGCGGACGCGCCGTCGGCCATCGCCGGGCTGTTGCCCGCATGCTGCACATGGTCGATGTGCGCCAGGCGGTACCGCTTGCACAGGAGGGCGTCGATTCCGTATTTTTCGCCCATGGCGGCAAAGGCCGGCGCCAGGCCCGCCAGCGTTTCCGAAGTGGTCTGCGGACGCGGCGTCTCGTCCTGGGCCAGGACCACCTGGCCCCCGGCATCCGTCACCGGCACCGCCGACGTGTAGCGCCCGTTCGCGAGCGCGCGGGCGGCCCGCTGCTGCGAGGCCAGGGCATAGTCGTCGCACTGCGCGCGCGAGAAGCCCTCGATGGTGGCGATCGCGTCGGCAGCCACCCCGATCGGAATGAGGGCAGTCGCCTTCTGGAATTCAAAGTCGTGCGTCAGCGGCCCCTGGTCCGAGGCCATGGGCACGCGGGACATCATCTCCACGCCGCCACCCACGGCCAGGGTGTCGTTCTCCAGGGCGGCCTGCGCCGCCAGGTGCACGGCACTCAGGCCCGAAGCGCAATAGCGGTTGATCGCCAGGCCAGGCACCCGATCGCTCCAGCCGGCCTGCACCAGGGCGAGCTTGGCGATGTTGGCGCCCTGCTCGCCGGTCTGCGTGACGCAGCCAACGAAGGCGTCCGCCACCTGCTCGGTATCCAGCGCATGCCGCTGCGCCAGCGCACGCAGGGGCTGCGCCATCAGCGCCAGCGGCTTGAACGCGCGCAGGGCGCCCTTGTCGTTGCCGCGACCGCGCGGGGTGCGCACCGCGTCGATGATCAGGGCCTGGGTCATGGCATCTCTCCGGTCTGGCCTGTGCGAGCGGGCCACAGGCGCGGGAAGAAGGCCGGCACGCGCGCGCAGTAGTCGGCGTAGCCGGGCTTGGTGCGTGCCATATGCCGCTCCATCAGCGAGGTGGCCGAGCCCTGGTGCATGAACCAGGTGACATACATCACCGGCAGCACCGACAGCAGGCCCAGGGGGTGCGACAGGGCTACCAGGCCGTAGCCCCACCACATGCAGGTCTGGCCGAAGTAGTTCGGGTGGCGCGTGAGGGCCCACAGGCCGGTGTCCAGCAGCTGGCTGCGGTCGGTGCGGGTGCGCTTGAAGCGCGTGAGCTGCCAGTCGCCGCCGGCCTCGAACACAAAGCCCACCAGCCAGACCGCGCCACCGACCCAGTGCCACACGCCGACCGGCCCCGGCTGCAGCAACGCCAGCACCAGCGGGATGGACCAGACCCAGACCACCACGCCTTGCAGCAGGAACACCTGGAAATAACTGAACCACCACCAGCGCGCGCCGGAACGCTCACGCCAGCGCGCATAGCGCGGGTCCTCGCCGTGCGGCAGGTTGCGCCAGAGGATGTAGAGGGAGTAGCGGCCAAAGCCCACGGTGGCCATCGCCAGCAGCCACCAGGACGACGGGGCCTGCGCGCCCCCCAGCTGGGCGTGCAGCCACCAGGGCAGCGCCAGCAGCAGCAGGCCATAGGCGATGTCCATGATGCTGGCGTCCTTCTTGACCAGGCTCACGATCCACACCAGGGTGAGACCGACCCACAGCCATACGGCCACTTGCAGCCAGGCGCGGGCGAAGTCCGGGGGCAACGCGCCCCAGGCATGCAATGCCGCCACGACCAGCGGGGCCAGGGGATAGAGCCGGTCGATCCAACGGGTCTTGTCCCGAGGGAGCGCCGCCAGCCACATGGCGGCCAACAGGGCCCAGGCCAGGGTCAGCGCGCCGGGAAAGGACCAGAGCCCGCCGATCATGCGGCGCCCTCCACCACGAAGCTGACCACGGTGGCACAGGAGCCGCCGATGTTCAGGGTCTGGATGCGGCGCGCGCCCTCGATCTGGCAGGCATCGGCGCGGCCCGTGACCTGGCGCGCGGCGTCAAGCAGCATGCGCGCGCCGGTGGCGCCCACGGGATGACCGCAGCCGATCAGGCCGCCGCTCATGTTGATCGGGCAGCTTCCACCCGGCTCGATCACGCCCGACTCCACTGCCTGCCAGCTCTGGCCCGGGGGCGTGAGGCCCAGGTGGTCGATGGCCATGTATTCGGTGGTGGTGAAGCAGTCGTGCGTCTCCACGCCGTCGACGTCGGCCACGCCGGAGATGCCCGCGCGGCGCCACGCGTCCTCCAGCGTCTGGCGCACATGGGGAAACACGTAGGTGTCGTTGCGACTGCGTTCGAACTTGTCCAGCAGGCGCAGGCCCGCGTTGCGGTGGCCCCAGCCCGCGATGCGCGCGGCCTGCGACATCGGCCGGCCGGTGCGCCGCGCGTGCGCCTGCGCGAAGCGCGCCGACGCCAGCACCACGGCGCAGGCGCCGTCGGTGATCTGGCCGCAGTCCTGGCGGCGGGTGCCGGGCTCGATCAGGGGGTTGGCCTCGTCGTCGTCGGTGAAGCTCAGGGCGTCGAACTGCCACTTGCGCGTCTGCGCCAGCGGGTTGCGCCGGGCGTTGCCGTAATTGAGTTCGGCGATGCGATTGAGGTGGCGGCGGTCCAGGCCGTAGCGGCGCTCGTACTCCTGGGCCACCTTGCCGAAGGCGGCCGGCCACATGTAGGTGCACTCGAAGCCCTCGTGCCCCTGCCAGGCGGCGGCGTTCTGGTTCACGGACGCCACGTCGCCCGCGGTGTTCTTGAATTCCTCCACGCCCAGCACCAGCACGCAGTCGTAGCGGCCCGCCTCGATCTCGGCCATCGCGGCCAGCACGCCCAGCGACGACGAGGCGCAGGCGCCCTCGTGGCGCATGGCGGGCACGCCCCAGAGCTCGGGCACGACCTGGGCCACCATCGCGCCCAGGTGGGCCTGTTGGCGCTGCAGCTCGCCGAAGGCGTTGCCCACGTGGATGCTTTGCACCTCGGAGGGGTCGACCGCGGCGGCTTCCAGGGCGTCCAGCGTGGATTCGCGCACCATATCTGAAATGTCCTGGCCATTGCGCGCCCAGGCGCGGGCGAAGTCGGTCTGGTGGCCGCCAAGGATGAAGACAGGTTCGGTCATGAGGAGGCTCCTGCGTTGACGGGACGACGAGACTGCACGACGCCGAAGCGCCCGGCCACGAAGGCCAGGTTGGTCAGCGTCGCATTGCCGGCGGGGTTCAGGCCGGTGACGTGGTAATCGCTGTAGGCCGCCGCGAAGTTCAGCGGCATGGGGCCGGTGAGGTTGATCGTGAGCTGCGCGCCGGCGCGGGCATAGGCCGCCTCGGCGCGGGCGATGTAGTCCTCGCGGGTGGAGTAGAGGAACGCGGTGAGGCCGCCTTCGGTGCGCGCGTCGTGGGTGGCCTGGGCCAGGGCGTCGTCGGCACCCTGGCAGGCGATGACGAAGCTCACGGGGCCAAAGCGCTCCTGCGCGTACAGGTCACGTTCGGCGGGGGTCACCTGCAGCATCAGCGGCGTGCGGGTGCGGGCCTGCGGGAACTCGGGGTGCGGATAGGCCGCCGGCGCGAGCAGCACCTGGCCACGGCGCACGCCCTCCTCCTGCAGTTGCTGCAGAAGGGCCAGCGTCTGCGGCGACTGGATGGTCGCCAGGATCATGGCGGCCTTTTTCGGCTCGCTGGTCAGGGCCCGCACCGCGTCGGCCAGGCGGCGGGCCACTTCCTCGAAGGGCACGCGGCCCTGGGGCGTGTCCACGCCCTCGCGGGGCACGTAGATGTTCTGCGGGCTGGTGCACATCTGCGCACTGAACATGCACAGGGTGGTGGCCAGGCTGCGCAGCGCCGCGTCCAGGTCCTGCGCCGACTCCAGCACCACGGTGTTGCAGCCGGCGGTCTCGGTGTAGCTGACCGCGGGGTGGGCGTTCTGCTCCACCCACTGGCCAAAGCGCACGCTGCCCGTGAAATCGACGATGGCCGTGCGGGGGTGCTTGACCAGCACCTTGCCGATCGGATCGGCCACGGTGTCCAGCGCCATCGTGACGAGGTTGGGGTCGAAGCCCGCGGCCTGCATCACCTGGCGGAACACGCGCACAGTGATGGCCATGGGCAGCACCGTGGCCGGATGGGGCTTGACGATCACCGGGTTGCCGGTGGCCAGGCTGGCCATCATGGAGGGCCAGGCGTTCCAGGTGGGAAAGCTGGCGCACGAGAAGCACACCGCCACGCCGCGCGGCACCAGGCGGTAGGTTTTTTCCAGGGCGATCTCGGCGTTGCCAAAGCGCCGCTGCCAGCGTGCGCGCGGCGCCACCGAGCGCATCGCCTGTTCGGCGTAGACCAGGGCCTCGATGCCGCGGTCCAGGGCGTTCACGCCCGAGCCGGCATAGGCCATGTTGTAGCTCTGGCCGGCGGTGTGCATGACGGCGTGCACCACCTCGAACAGGTGGTCGCGGTACAGGGTGTCCAGCACCTGCATCAGCACGCCCAGGCGCGTCTCGATGGCCGCCTCGGCCCAGCCCGCCATGGACTTTTCAGCGGCGGCGAACAGCGTGTCGATGTCGCACTGGGGGTAGACGATGCCCAGGGGCTGCTGGGTGTAGGGCGACACCTCCTCGCCCACCCAGCCCGTGACACCAGGCAGGTCCAGCGCGTAGCGGCCGTGGGCGCGGTGCGCCTCGAAGGCCAGCGCGCCGGCGGCCTTGGCCTGCGGGGCGTCGGGGTACTTGTCCGGCATCTCCGGGTAGGGACTCCAGCACTCGCGGGTTTGGCAGGCCTGCTGCGCCCGCTCGAACACGGGGCGGTGTCGTTCGTAGAGCGTGGTCATGCGCGTCTCCAGATCAACCGGTGGTGCCGCATCACCGAAGTGCCGGGCACCGCATCGCTGGCCGAGAGCGTGAGCGTGCCGTCGGCGGCAAAGTCCATGTTGCGCACCTGGTCGGTGCCGACGAAATTGGGGTTGAGGGCGTGGGTCACGCGGTGCACCACCTGCGGCCGGCCTTCGTGCACGCGCACCGCGTAGGGGCCGGCATACTGGAAGTAGCTCTCGAAGGCGGCCAGTCGCTCGGCCTCGGGGGCGCTGCGCACGCTGGCACTGGACAGCGGCGCGCGCCCAGCGCGGGCGATGCAGGCGGACATGGTGCCGTCGTGCGTGTAGACGATCAGGCCCGTGGCGTCCGCCCCATAGGGGAAGGTGGTGGGTCGTCCGTCGTCATAGGCGACCTCCCAGCGCACCAGCGACCACGCGCCGTGCAGGGCCTGCGCGGACGGCCAGCTCACGCCTGCCCCACCGGCCGCTGGCCGTCCAGGGTCGACTGGCGCACCCAGGTGCTGTGAAAGCCATTGGGCACACGCTGGGGCAGGATCACGCGGGCCACTGGGCCGTCAGCCAGGTGCTGGGCGTCCAGCACCCAGACCTCGGAGCGGTCCTCGCGTCCGTTCCAGACGAAGCCCACCAGATAACCATCGTCCTCGGAGCGCGGGTTGTCACGCGCCGCGAAGGGCGCCTCGCTGAACCAGTAGCCCTCGCCCGGGTGGTAGGTGACGGCGCTGCCCCGGTCCAGGTCGTACTTGGCGATGCCGGCGAAGTGCGGCTGCTCCAGGGTGCGCATGCGCCCCATCAGCACGTGGTACGTGTAGCGGTTCTTGTGGCCCTGGTACCAGCCGTTGATCATCGGGAACTCTGTGTTCAGGATGTCGTCGACCAGGCCCTCGCGCGTCTGGCCGGTGGCCAGGTTGAAGCGCCATTGGTAGAACTCGTAATCCGTGCCCTGCGTGCCGATGGTGAACACCAGGCGCTTGACGTCCAGCGAGCCGTCGAAGTTCTTGGGCATGGCGTAGGGGGTGCCGAGCATCACGATCTCGGTCTCGCCGCGCGCGTTGACTTCTTCCCAGGCGTTGGCCACGTGCAGCATGTAGCGCGGGTCGGCCTCGAACCAGCGGACCTGGTCGGCGCACCCATGGCGCGGCACCACCGCGAAGCGGGTGCGCCACTCGGGGTGGAACTCCAGGCTGTAGCGGCCAGCCGCCAGCGCCTCGGGGTTGTTCACCAGCGGGAAGTCATGCAGGATGCTGTAGTTCGGGGTGATCGCCATGTCGTGCGGCAGTCGCGGGCCGGGCAGTTCCACCGGGATCAGCGTGCGCAGCTGGCCCTGGGCGTCGACCACGCCGTAGTGCATGTAGGGGTGGCGGTTGCCGTAGGCAAAGAACATGAACTCGCCGGTGCGCTCGTCCACCCGCGAGTGGGCCGAGATCTGCAGGCCCGCCAGTCGCGGATCGGGCTCGAGCTTGCCCAGGGTCTGCAGCGTCATCGGGTCAACCTGATAGACCGCGCCGCCGCGGTACCACATGGACAGCAGCTGCCCATTGTGGAACTTGACGTCGGTGTTGGAGGTGTTCTTCAGGGCGTCGTCGGGCAGCACGCCCTCGGGCATGCGTTGCTTGAGGCCCGGCCACTGGATGCTGCCGGCGCGGCGGTCGGCCAGCAGGCCCTCGGTCTCCACCCAGCGATTGCGGTAGGTCACCTCGCCGCCCTGGAAATGCACCGCGTGCAGCATGCCGTCGCCGTCGTACCAGTGGTACTTGCCTTGTGGCGGGTGCTGGGGGACCGGCCCGTTGCGCACGTACAGGCCGCTGAAATCGCGCGGCACCTCGCCGATCACGGGCAGCTTGTCCGCCACCAGCTCGCGGCTCACCGGCGCATAGCCGCCTTGCAGGTTGGGGTTGTCGACCAGGTAGGGGGCGGGTTCGACCAGGGTGTCCAGGGCCATCGCGTGCTCCTTGTCAGTGTGGGGACGCTCAGCGCGCATCGCCGGCCAGCGGGCCGCCCGCGCGCAGGTCGGCGCCGTTGGCCCAGCACGAATGCGTGCCGCTGCAGATCTTGTGGGGCAGCTCGAGGCGGCACACCGGGCCGTCCTCGAAGCGCTTGCTGTCGATCAGGGCCACTTCGGAGCGCCCGGCGGCCTCGTCGGTGATGAAGGTGACCAGGTAGCCGTCGTCTTCGTCCTTCGCGTTCACCCGCGGCGCGAAGGGCGCCTCGCTGGTGTACTGGCCTTCGGGCAGCTGCAGCTGCCAGGACCGGCCCGTGTGCAGGTCGTGCTTGACGTAGCCGTGAAAGAGGAACCAGCCGGGCACCTGCACCGCGCTGTAGGCATAGCGATAGGGCTGCATCGCGTAGCGCTGGTTGATCATGCCGAACTCGAGGATGCGGTCGTCCAGCCGCTGCTCGGTGGTCTGGCCGGTGCGCAGGTTGAAGCGCCAGCGGTGCAGGCGCGTTCCCATCTTGTACTGGTCCAGGTAGGACATCATGCGTTCGTAGCCCGCAGGCGCGCCCTCGTAGTTGCGGGGCATGGGTTCATCCTGGAAGTAGCCGTCCAGGACGATCTCGTCGCCCTCCTCGTAGGCATTGAGGAAATGCAGCACGAAGGTGGGCGCGGCCTCGAACCAGCGGATGTCGCTCGTGGCGCCGCGACGCGGGATGATGGCAAAGCGCGAGGGCATGTCGCGGTGAAAGCGCACCACGTGCTTGCCTTGCGCCAGCAGGTCCGGGTCCCAGAACAGGGGAAAGTCGCCCAGGATCGCAAAATTCTTCGTGATCGCCATGTCGTGCGGCAGGCGCGGCCCCGGCAGGGGCACGGGCACGTAGTGCACCAGCTTGTCGTGGCGGTCGACCACGCCGTAGTGCATGTAGGGCGCGTGCGTGCCGTAATTGAAGAACAGCAGCTCGCCGTTGGTCTCGTCCACCTTGCAGTGGGCCGAGATGCCGTCCAGCGGCGACCAGGGCGCGATGCCCTCGGCCTCCAGCGTGAGCGGGTTCATGCGGTAACCCTCGCCGCACTGGTAGAAGGTGGTGAGCGCGCGGCCCGCGTGGACGACCACGTCGGTGCTCGACGAATCCTTCAGGCTGCCATGGGCGCCCCAGCCCGGGCGGGTGGATCGCGCCGGGTCTTCGAGCAGGCCGGCCCAGAGGGCGCGCCCGGCCTCCATTTCGGCGGCCAGGCCCCGGGTGGGAACGAAGCGGTTGCGGTAGGTGACGCGCCCGCCCTGGAAGGCCGCCATGTGCAGCATGCCGTCGCCGTCAAACGGGTGGTAGCGGCCGATCGCCTGGAACACCGGGTTCTCGGTGTTGCGCAGGTAGACGCCGTCGATGTCGGCGGGCACCTGTCCGGACAGCACCTTCAGATCGGTGGCATCGACCTCCTCGTGCAACGGCGTCCAGGCCCCCTGCAAATAGGGGTGGTCGCCGGGCTCGATCGTGGCCGGAACGCGTCGCACCGTCTGCACTGGCATGGGCTGGTCTCCTGGGCGCGCCGTCACCCCGCGCGCCTTGTCACTATCTTTGTTGAACTGACGATAGGGCAACAGGCAAGCGGGGCGCAAGAGGGCTAGCCTCTAGGGCAGTAACGTTGGCGACTGGGGGACGGGCGCCCGTGAATGTGACACCGCGGGTGCCTTGGAGCCTGCCGTGCAAGGAAAACCGGCCACGCCTTTTTGCCAAATTTTGCCAAAGATGCTAGGCTTGCGGCATGGGCACGATGAACATCTCCCTCCCCGACAGCCTGAAGTCCTTCGTCGACGAGCAGGTCTTCCAGCGCGGTTACGGAACCAGCAGCGAATACGTGCGCGAATTGATCCGCCGAGACCAGGATCGGCAGCAACTGCGCGGCCTGCTGATCGAGGGCGCCGAATCCGACCCGGGCACGCCCGCCACACCGGCCTACTTCGAGACCCTGAGGCAGCGGGTGCGTCACCCGCGCAAGGCGCGCGGCAAGGCGTGAAAGGCAAGCCCGTCGTCCCGCGAGAGCGGGCCCACCGGGATATCGACGAGGCCTTGCAGTACTACCTGCACGAGGGCGGTGAGGCCGTGGCACTGCGCTTTGTCGATGCCCTCGAAAAGGCCTACGCCCACATCGCCCGGCATCCGGCCACAGGCTCGCCGCGTTATGCCCAGGAACTGAACCTCCCCGGACTCCGATCCTGGCCGCTCACACGCCACCCGTACCTGGTGTTCTACATGGAACACCCGGACCGGATCGATGTCTGGCGCGTCCTGCACGGAAAGCGGGACATCCCAGACTGGCTCGCGGCGCCGGCGGCCTCGTGAAAGCGTCAGCCGGGCGCCGAATGCAGCGCCAGGACGCGCCACAAAGGCCTGGCCCTCAGACCCGCTCGAGGACGACCGCGATCCCCTGCCCCACGCCGATGCACATGGTGCATAGGGCGTAGCGCCCGCCACGCTGGTGCAGCTGGTTGACGGCGGTGGTGGCCAGGCGCGCGCCGCTGGCGCCCAGCGGGTGGCCCAGGGCAATGGCGCCGCCCCAGGCGTTCACGCGCGGGTCGTCGTCCTGCAGGCCCAGGTCACGCAGCACCGCCAGGCCCTGGGCGGCAAAGGCCTCATTGAGCTCGATCACGTCCATCTGGGCCAGCGTCAGGCCGGTGAGTTCCAGCACCTTGCGCGTGGCCGGTGCGGGCCCCATGCCCATGATGCGCGGGGCCAGGCCCGCGGTGGCCATGCCCACCACCCGCGCACGCGGCGTGAGACCGTGGCGCCCGGCGGCGGCCTCGTTGGCCAGGATCAGGGCGCAGGCGCCATCGTTCACCCCGCTGGCATTGCCGGCGGTGACGGTGCCGTCGGGGCGCACCACGCCCTTGAGTTTTGCCAGGGCCTCCAGGCTGGTCTCGCGCGGATGTTCGTCCTGGTCCACCACCAGCGGGTCACCTTTTTTCTGGGGGATGTTGACGGGGGTGATCTCGGCGGCCAGGTGGCCAGCCTTCTGGGCCTTCACGGCATTGAGCTGCGAGCGCAGGGCCATGCGGTCCTGCGCTTCGCGCTCGATCTTGTAGTCGGTGGCGACGTTCTCGGCGGTCTCGGGCATGCTGTCCACGCCATGGAGTTCCTTCATGCGCTTGTTCACGAAGCGCCAGCCTATGGTGGTGTCGTGGACCGCGTTAGTGCGGGAGAACGCACTCTCCGCTTTGGGCATCACGAAGGGCGCACGGCTCATGCTCTCGACGCCGCCGGCGATCATCAGCTGCGCGTCGCCCGAGCGGATGGCGCGGGCGGCGCTGCCCACTGCGTCCAGGCCCGAGCCGCACAGGCGGTTGATCGTGGCGCCGGGCACGTCCATGGGCAGTCCCGCCAGCAGCGTGGCCATGCGGGCCACGTTGCGGTTGTCCTCGCCGGCCTGGTTGGCGCAGCCAAAGAGCACGTCGGTCGCCTGGGCCCAGTCCACCTTCGGGTTGCGCGCCATCAGGGCCTTGAGCGGGATGGCGGCCAGGTCGTCGGTGCGCACGCCGGACAGGGCGCCGCCGTAGCGGCCGAAAGGGGTGCGGATGGCGTCGCAGATGTAGGCGTGGGCGGTGGTCATTCAGGTCGCTCCCAAGAGGGAATCAGGTGGAGGGGTTGAGCTTGAACAGGCTGGTGGCTTCGAGTTCGAGCACGCGGCGGCCTTGGCCGTTGGACAGGTGCCAGGTCCATTCGACCACGCCAAGGTCGGGGCGTTTGGTCGAGCGGCGGACCTCGTTGATGATGATGCGCAGGGTGAGGATGTCACCGGGCCGCACCGGATACGGCCAGCGGATGTTGGACACACCGGGCGACGCGAAAGACTCGGAGCCACGCAGCACATGGTCGGCCGCCAGGCGCATGGCGATGCCGCAGGTGTGCCAGCCACTGGCGATCAGGCCATCGAAGGGCCCCGCACGGGCCGCCTCGGGGTCGGTGTGGAACCACTGGGGGTCATAGGCCGTGGCGAACTGCAGGATCTCGGACTCGGTGACCGCGTAGGGCCCAGCCTCGATCTCCTGCCCGGTGTGGAACTGGGCGAACTTCATGGGGCGATGGTAGCGGCCCCCGCCGGGGGGCCGCCGACCGGGACGTTCAATAGGTCTCCAGGTGCAGCCGGCCTTCGCGCTTGAGCGCTGCACCCACCGTGTGCCAGTTCAGGCCCGCCTGCTTGGCGATGTCCTGGAGCGCCAGCACCACGCCTTCTTCCATGGCCTTGAGGCCGCAGACGTAGAAGTAGGCGTTGGGATCGGCCAGCATCTTGGCCAGGTCGGCGGCCTGTTCGCGCATCGCGTCCTGCACGTACTTGCGCGGTTGCCCCGGGGTACGGCTGTAGGCGAAGTGGGTGTCGATGAAGTCCTTGGGCAGGCTTTGCAGCGGCCCGAAGTACGGCAGTTCCTGCTGGGTACGCGCGCCGAAGAACAGCATCAGGCGCCCACCCTCGAACTTGCCGCTGGTGCGCTGGCGGCGGCGCCACTCGGTCATGGCGCGCATGGGGGCGCTGCCGGTGCCAGTACAGATCATGACGATGTGGCTGCGCGGGTGATTGGGCATCAGGAAGCTGGTGCCGAACGGCCCGATCACCTGCACGGTGTCGCCCACTTTCAGGTCGCACATGTAGTTGCTGGCAACGCCGCGCACCGGCTTGCCCTGGTGGTCTTCCAGCACGCGCTTGATGGTGAGGGATACGTTGTTGTAGCCCGGTCGCTCGCCGTTGCGGGGGCTGGCGATGGAGTACTGGCGCGCGTGGTGCGCGCGGCCCTTGTCGTCCACACCCGGCGGAATGATGGCGATGGACTGGCCCTCCAGGCAGGGGAAAGGCACCTGGCCGAAGTCCAGCACGATGTGGTGGGTGTCGTAGTCGGTGCCGACCTCGGTCACGCGCACATTCCCGGTGACGGTGGCGGTGAGGGTCTTCTCGGCGGCCTTGGGGCCGTAGAGATTGGTGTAGGGGTGGGCGGCCGACCAGGGCGGCAGCTGCGCGCCGTATTGCGCGCTGTTGAACGGCGCATCGGCCTCGGCGGTGGCAGCGGTGGCGACCACGGTGGTGGCAGCGACCACAGGCGCGGGCTCGGCGGGTCCACCCACCTGCACCAGCTCCTCAGACGGCAGTTCCGGTGGCAGCGACTCCCAGGTCAATTGCTCGGCCGGCGTGTAGGCCTGCACGCGGGGCATCTGCCGCCAGTTGTCGATCGAACCCGTGGGGCACGGCGAAATGCAGGCCATGCACAGGTTGCACAGGTCGGCGTCGACGACGTAGTTGTTGTCGTCGTGCGTGATCGCCTTTTGCGGGCAGATCGACTCGCAGGTGTTGCAGCGGATGCAGATCTCGGGATCGATCAGGTGCTGCTTGATGACGGCCGCGTGTGCGTGTTCCATATTCTGTGTCTCCTCTGGACCTCAAGAACCAAGGGCCGCTGAAATCAGCGGCCCCTTCCAGTGGCCGCCGTGGATCCGGCTCTGCCGGTCCACTGGCGGCGCCCCCTTGAGGGGGAAGCGGCGAAGCCGCTTCGGGGGTGGGTCAGTTAAACCGCACGTATTCGAAGTCCACCGCCTGCCGGTTGATGCCAACCACCGGGGGCGCGATCCAGTTGGCGAACTTGCCCGGCTCGACGACGCGGCCCATGAGGCTGGCGACGTAGGCGCGGTCTTCGGCGGTGGGCAGCCACTCGCCGACCTTGGCGTTCCACTCGGCGTCGCTCACCACGCGGCCATCGGGTGAGACCTTCACGCCGGCCAGGGCGCCGATGTTGCGATGGAAGGCCTTGTGCGGAGCGACCAGCTTGAAGGGAATGCCGGCCTTTTCCGTCAGCTTGTTCCATCGGCCCACGCCGGCGACGCTGTCCTTGATGTAGTCGTCGCGCAGCACTTCGTTAAGCGCGTTGAGCATCGGCACCTCCTTTTCGACCAGCTGGCCGTTTTGCACCGCCAGGATCTTGTAGGTCTGGCCACGCAGCTGGTGGTCGTCGTTACGCTTGCCTTCCTCGTAGCGGCCCTTGAGGCCCGTGCTGTAGAAGGTGGCGGCATTGCTGGACTCGTCGGCGCCAAAGAGGTCGATGGTGACGCTGAAGTGGAAGTTCAGGTAACGCTGGATGGTGGGCAGGTCGATGACACCAGCTTCGCGCAGCTTCTTGGGATCGTCGGTCTTGAGCTCGTTCATCTTCTGGCAGGTGCGGGTGATCACGCGCCCGATGCCCGACTCGCCGACGAACATGTGGTGGGCTTCTTCCGTGAGCATGAACTTGGTGGTGCGGGCCAGCGGGTCGAAGGCGCTTTCGGCCAGCGCGCACAGCTGGAACTTGCCGTCACGGTCGGTGAAGTACGTGAACATGAAGAAGGACAGCCAGTCGGGCGTCTGCTCGTTGAACGCCTGCAGGATGCGGGGGTTGTCTTCCTGGCCGCTGCGACGCTGCAGCAGGGCCTCGCCTTCTTCACGGCCATCGCGGCCGAAGTGCTTGTGCAGCAGGTAGACCATGGCCCACAGGTGGCGGCCTTCTTCGACGTTGATCTGGAACAGGTTGCGCAGGTCGTACATGCTGGGCGCCGTCAGGCCCAGGTGACGTTGCTGTTCGACGGACGCCGGCTCGGTGTCACCCTGGGTGACGATGATGCGGCGCAGGTTGGCGCGGTATTCGCCGGGCACGTCCTGCCAGGCGTCCTGGCCGAGATGGTCACCGAAGTGGATCTTGCGTTCTTTCTCGGCGGGATTCAGGAAGATGCCCCAGCGGTAGTCGGGCATCTTCACGTGGCCGAACTGGGCCCAGCCCTCGGGGTCCACGCTGGTGGCGGTGCGCAGGTAGACATCGAAGTTTTGGCTGCCGTCGGGGCCCATGTCGTCCCACCAGGACAGGAAGCTCGGTTGCCACTGTTCGAGCGCGCGCTGCAGCGTGCGGTCCTCGTTCAGGTTGACGTTGTTCGGGATCTTTTGGCTGTAGTCGATCAAGGACATGTTTTGCTCCAGAAAAATTCAAGAAATCAGACGCGGTTCCAGTCGAAGGCGGCCTTGTCGCCCTTGCCATAGACCTTGAGCGCACCCTTTTCGCCGACGGCGTTGGGGCGCTGGAAGATCCAGTTCTGCCAGGCGGTCAGGCGCCCGAACACGCGGGTGAACATGTTCTCCACGCCGTTGAAGCGCAGGTTGGCTTCCAGGCCGGTGAGCGAGTCGGGGCTCATGGCCACGCGCTCCTCGATGGCGATGCGGGTTTCGTCAGCCCAGTCGATGTCGTCGGGGTTGCTGGTGACCAGACCCACGGCGAATGCGGCGTCGGCATCCAGCGGCTGGCCGGCCTTGGCGCGCACGGCTTCCATCGCGGGCTGCTCGTTGTAAAAGCGCCGCTGCAGGCGGCTTTGCTCGGTGATCATCGGGTACAGGCCGAAGTTGACGTCGCCCACCATGATCTTGGGGGCCCGGGCGGCATCGTCGGGCAGCGCCAGGTGGTAGATGCGGTCGCAGGCCAGGGCCAGCTCGAGGAAAGAACCCGCGAAGCACGAGCCTTCCTCGATCAGGGCGAACAGGCTGCGCGAGGACACGTCGATACGGCTGAAGGTGCGACGCAAGAGGCCAATGGTCTCGCGCACCAGCCAGTGGTCCTTGTGCGCCATCAGCGTGGCGTCCATCGCCATCACGGCGGCGGCATCGCCCTCGGTCTTGAGCAGCCAGGTGCCGATGTCCAGCTCGTTGGTGCGCATGTTCAGGATGGCGTCTTCCAGTTCGCGCGCCATCTGCAGCGGGTACCAGTTCGCACCGGCGGCTTCGATGCCGGCGATGCCGGTAGGCTGCGCGCCAGTGGGGGCCTTGATGGTGAAGGTGGCGGTGCGCTTGGCGCGGTCGATCTCCACCACCACGTTCGGGTAGCGCAGGCTGTCGGCACCGATTTCGCGCTGCAGGGGTGTGAGGGTCACGCCCTTGCCGTTGGCAGGACGGTCGCTGCCGGCGGCCAGTTCGAGTGCGCGCGCCTGCACGGCGGCCGCGAACTGCGCGGGCTTGGCGATGTGATCGACCAGGCGCCAGTCCTTGGCCTTCTGGCCACGCACACCTTCCACGCTGGTGCAAAACAGGTCGGCCAGGTCATGACGGACCTTCTTCTTGTCGGTGACGCGCGTCAGGCCGCCGGTGCCGGGCAGAACGCCCAGGAGCGGCACCTCGGGCAGGCTCACCGCGCTGGAGCGGTCGTCCACCAGGAGGATCTCGTCGCAGGCCAGGGCCAGCTCGTAGCCGCCGCCAGCGCAGGCGCCGTTGACGGCCGCCAGGAATTTCAGGCCGCTGTGCGCGGAGCTGTCTTCCAGGCCGTTGCGCGTCTCGTTGGTGAACTTGCAGAAGTTCACCTTCCAGGCATGGCTGGAGACGCCCAGCATGAAGATGTTGGCGCCGGAGCAGAAGACCTTTTCCTTAGCGCTGGTCACGACCACGGTGCGCACTTCGGGGTGCTCGAATCGGATGCGGTTGATCGCGTCATTGAGTTCGATGTCCACGCCCAGGTCGTAACTGTTGAGCTTGAGCTTGTAGCCGGGACGCAGACCCGCGTTCTCGTCGAAGTCGGCCGACAAGGTGGCGACCGGGCCGTTGAAGCTCAGTTTCCAGTGGCGGTACTGGCTGGGGTCCGTCTGGTAGTCAACGCGCAGGTCTTGGCTCATGTGTGTCTCCTGGAGGGGTCTGCTGTGGCCATCAAATACGCTCATGCGCATCGGACTGACACGCACTGTAGTGCCTGTCAAAGACCCTGTCAAGCACTTTTATGCACATTTTTTCAAATTGCCAGCCCCAAGGCCTGCCGGACCTGCCGCCGCAGGGCTTCGAAGGTGGGGCCCAACGGGGCCGCACTGGTGTCCACACGCAGTTCGGCCTTGGAATAGAAGGCCGCCCGGCTGGCCAGGATGTCCTTGAGGTCCTGCATGGCTTCCTTGTTGCCGGCCATGGGGCGCAGATCGCCCTGGGCGGCCACGCGGCCCATGTGGTCCTGCGGGCTGGCCTGCAGCCAGACGGTGGTGCAATGGGCCAGCATCAGGTTGAAGGTGGCAGCATCGGACACCACGCCGCCGGGGGTGGCGATCACTGCCTCGGGGTAGATCTGGATGGCTTCTTCCAGGGCGCGGCGCTCGTAGCGGCGGTAGGCGTTCTGCCCGTACAGGGCCTGGATCTCATTGACCGAGCAGCCGGCGAATTTCTCGATCTCGCGGCTCAACTCCACAAAGGGGAAACCCAGGTCTTCCGCCAACATCCGGCCCAGCGTGGACTTGCCCGCGCCGCGCAGCCCCACCAGGGCAATGCGCGGGCTGCGCGCCCCGCTCCCCGCTTCTGCAGCCTGACCCTCGCCCAGCAGGCGAACCACCGATTCGCGCACGCGCCGCAGGGTGGCCTCGTCGCGGTTTTCCAACATGTCGCGCAGCATCAGCCACTCAGGTGAGCGTGTGGTCACATCGCCCAGAAGCTCGGCCAATGAACACTGCAGGGCCTGGGCCACCTGCTGCAGTACCAGCACTGAGACATTGCCCACCCCGTATTCCAGGTTGGCCAGGTGGCGCTCGGAGACTTCGGCGGCCACCGACAGGGCCTTGCGCGTCATTCCGCGCCGCGACCGCAGGGCCCGAACTCGCTCGCCCAGCCCCAGCAGGAAGGGATGCTTGGACGGCGATTCCGGTTCCGCCCCCTCGGGGGCAGGCACATTGGATGGCACTATAGTGCTTGACATACTCAAAGACCAGCCGTAGAGTTCATGCACGCACGATATTGCAAGTTGACCGAAAGCGCAAGCCCGCGAAGTCAGGAAGATGCCAGACAACCCACAGGACACTCCATGAACCCGCCTACCCCCGAGACCTTCAAGGCCCAGATCGCCGAGCTGACCGCCCAGATCGCCGGTCGCCCGCTGGACGCCGCGCTGGACACCTGGTTGAACCAGACCCATGGCCCTGCCAGCGACACCTATGCCGCACTCAAAGCCAGTTGCGTGGCCGGGGCCGAGCAAGGCTGGCTGTGCGACCGCGAGGGGGGTGGCCTGCGCTATGGCCGCATCTTCAAGCCCGCCGACGACCTGCAGGGCTTCTCGGTCGACGTGGTCGACATGAAGGACGTGGCCGGGCCCCACCATGTGCATCCGAACGGCGAGATCGACCTGATCATGCCGATCGAGGGTGACGCCACCTTCGACGGCCGGTCCGCTGGCTGGCTGGTCTGCCCCCCCGGCAGCGCCCACCGACCCACCGTGCGCCAGGGGCGCGCGCTGGTGCTGTACCTGCTGCCCCAGGGCCAGATCCAGTTCACGGGCTGACAGGCCTTCACCTTTGCAAGAGGACGCGCCCTCGATGCGTCCCGCATCGACAGGAGACAACATGACCGACACCGCCAACCCCACCCCCGCCACCGTGGTCACGCCGCCGCCGGAGCGCTTCAACTTCGCGCAGCACCTGCTCGCCCTCAACGAGGGCCGCGCCGCCAAGGCCGCCTTCATCGACGACACGGGCACCCTCACCTACGGCCGGTTGCATGAGCGCGCGCGCCGCGTCGCCACCGGCCTGCGTGCGCTGGGCATCCGCCGCGAAGAGCGTGTGCTGCTGTTGATGCAGGACGGCAACGACTGGCCCGTGAGTTTCCTGGGCGCGATGTATGCGGGCCTGGTGCCGGTGGCGGTCAACACCCTGCTCACCGCCGACGACTATGGCTACATGCTGGCGCACTCGCGCGCGCAGGCGGCGCTGGTCTCGGGCGCGCTGCTGCCCGCGCTGACCGCCGCCATGGCGCAGTCGGAGCACGAGGTCGGCCGCGTCATCGTCTCGCGGCCGAACGCGCTGCTGCAGGCGAACGAGGTGGATTTCGAGACCTTCGTACAAAGCCACCCCGCGATGGCCAGGCCCGCCGCCACGCAGGGCGACGACCCCGGCTTCTGGCTGTATTCGTCCGGCTCCACCGGCCGCCCCAAGGGCACGGTGCATACGCACGCCAATCCGTACTGGACGGCCGAACTGTATGGCCGGGCCGTCCTCGGCCTGCGCGAGGACGACGTGTGCTTCTCGGCGGCCAAGCTGTTCTTCGCCTACGGCCTGGGCAACGGGCTGACCTTTCCCATGAGCGTGGGCGCGACCACCATCCTCATGGGCGAACGCCCCACCCCCGAAGCCACCTTCAAGCGCTGGCTCGGCCAGGTGGGCGGCGTCAGGCCCACGATCTTCTACGGCGCGCCCACGGGCTTTGCCGGCATGCTGGCCCACCCGCAGCTGCCCGCGCGCGAGGCGGTGGCCCTGCGCCTGGCCTCCTCGGCTGGCGAGGCCTTGCCCGCCGAACTGGGCGAGCGTTTCAAACGCCACTTTGGGGTCGACATCATCGACGGCATCGGCTCCACCGAGATGCTGCACATCTTCCTGTCCAACCGGCCGGAGCGCGTGCGCTATGGCACCACCGGCTGGCCGGTGCCGGGCTACGAGATCGAGTTGCGCGCCGAAGGCGGCGGCCCGGTGCCCGATGGCGAGCCGGGCGACCTGTACATCCACGGCCCGAGCGCCGCGATGATGTACTGGGGCAACCGCACCAAGAGCCGCGACACCTTCCAGGGCGCTTGGACCCAGAGCGGCGACAAGTACGTGCGTAATGAAGACGGCAGCTACACCTACAGCGGCCGCAGCGACGACATGCTCAAGGTCAGTGGCATCTACGTCAGCCCCTTCGAGGTCGAGGCCACGCTGGTGCAGCACCCCGCGGTGCTGGAGGCGGCGGTGATCGGCAAGGAGGACCCCGAAGGCCTAACCAAGACCAAGGCCTTCGTCGTGCTCAAGGCCGGCAGACAGGCCGACGAGGCCGAACTCAAGGCCTTCGTGAAGGACCGCCTGGCGCCCTACAAGTACCCGCGCTTCATCGAATTCGTGACCGAGCTGCCCAAGACCGCCACCGGCAAGATCCAGCGCTTCAAGCTGCGCGAGCTGGAAGCGGGTCGCCGTTGATCCCGGTAGGCCCTGGCTCGGACCGCATGGACTCGGAATTCATCGACCTGGACCTGCCCGGCGTCACGCCGGCGCGCGTGCGCATCGAGCACCAGTGGATCGGCCGCGAACGTGTCGGGGCGCCGCTCATGGTGTTCCTGCATGAAGGCCTGGGTTCGGTGGCCCTGTGGCGGGACTTCCCGCAGCGCCTGTGCGACGCGCTGGACTGCCGGGGGCTGGTCTATTCGCGCCCAGGCTACGGCCGCTCCACGCCGCGCGCCCCCGATGCGGCCTGGGGTGTCGATTTCATGCACCGGCAGGCTCACGAGGTGCTGCCCGAGCTGCTGCAGGCGCTGGGCGTGGATACCGCGCAGTCACCGCCCTGGCTGTTCGGCCACAGCGACGGTGGCTCGATCGCGCTGCTGCACGCCGCGCGGTTTGCGGACCGGGTGGCCGGGGCCATCGTGCTGTCGCCGCACATCGTGGTGGAGGACGTGAGCGTGGCCAGCATCGGGCAGGCCGCCCACGCCTACAAAACCACCGACCTGCGCCAGCGCCTAGCCCGCTACCACGACGATCCGGATTCGGCCTTCTGGGGCTGGAACCGCATCTGGCTGGACCCGGCCTTCCGCTCCTGGAACATCGAGGCGGACCTGGGTGCCATCCGCTGCCCGGTCCTGGCCGTCCAGGGACTGGACGACGAATACGGCACACTAGCGCAGATCCGCGGCATCGCCCAGCGCGTGCCGCAGACGCAATTGCTGGAGCTGGCTGCCTGCGGCCATTCGCCCCACAAGGACCAGACCGAGGCCTTGACCGGCGCGGTCCGGCGCTTTTTCTCTTCGTACTCTCGATAGGAATTTTTCGACCATGTACCCGAAACTCAGTCTCTACATCGACGGTCAGTTCATCGGCGCCGAAGGCCGCCGTGAACAGGACGTGTACAACCCCGCCACCGGCGAGGTGATCGGCAAGCTGCCCCACGCCACCCGCGAGGACCTGGACCGCGCCCTGGCCGCCGCCGCCCGCGCTTTCGGGAGCTGGAAGAAGACTTCACCGCTGGACCGCGCCAAGGTGCTGCGCAAAGTGGCCGAACTGGCCCGCGAACGTGCCAATGACATCGGCCGCGGCATCACCCTGGACATGGGCAAGCCCCTGGCCGAGGCGGTGGGCGAGGTGAACTTCTGCGCCGAGCACGCAGAGTGGCACGCCGAGGAATGCCGCCGCATCTACGGGCGCGTGATCCCCGCCCGCGCGGACGGTGTGCGCCAGCTGGTGACACGCGAGCCGGTGGGCGTGTGCGCCGGCTTCTCGCCCTGGAACTTCCCGTTCAACCAGGCGATCCGCAAGATCTCCGCCGCGGTTGGCGCGGGTTGCACCATGATCCTCAAGGGCCCCGAGGAAGCGCCCAGCGCGGTGGTGGCCCTGGCCCAGTTGTTCCATGATGCGGGCCTGCCCCCAGGCGTGCTCAATATCGTCTGGGGCGTGCCAGCCGAAGTGTCCGAGCATTTGATCAACAGTCCCATCGTGCGCAAGATCACCTTCACCGGTTCGGTGGGCGTGGGCAAGATGCTGGCGGCCAAGGCGGCCGGCCTCATGAAGCGCAGCACCATGGAACTGGGCGGCCACGCGCCGGTGATCGTCTGCGACGACGCCGACATCGACTGGGCCGTCAAGCAGCTCGTGCCATTCAAGTTCCGCAACGCTGGCCAGGTGTGCATCTCGCCCACCCGCTTTTACGTGCAGGAAGGCGCGTACGACCGCTTCGTTGCGGAGTTCGTGAAAAAGACCCAGGCCATGAAGGTGGGTGACGGCCTGCAGGCTGACACCCGCATGGGGCCCCTGGCGCAGGCACGGCGCGTGGGGGCGCTGGCCGGCTTCATCGACGATGCGCGTGAGCGCGGCGCCACGCTGCTGGCAGGCGGGGCGCCGATCCCGGGCTCGGGCGGCAGCTTCTTCGCCCCGACCATCCTGACCGACCTGCCGGAAGATTCACGCCTCATGACCGAAGAGCCTTTCGGCCCGGTGGCGGGCATCGTGCGTTTCAAGACCCTGGAGGAAGCGATCCAGCGGTCCAACAGCTTGCCCTTCGGCCTGGCGTCTTACGCCTTCACGACGTCCACCAAGAACGCCCAGATGATCTCCAGCGGCATCGAGGCCGGCATGGTGTCGATCAACCACATCGGCCTGGCGCTGGCCGAGACGCCCTTTGGCGGCATCAAGGACAGCGGCATGGGCAGCGAAGGCGGCCTGGAGACCTTCGACGGCTACCTGAACACCAAGTTCGTGACGCAGCTCAATTGAGTCGGGCTTCGGCCCGCCAATGAGAAAGGCCCCAGTTTGGGGCCTTTCTCGTGGAAAGAAGACAACCCGATCAGGCCTTCTTCGCCCAGGCGTTGCACCAGCCCTTGGTCGCGACCTTCTTGCCGGCGAACAGCGGGCAGCCGCCTGAGGCGTCGGAGGCCTTGCCCTGGAACAGCGCGCAGTTGCCGCAGTTGCTGCCGGCGACAAACTTGGGCTGCTTGGCCTTGTCCACCTTGGTGCCGTCGGCCACATAGGCCAGGGCCTTGGCCTGGGGATCGCTCTCGGCCAGCAGGGCCTGGGCGCTGGCCTGCGAAGCTGCAGCCAGCATGCCGCCGCCAACGGCGACTTGCATCATGAACACGCGACGGGTCTTGGTGCCGCCGAAGGAGTCGAAGCTCATTGAATTCCCCTAAAAAAAGTAGACAAACGAACTGGAAAACCCAGAGAAGGTAGCCGAAATCCCTGCACAAGCCAAAGTAGCCCGAATTAATTAGATCAATCTACTCAGTATCTCGGGCACTTCAGGGGCATGGAACTCAGTCCGGCACCACCGCCGTGACCTCGATTTCCACCTGCGCCCGGTCCTCCACGAGGTCAGCCACCTGCACCAGCGTCATCGCCGGGTAGTGGCGCCCCAGCACCTCCTGGTAGACCTTGCCCAGTTCACGCCCGCGGGCCAGGTACTCGCGCTTGTCCTTCACGTACCAGGTCATGCGGGCCATGTGCTGCGGGCCAGCTCCGGCACAGGCCAGGGTGTCCACGATGTTGCGCAGCGCCTGCCGGCATTGGCCCACGAAGTCGTCGGTCTCGAACTGGCACTGGGCGTTCCAGCCGATC
>JBEGVR010000306.1:0-4437 GCA_041178265.1 Pseudomonadota bacterium | reverse complement strand
CGGCGCGGCCACAACAACACGGCCGACAGCAGCAGCGCCAGCTGGAAGGGGCCATACCACAGGGGATATTCAACGAGGCTGTGCAGCAGGATCAGGGCCAGCACGGCCCACCCCAGGAGCCGGTGCGGCGCGTGCTCGCGCCAGGGCCGGCCCCAGGCCACCAGCGCCACCATAGCGCCCAGCAGCAGCAGCGCGAAAGGCCAACCCAGCTCGACAGCGGCGTGCAGGATCAGGTTGTGCGCGTTGTCGACGATCAGGCAGAAGCGCTCGCCCGGGTAGAGGGTGGCGTAGTGCGCGTAGTCCAGCATGCCCGGGCCCCAGCCGGTCCACGGGTGCTGGGTGGATAGGTGCAGCGCGTTCTGCCAGAGCACCTGGCGGCTGACGCAGCTTTCGACGCCGGTCACGCGCTCGATCAATTTGGGTGCCAGGGCCATCGTGATGGCATAGCTGCCCGCCGCGAGCACGGCCCAGCGGCGCCACCACCCCGGCGCGCCCCCCAGCGGCAGCAGCAGGGCCACGCCGCACAACAGGATCCAGTGCAGCATGCCGGTGCGCGAGGACGTGAGCGCCGTGACCACGGACAGCAGCACCACGCCGGCAGCCAGCCCCGCGCGGACGCGGCCCTCGAGTTTCGTGAGCAGGTAGAAGGCGCTGGCCAGGCCGATCGCCAGCAGCGTGGCCAGCTGGTTACGCTGGCGCAGGTTGCCGTAGACCTCGCCCCCCAAGGAGGCGCTGACCCAGAAGGTGCTTTCGGTGATCAGTCCGGCGTACTGGGCCAGCCCGACACCCGCATTGAACAGCGCCGCGGCCAACCACGAAGCCGCCAGCAGCACCGCCGCCGGCTGGGGCAGAGCCGGGCGCACCGCGTACCAGCACAGGGCCACCGCGCCGGCAATGAGCGCCTGCACGACGATCGGCGAGGGGCCGTAGTAAGGGTTGACGATCCAGGCGAGGGCGAGGGCCAGGCCCAGGCCACCGTGTCGCAGCGGGTCGAAGGAATGGAAACGCATGCCAGGGCCTGATCATCGCAGGATGCGCCACCGCATGAAAAAAGACGCGCCCGGCGCGTCTTTTTGTCTTGCAGGTCTGCGCGGTGCGAGCAGGACCCCGCGCTTATCGCTTATGAGCCAGAGCCAGAGCCCGATCCGCCAGACGTCGAGGCAACGCCTCCCGCTCGGCAGCTTCCCGGAAGAAACTTGGCAGGAATCCCGTCGGTGCCAGCCTTGGGACCACAACTCCATTCGGCCACGGAACCGCCGGCCGGGGGCGCGCTGCCAGTGCTGCTGCGCGGCGTCAGGATCAACCACTTCTGATCGATCGTGGAGTCGCCGAAGCCTTGCGCCTGCACCTGGATCTCGCCGGTGCCCGTGGTCTCGATTTTTGCGACATGCTTGGACAGCGCAGTGGCCGATTCGCAGCCCCAGTTGTTGGCAGCCGGCAAGGCCGATACGTTCGGGAACACCTCGCTGATGGCCGACCGACAGGCTGAAGCCGCCAAGACCACCTCGGTCATCTTGGCGCGCTTGGTGTAGTCCTGATAGGCCGGCAGCGCCACGGCAGCCAGCACCCCGATGATGGCCACCACGATCATGAGTTCGATCAAGGTGAAGCCCTGTTGCAGACGTCGTTTCATAAAACCTCCGTTTTTTCGCTCTTTGAAGAATTTGGTTGACATCCACAACTGCTCCGCCAACCCCTTGAGAATAACAAATCGTTCCTTTGTTTTACATCAAGGGCGCGCCGCGGCAGACGCAATCCGTCACACCGCGCCGACTGCCGTCACGCCATCCCAACGCGTGTCCAAGGGCTGGCCCCGCAGTGCGGCCACGCGCCGCGCATACAGCGCTCTCAGCGGCGGCGGCAGGACCGGCGCATCCGCCAGGCTCGCCAGCAGTCGCTCACAGGACGGCGCATCTTGCGCGCGGTAGGCCTTGAGAAAGGCTGACCAGGTGCGCAGTTCGCCGGCGACCGCAGCGTCTGGGTCCTCATGCGGCGGCGCCAGGCGCGGTGCGTACACCGACACCGCATGCGCCCGGCCTGCCAGGCGCACCCTGTCCAGCTCCAGCCAGGCCAGCTCCGGCACCGCGCGCTGCGTCGCCTCACCCGCAACCACGGTGACGCCGTAAGTGGCCGAAAGCCGCTCCAGCCACGCCGCGAGGTTCACCGCCTCGCCGACCACGGTGTAGACGCGCCGCCGCGGCGGACCCAGGTCGCCGACGCACATGGCGCCGGTATTGAGGCCGATGCCCAGCTCGATCATGGGCAGACCCTGCTGCGCGTGGCGCGCATTGACCGTCCGCACTGCCTGCGACAGGTCCAGGGCCGCGGCCATGGCGCGGCGGGCGTGGTCCGGCATGTCCACCGGCGCGCCCCAGAACGCCATCACGCAATCGCCGACGTACTTGTCGACCGTGCCGCCGTGCCGGCCAATGATCTCGGACAACTCGCCCAGGACCGCCTGCAACAACGCCTGCAGGGCCGCCGGCTCCATCGCCTCGGACCATCGGGTGAAGCCCCGGACATCGCAGAACATCACCGTGAGGTCACGGCGGACGGCCTGCACATCAAGGTCGGGGTCGTCCTCCAGCATCCGCTGCACCCGGGCGGGCGGGACCTCGGTCCCCAGCAGGCGCGAGAGTTCGCGGCGCCGCCGGTACGCCACTGCCGACCCATACCCCATGCTGAGTGCGAAGCTCGCGGTGGCCATCAGCAGCGCAGGAGCCAGTGGCAGGGTCAGGCCGGCCATGACCGCCAGCCAGACGTTCAGGATGATGATGCCGGCGACCACGGCCACGAACAGCAGCGTTGCGGGTCCGGTCGACAGCGCCGGCAGGGCGAGTGCCAGCAACAGCCCCGCACCGATCAGCACCAGCCGCCCGTAGCCCGAGGCATAGTCGGGCCGCACCGGCAGGCGGCCGTCGAGCAGGCCGGACAGCAGGGTCGCATGCACTTCGATGGCCGGGTAGCGCGCGCCTACGGGCGTGGCGTAACGCGTGTCCAGCCCCGCTGCGGTCGCTCCCACCAGCACCAACTGCCCCTGCAGGCTGCCGGCGGGCAGACGCCCCGCCAGCAGGTCAGCCGCCGGCACATAACGGAACGAGCCCCCTGCGGCACCGCCCGGCCCGCGAAACGGCAGGCGCGCGGTGATGCCCTCGGACACCGGGATGGATACGGAGCCCGCGCCCTGGGGCAGGACCAGGCGCTCCAGGCCATGAAAGTGAGCCGGGAACCGCGCTTGCGGAAAACCGGGCTGGATCGGCGGAGACCCCAGCAGCACCCGGTACATGGCCAGGGCCAGGGCCTCGTGGTACTGGCCCTCGTAGGTGGCGAGCAGGGGTACCGCACGCACCAGGCCGTCGGGATCGGTGTGGGGTTCGAGGAAGCCGGCAGCGGCGGCGGCCTGCGCCAGCCGGCCGATGTTGGCGGTGTAGCCGGTCCACTCGGTGACACGCACCGCGTGACCGCGCAGGCGCTCCGCCGCCAACACCGGGGCCGGCAACGCGCCGGCCGTGTGGTCCGGCGCCTCCCGGGTGAAGTGATAGCCCAGGACCACCGGGCGGTCACGCAGCGCCCCAGCCAATTGGCCGTCATGGTCCAGGCGGGGCGCCAGGGCACGCAGCGTCTGCCCGAAGGCCGGCACGCCTCGCAACTCCGTGTCCGCCAGCTGGCGCAGGCGGGCCAGGCCCGTGCTGTCATCGGGCGCGTCGAACACCCGCCCGAAACCGACCAGCGCCACGTCCTGCCGGTCGAACAGTTCGTCAAGCAAGTGCGCCAGCCGGTCACGCGGCCAGGGCCAGCGCCCGACCTCGGCCAGGCTGCGATCGTCGATGTCGACGATCACGATGCGGGTGTCCAGCGTGCGCGGCAGGATCAGGCGGGTGCGGGTGTCCTGCAGCAGGGCATCCAGGCGCTCGAGCCCCTGCCAGGTCCCGCCCGCGCTGACATGGACCAGCACCCAGGCCAGGGGCAGCAGGGCCACGAGGATGCGCGGCAGGCGGCGAACGCCGGGAACAGGCGGGGAGGGCATCGGGTGCCCCAAGCTAGCAGCGCCGGCCGGCCGGGACAAGAAATGCGTCCCGGCGGGGTGATCGCCGCGCCCGCAGTTCCAGCGGGTCGCGGCGCCTGCCGTCAGGCGGCGTCGGGCGTGGCGCTGCGGCGGTACAGGACCTTGCCGATCAGGAGCACGATCAAGGCCCCCGCTGCGGCGGTGATGTATTCCCAGGTCTTGCCGTCGGGCAGGTAGGGCGCGGCCGCCGGGTCGGTGTACGCCATCTGCCCGGCGATCCAGCCCAGGAGCATACCGCCCGCGGTGATGATCCAGGGGAAACGGTCCATCAGCTTGAGCACGATCTGGCTGCCCGCCACGATGATGGGAATGCTCACCAGCAGGCCGAAGATCACCAGGGGCAGCTGGTGGGCGCCCGCGCTCTCGGCGGC
>JBEGVR010000305.1:0-13064 GCA_041178265.1 Pseudomonadota bacterium | reverse complement strand
CTGCGGTGCTCAAGGAGCTGTCCAAGCACACCTTCCACAGCCTTCCGGCGGTCAGCACCCTGTTCAACGGGCTGGCCAACCACCCCGACTTTCATACCGTCAACTGGGGCAACCTCAAGGTCTCGGTGGGCGGCGGCATGGCGGTGCAAAGCGCGGTGGCCAGGCTGTGGCTGGAGAAGACCGGCTGCCCGATCTGCGAGGGCTATGGCCTGTCCGAGACCGCGCCTTCGGCCAGTTGCAACCCGGTCACCGCCACCGAATTCAGCGGCACCATCGGTGTCCCCATCCCGTCCACCTGGATGAAGATCATCGACGACGCTGGCCGCGACGTGCCCGTAGGCCAGCATGGCGAAATCGCCATCAAGGGCCCGCAGGTGATGGCCGGCTACTGGCAGCGGCCCGACGAGACCGCCAAGGTCATGACCCCCGATGGCTACTTCAAGAGTGGCGACATCGGCTTCATGGACGAACGCGGCTACTTCAAGATCGTCGACCGCAAGAAGGACATGGTCCTGGTCTCTGGCTTCAACGTCTATCCCAACGAGGTCGAGGACGTGGTCGGCCAGCTGCCCGGGGTGCTCGAGTGCGCGGTGGTCGGCGTGGCCGACGACAAGACCGGCGAGGCCGTCAAGCTCGTCATCGTCAAGAAGGATCCGGCGCTCACCGAGGGCCAGGTGCGCGAGTTCTGCCGCGCCAACCTCACCGGCTACAAGCAACCCAAGGTGGTGGAGTTCCGCACCGATCTGCCCAAGACCCCGGTGGGCAAGATCCTGCGTCGCGAGCTGCGGGACAAGACCTGACACCCTGTGCGCGGGGAGCCCCATGAGGACAGCCGTGCCTCCTTTGGCGATTGTGGCGGCCATGCACCAGGAGCTGGCTGCTGTCCTGGACCTGCTGCCGGATGAACACAAGACCGCGGTGGCCGGCCGCGAGTTCTGGCTCGGCCACCTGCATGGCCACGAGGTGATCGCGGTGCTCTCTCGGATCGGCAAGGTGGCCGCCGCCACCACCGCGACCGCCCTCATCGCGCATTTCGGCGTGCGTCAGATCGTCTTCACCGGAGTTGCCGGTGGCCTGGGACCCGGCGTGCGGGTGGGTGACGTGGTCGTGGCCGACGCCTTCCTGCAGCATGACCTGGACGCCTCACCGATCTTCCCGCGCCATGAGGTGCCGCTGTACGGCCGCTCGCGCTTTGCCACCGACCCTGCGCTGACAAGGCGCCTGGCCGATGCCGCACGCCAGGCGCTGCCCGGCGCAACCCTGCACCGCGGCCTCATCGTGAGCGGCGACCGTTTCGTCTCTACCACCGCGGAGGCACGGGCCCTGCAGACCGAACTGCCCGACGCGCTGGCGGTGGAAATGGAAGGCGCCGCCATCGCGCAGGTGTGTCACGACTACGGCGTGGCCTATGCGGCGGTGCGTACCATCTCCGACCGCGCCGACGACGACGCGCACGGCGACTTCACGCATTTCGTGGAAACCGTGGCCAGCCCGCACGCGGCGGCCATCGTGCGGGCGCTGCTCGCCTGAGACCGCAGGCTGACGTTGCGGGCCGCTCTCAGGGGGCGAGCGGCCGCGGCCTCACTCAAACTCGCGCGTGAACCCCAGCGTCCACCCCGACACGCCCGTGCCGCGCAGGTGGTGCGCGCGGCTGGCGTCCACGGCCCAGCCCTTGGCCGGCATCCAGCGCAGGCCCGCGCGGGCGAAGTGCCCGCCGTCCACGCGATAGCGTTCGGCCATCACCTGCCAGTCGGGCCGGAAGGTCCAGTCGGCTGATACGCCCCCGCGCGTTTCATCGGCAGCCTGGTGCGCCAGGTGGCGGCCCAGGTTGGCATGCAGGCGCACCGTCTCGGTGGTCTGCCAGGTGGCCAGCCCCATGACCGCCGTGCCCTGGTAGCGCGGGGCGGCACCGCGTTGCCACCCCGGCGCCACGCTCAAGCCCAGGCTCACGCCCTCTCGCACCTCCTGGGCCCATTTGAGCTGCAGGCCGTAGGCGCGGCTGACGGTGCCGTCCTCGCGGTCGCGATCCAAGCCCAGGGACAGTTCGACCGGGCTGATCGCGCAGCCCGTGCCAGCGTGCGTGCCGCGCGAGTCGCCGCGGATGTTCGAGGCCCAGCCTTCGACCTTGCAGGCGCCCGGCGCGAGCGTGGCTGCATCGTCCACCGCATGGTGGCCACCTGCCGCGAATGCATGCGGCGACACCGCCAGCGCCAGCAGCGCGCCGCTGCGGGAAATACCTTGGAACCACGACATCACTTGAGCCATCCTCTTTTACGGAAATACCACATCGGCACCAGTGCGCTGGCCACCATCAGGCCCAGGGCGAACGGGTAGCCCCCTTGCCAGTCCAGTTCGGGCATGTACTTGAAGTTCATGCCGTAAAGGCTGGCGATCAACGTCGGCGGCAGCAGCGCCACGCTGGCCACCGAGAAGATCTTGATGATCTTGTTCTGGTTGATGTTGATGAAACCGACGGTCGCATCCATCAGGAAGTTGATCTTGTCGAACAGGAAGGCGGTGTGGCTGTCCAGCGATTCGATGTCACGCAGGATCTGACGCGCCTCCTCGAACTGGTCGGACGAGAGCATGCGGCTGCGCATCATGAAGCTCACCGCGCGGCGCGTGTCCATCACGTTGCGCCGGATGCGGCCGTTCAAGTCCTCCTGGCGGGCGATGTCACCGAGCACCTCGCCGGCCAGCGTGTCGGTCACTTCACCGGACAGCACCTGCTTGGACACCTTTTCCAGTTCATCGTAGATGCCCTCGAGCGTGTCGGCTGAATATTCGGCGTCGGCGTCGAACAGCTTCAGGAGCACCTCCTTGGCGTCCTCGATCAGCCCGGGCGCGCGCCGCGCGCGCAGGCGCAGCAAACGGAACACCGGCACGTCCTCGTCGTGGATCGAAAACAGCACGCCCTTGCTTCGCAGCGAGTCGTTCACCAGGTTCAGGATGAATGCCACGCGTACGGTACGTGGTTCGTCGTCCCCGGCGATCAGGAAGTCGCTGCGGATATGCAGGTCGCCGTTGTCTTCTTCATAGAAGCGGGCGGACTCCTCGATGTCCTCGTCCATCGCGTCCTCGGGGATGGACAGGCCGAAGTACTGCTTGACCCAGCGTTTTTCCTCGAGTGAGGGCGACTCCAGGTCGACCCAGATCGGCTGGAACTTCGAGAGTTCCTCGAGGGACTCGATTTCTTCCTGGAACAGGCGCCCGTTGACGAGCGTGAAGATATTGAGCATGGCTCACTCCGTGACAGGGGGGTGGGGCGTTGGGGCAGGGGCTGCTTTCAACGCCGCGGTCACGGGGCGTCGAAAGCTACCGACTCGGGTAGGTTTCCAAGGCAAGGGCCTCCGGTGTTTCGACGGGCCCGATTATGCCGCGCTCGAATGACACGGCTGAGGTATCAGCTCGCGTACGCGAATTCGCTGTTTTCGAAAAACGACAGCAGTTCGGTCTTGCGCGCATAGGCGTCCTGCTCGCCCAGCGCCATCAGCGCCTGCACGAAGGCCGGCTCGAACAGCAGGTAGCTGGCCAGCGACCCGGCGGTGCGCAGGGCGTCCAGCCCGCCCAGGGCACGGCGCACGGGCAGGGACAGGGCGCCCAGGTGCGCCTGCGCCAGGGCGTCCAGCGACTGGCTCGGATGCATCAGCATCACGTCGATGGGCCGGTACGGCAGCATCGCGCCCACCTCGCGCGGCACCTGGCGCAGGGTGCGTGTCACGCGCTGGGCGCGCTCGACATCAGCCTGGACGGTGTCATGGAACACGCTGGCCAGCGCGTGGCCGGCGATCGCGCCCATATGCGGCTCGCCCGTCGTCAGCAGGTCCGACAGGCCGGCTCGCTGGGGCTGGCCCACGCCGATCACGAGCACATGGCTGGCCCCGAGATGCACCGCCGGAGACAGGGGCGACACCTGACGCATCGAGCCGTCGCCGAAATACTCGCGCCGGCCATCCACCCACAGCGCTGTGGCGGGAAAGAGGAAAGGCAGTGCGCTCGAGGCCATCAGGTGCTCGATCGTCAGGGGCTGAAACTCGGCGCGCCGGCCGATGCGTGTCCAGGGCACGCGCCGGGAGTCGGCGGTCGTCTGGCAGAAGGTCCAGTGCACACCCGTGCTGTAGCTGGAAGCGGTCACGGCCACCGCGTCGATCGCGCCCTCCCGCAGCGAGCGTTCCACCCCCTCCAGGGAAATGCTCCGGTGCAGCGTGCTCACCAGGGGCATGGTGTCCAGGAGGGCGCCCTGGCGTCGGGCCTGGCCCCACAGGCGGGTGGCCGCCAGCAGGCGCGAAAAGCGAACCCACAGGGGCAGTTCCAGGCGGAACACGGCTTCGCTGCGCAGGCCGCCCCAGAACCCGGCCAACTGGTCGATCGCGTCCAGGCCCGCCGTCGCCTGGCTGGCGAGATAGGTCACATTGAGTGCGCCGGCAGATGTGCCCACCAGCACCCGGAACGGGAAACGCGCCTGACCCCCCGGCCGCTGCAGGCGCAGCAGCGCTGCCAGGCCGCGCAGCACACCGACCTGGTAGGCGGTGCGCGCCCCGCCCCCCATCAGCACCAGGGCGGCAGACGGTCGCGGCGGTGAAGGCTGCGGGGGAGGGGACGGGACGGTGGTCATGGCAGGACGGGAAGGACGGCACGGCCGGCCGGGGTGTTCACGCCCCAGCGGGGCGAAGCCTCGGCAATGGTAGGGCAACGAGGGTGTCTGGCAACGCGGCAGGACCCGGCCTACAGGTCGGGGCCGAACCGTCCGACAGGCCGCCAGGGGGCATGTCCCTACAGTGATTCCATCATTGCCGCCCCCGGCATCCGGACCCCCAGGAGTTCACCCGCCATGATTCATCTCGCGACCCAGGCCAGCCCCAACCCGCTGGGCTGGCGCCCGCCGGCCGCCGGCGCCCGCGCCGATCCCGTCCTGCCCCGCCGTCGTCGCGGTGGGCCGGCCTGGCCCTTCCTGAGTCGTCCATCTGCGCGCCCGCCGACCCCTGACACCCGCCCGCAACCCGGTGCCCGTCACGTCGGTGGAAGCTGACTACCCAGCCGCCTCCCTGCGACCATGGCCCTGTCCTCCCCCGCCCCGTATCGCCCCTTCGCGCCGCCCCGCGACAGACCGCAGGTGGAACGTGCCGAGCACGCCAACCTGGATCGCCGCTGCGGTGCCGGCCTGCACCCGAGCGCGCGCCAGCCCGTCACGCCCCTGGCCCACTGCGGCCAGCTGAGACCGGTCCGGCTCCGAGACCGGAAGGCATGAGGCCTTAGGACCACATGGCGCGAAAGCCATTGCAATTCCCCCTGGGCCCGCGCATAGTGAACTTGCCATGTCATCCTCGTTCGCCGTCCCCGGACGGCTGACATTTCCCCCGGCGCCCCACAGGAGACGTACTCATGAACCTGACCATCAGCGGCCACCACCTGGAAGTGACTCCCGCCCTGCGCGACTACGTCGCCGCCAAGCTGGACCGGATCACCCGCCATTTCGACCAGGTCGTGGACATCCGGGTGCTGCTGACCGTCGAGAAGCAAAAGGAAAAAGAGCGACGGCAGCGGGCCGAATGCATGATCCACGTGAAGGGCAACGACCTGTTCGCCGAGAGCTCGAACGCCGACCTCTACGCGGCCCTGGATGAGCTGGTCGACAAGCTCGATCGTCAGGTCGGCCGGCACAAGACCCGGCTGCAGGATCACACCCACGAGACGCCCAAGCGCCTGATGTAGGACAGGCCGGGGACGGCCCGGCCACAGGCGGGCGCGCGGGCGGGGTCGGGGTGCATAATCCAGTCCCCAACCATGAACCGCCTTGCGTCCATCCTGCCTGCCGCCCAGGTGCTTGTGAGCGTTGATGCCACCAGCAAGAAGCGGGCTTTCGAAGAAGCCGGGCTGCTGTTCGAGAACCTGCACGGCCTGTCGCGGGCTCTCATCACCGACAGTCTTTTCGCGCGTGAGCGCCTGGGCTCCACCGGCCTGGGCCACGGCGTGGCCATCCCCCACGGCCGCATCAAGGGCCTGAAGGCGCCCATGGCGGCCCTGTTCCAGCTGGCCCAACCCATCGGTTTCGATGCGCCCGATGAGCAGCCCGTGGGCCTGCTCATCTTCCTGCTCGTGCCGGAAGCGGCCACCCAGAAGCACCTGGAAATCCTCTCCGAGATCGCCGAACTTCTGAGCGACGCGCCCCTGCGCGAGAAGATGAAATCCAGCCCCAGCGCCCAGGACCTGCATGCGCTGATCGCCGGCTGGCAGTCTGCCCAGCCGGCCTGATGTCCCGCCCCGCGCCGCACCCGTGAAACCCACCGTCGTCAGTGCCGACGTCCTCTTCGAGGACCACCGCGCGCAGCTGAGGTGGGAATGGTTGGCCGGCCTGGGCGCCTCCGAGCGGCGCTTCGACGAAGTCGCGGTCCGCGCGGCCCGCTCGGGCGCCGACCTGGTCGGCTACCTCAATTACATCCACCCCTACCGGGTGCAGATCCTGGGCGAGCGCGAGATCGCCTACCTCACCAACGCCACGGCCGACGACTGCGCCCGGCGCATTTCGCGCATCGTCACCCTGGAGCCGCCGGTGCTGGTGCTGGCCGACGGCCAGGTCGCGCCCGAGGCGCTGGTGGCCATGTGCGAGCGCGCCCAGATTCCCATGTTCGCCACCCGTGAATCGTCGGCCTTCGTGATCGACGTGCTGCGCGCCTACCTGTCCAAGCACTTCGCCGAGCGCACTTCCATGCATGGCGTGTTCATGGACATCCTGGGCCTGGGTGTGCTGATCACGGGTGAATCCGGCCTGGGCAAGAGCGAGCTGGGCCTGGAGCTGATCTCGCGCGGCAACGGCCTGGTGGCTGACGATGCCGTCGACCTGTACCGCATCAACCAGACCACCATCGAGGGCCGCTGCCCCGAACTGCTGCAAAACCTGCTGGAAGTAAGAGGCATCGGCCTGCTGGACATCCGCGCCATCTTTGGCGAGACCGCGGTGCGTCGCAAGATGCGCCTGAAACTCATCGTGCACCTGGTGCGGCGCGAGACGCTCGAGCGCGATTACGAACGCCTGCCCTACGAGCCGCTCACCCAGGACGTGCTGGGCGTCCCGATCCGCAAGGCCGTGATCCAGGTGGTGGCCGGCCGCAACATCGCGGTGCTGGTGGAAGCCGCCGTGCGCAACACCATCCTGCAGTTGCGCGGGGTCGACACCTACCAGGAGTTCGTCGAGCGGCACCGCCGCGCGATGGAGGACGAAGGGGGCTAGCACCTCCGTCGGGGCTGGCGCGTCCGTTTCAGCTCCGGCCTTGCGGCCGGCGTCCGTTTCAGCTCCGGCCTTGCGGCCGGTTGGGGCAGGCCTTCTTGGTGCAGTGCGCGTACAGGCTCAGGGCGTGGTCGGCGATATCAAAGCCCTTGGCCCGCGCCACGTCGTGCTGGCGCTTCTCGATCTCGGGGTCATAGAACTCCTCGACGCGCCCGCAATCGAGGCAGACCAGGTGGTCGTGGTGCTGGCCCTCATTGAGCTCGTAGACCGCCTTGCCGCTCTCGAAGTGGCTGCGAAGCAGGATGCCCGCCTGCTCGAACTGCGTGAGCACCCGGTAGACCGTGGCCAGGCCGATGTCGGACCGCTCGTCCAGCAGCACCCGGAACACGTCTTCTGCCGTCATGTGCCGCTGCGACCCCCGCTGGAACACGTCCAGGATCTTCAGCCGAGGCACCGTGGCCTTCAGGCCTGTGCTTTTGAGTTCGTCGATGTTCGCCATGGTGGGAGGCGGGGCGCCACCCCAGGGGCCACCGCTACAATCGAACGATCATAAACGCCACGGTCTCTTGATGCCCGCTCACGCCTTTTGCTTGCTACCGCGCCAGGGTCTGCGCCGCCTCGTCCTGTCCCTAGCCGCCGGTGCCGCGCTGGCGGGCTGCGGCACCGTGGATCGCACCACCCAGCGCCTGGCGGGCGTCATCGAGCCGTATCGCGCCCAGGTCGTGCAGGGCAATTTCGTCTCGCGCGAGCAGGTCGCCCTGCTGCGGCCGGGCCAATCGCGCCAGCAGGTGCGCGAGCTCCTGGGCACCCCCTTGCTCGCCAGCGTCTTCCACGCCGACCGCTGGGATTACGTCTTCACCCTGCGCCGTCAGGGCATCGAGCCGCAGGCCTACCGCCTGACCGTGCACTTCAAGGGCGAGGCCCTCGAGCGTTTCGAAGGCGACACCATGCCCACCGAGGCCGAGTTCGTCGCCTCGCTGGATGTCTCGCGCAAGGGCCAACGGGTGCCTGTACTCGAGGCCACCGAGGTGCAGCTGCAGCGTTACGCCGTGCCCGCCGCCTCCGCCCCGGCCCCCGTGGCGGTGCCGCCGACCACCGCCTACCCGCCCCTGGAGGCGCCGGCGCGCTGACCCCATGCCCTCTTCCTCCGCATCTTCGCATCGCGTCGCTGTCGCCGGTGCCTCCGGCCGCATGGGCCACATGCTGATCGAGGCCATCCGCGCCAGTGACGATTGCCAGCTGGCCGGCGCGCTCGACATCCCCAGCAGCCCCGCCATCGGCAACGACGCCTGCGCCTTCCTGGGCCACGCCAGCGGCGTGCCGGTCACCGCCGACCTGGCGGCCGGCCTGGCCCCGGCCCAGGTCCTGATCGATTTCACCCGCCCCGAGGGCACCATGGCCCACGCGGCGGCCTGCCGTGCGCGCGGCGTCAACCTCGTCGTCGGCACCACCGGCTTTTCAGACGCGCAGAAGCAGGCCATTGCCGATGCGGCCCGCGACATCGCCATCGTCATGGCGCCCAACATGTCCGTGGGTGTCAATGTCACCCTCAAGCTGCTGCAGATGGCCGCGCAGGCACTGGCCACCGGTTACGACATCGAGATCATCGAAGCCCACCACCGCCACAAGGTCGATGCGCCTTCGGGCACGGCCCTCAAGATGGGCGAAGTCATCGCCCACGCCATCGGCCGCGACCTCAAGTCCTGTGCCGTGTATGCCCGCGAAGGCGTCACCGGCGAGCGCGACCCGTCCACCATCGGCTTTTCGACGATTCGCGGCGGCGATATCGTGGGCGACCACACCGTGCTGTTCGCCGGCACCGGCGAGCGCATCGAGATCACGCACAAATCCGCCAGCCGCGCCACCTACGCGCAGGGCAGCCTGCGCGCGGTGCGATTCCTGGCGGGCAGGACCAGCGGTCTGTTTGACATGTTCGACGTGCTGGGCCTGCGCCAGGCCTGAGCGCGCATTCCACCGGGCCAACCTCCATGATGGAACTACTTCAGCAGGGAGATTCGGTGACGCGGGGCGTGGCCCTGCTGCTGCTGTTGATGTCCGTGAGCAGCTGGGTGGTCATCCTCTGGAAAACCTGGTTCCTGCGGCGCGCGGCGGCGGATATCGCGCGCAGCACCGCCGCCTTCTGGCAGGCCGGCTCCCAGGACAGCGCCCGCGACCTGATGGCCGCCCTGGACCGCGAAGCCCTGGTGCTGCCGCTGCTGGACGCCACCCGGCCCGCGCCGGCCGGTGTGCTGGCCGCTGCCGGCGAACGCGCCCACCAACTCACGCGCAGCCTGCGAGACGCCCTGCACCAGGTCACCGACCGCCTGCAGTTCGGGCAGGTGATGCTGGCCACCGTCGGTGCCACCGCGCCCTTCGTCGGCCTGCTGGGTACGGTCTGGGGCATCTACCACGCCCTCACCGGCATCGCGGCCTCGGGCCAGGTCGGCATCGAGCAGGTGGCCGGCCCGGTGGGCGAGGCCCTGGTCATGACGGCCGCCGGCCTGGCCGTCGCCATCCCCGCCGTCCTGGGCTACAACGTCCTGGGCCGGCGTATCGGCCGCCTCGAAGCCGACCTCGAGGGCTTTGCGCAGGACCTGCGCGACCTGCTGGCCGGCGCGGACGTCGCGGCAGGCGAACGCGGAGGTTGAATGTCCTTCGGCCGCCTCGAACGCCGCGCGCCCACTTCGCGCCCCTTCGCCGACATCAACGTCACGCCCCTGGTCGACGTGATGCTGGTGCTGGTGGTGATCCTGATCGTCACCGCGCCGCTGCTGGCCAGCGCCATCCGCCTGGACCTGCCGGCCACACGGGCCGCCCAGCCCGCGGGCGCGGCCGCCTCGGTGTCGGTCACCCTGGACCCGCGCGGCGGCCTGTTCCTCAATGACCAGCCTGTCTCCCCCGAGGACCTGTCCCGGCGGCTGGCCGCCACGGCCCGCGCGAACCCCGGCACCGAGGTCCACCTGCGGGCCGACCGCACTGTGCCCTACGGGCGGGTGGTCGAGGCCATCGGCGCCGCGCAGCAGGCGGGCCTGAGCCGCATCGGCTTCGTCGCCGACCCCAAGGCGCCCTGAGGCCAGGGCCGCCGGCCTGCCGCCGTGCCCCCCGGCAGGCACGGGTGCCGCCCTACAATTTGGCCCATCATGCAAGACAAGTACAACCATCTCGAGGTCGAACAGGCCGCGCAGTCGCACTGGACGGCGCGCGATGCCTATCGCGTGATCGAGGACGCGGGGAAGAAGAAGTTCTATGCCTGTTCCATGCTGCCCTATCCCAGCGGCAAGCTGCACATGGGGCACGTGCGCAACTACACCATCAACGACATGCTCACGCGCTACCTGCGCATGAACGGCTACAACGTCCTGATGCCCATGGGCTGGGATGCCTTCGGCCTGCCCGCCGAGAACGCCGCGTTGAAAAACGGCGTGCCACCGGCGAAATGGACCTACGACAACATCGCCTACATGAAAAAGCAGATGCAGGCGATGGGGCTGGCCATCGACTGGTCGCGCGAGGTCGCCACCTGCGACCCGAGTTATTACAAGTGGAACCAGTGGCTGTTCCTGAAGATGCTCGAAAAGGGCATCGCCTACCGCAAGACCCAGGTCGTCAACTGGGACCCGGTGGACCAGACCGTGCTGGCCAACGAGCAGGTGATTGACGGCAAGGGCTGGCGCACCGGCGCGGTGGTGGAAAAGCGCGAGATCCCCGGCTACTACCTCAAAATCACCGCCTACGCCCAGGAACTGCTCGATCACGTGCAGCACCAGCTGCCAGGATGGCCCGAGCGCGTGAAGCTGATGCAGGAAAACTGGATCGGCAAGAGCGAAGGGGTGCGCTTTGCCTTCACCCACGACATCCGCGGCGCCGACGGGACCTTGATCGGCGACGGGCGTCTGTATGTCTTCACCACGCGCGCCGACACCATCATGGGCGTCACCTTCTGCGCCGTGGCGCCCGAGCATCCGCTGGCCACGCATGCGGCAGCCACCCGCCCGAAGCTCGCCGCCTTCATAGAGTCGTGCAAGCAGGGCGGCACCACCGAGGCTGAACTTGCCCTGCGTGAAAAAGAGGGCATGCCCACGGGCCTGACGGTCACGCACCCGCTCTCGGGCGAGCCGGTCGACGTCTGGGTGGGCAACTACGTGCTCATGGGGTATGGCGACGGCGCAGTCATGGGCGTTCCGGGCCATGACGAACGCGATTTCGCCTTCGCCCTGAAGTACAAGCTGCCGATCCTGCAGGTGGTCGAGATCGATGGTGAAGAATTCGAATACGACTACGAGCGCTGGCAGGACTGGTACGCCGACAAGGCCCGCGGCGTTACCGTCAACTCCGACATCTACAGCGGCTTCACCTTCCACGAGGCGGTCAATGCCGTGGCTCACGCCCTGGAGCAAAAAGGACTGGGCGAGAAAAAGACCACCTGGCGCCTGCGTGACTGGGGCATCAGTCGCCAGCGTTACTGGGGCACCCCGATCCCCATCATCCACTGCCCCGAGCACGGCGCGGTGCCGGTGCCCGAGAAGGACCTGCCGGTGGTCCTGCCGCAGGACTGCGTGCCCGATGGCAGCGGCAACCCCCTGAACAGACGCGAGGATTTCCTCGCCTGCACCTGCCCGGTGTGCGGTCGGCCCGCGCGCCGCGAGACCGACACGATGGACACCTTCGTGGACAGCTCTTGGTATTTCATGCGCTATTGCGACCCCACCAACGACCAGGCCATGGTCGGTGCGGGCACGCAGTACTGGATGCCGATGGACCAGTACATCGGCGGCATCGAGCACGCCATCCTGCACCTGCTCTATGCGCGTTTCTGGACCAAGGTGATGCGGGACCTCGGGCTCTTGAAGGTCGACGAGCCCTTCACCCGTCTGCTCACGCAGGGCATGGTGCTCAGTGAGGCCTACTCGCGCACCACCACCGGCAAGCAGTATTTCTGGGCGCATGACCTGGACATCGTGCGCGACGAGCACAGCAAGGTGATCTCCGCCACCGCCAAGGCCGACGGGAAGCCCGTGACGTATGAGGGCTGGACCACCATGTCCAAGTCCAAGAACAACGGCGTCGACCCGCAGGCCCTGATCGAGAAGTACGGCGCCGACACCGCGCGCCTGTACACCATGTTCACCGCGCCGCCCGAGGCCACGCTGGAGTGGAACGACGCCGCGCTCGAGGGCAGCTACCGCTTCCTGCGGCGTGTCTGGAACTTCGGCCTCAAGCTCGGTGGCACCGAGGCCGTGGCCGCCCGCAGCCAGTTGGTGGCCCAGGCCGGGGGCTTCGGCAAGGGGGTCAAGGCGCTGCGACTGGAGATCCACACGGTGCTGCGCCAGGTCGACTACGACTACGTGCGCATGCAATACAACACCGTGGTCTCCGGCGCGATGAAGATGCTCAACGCCCTGGAAGATTTCAAGGCCACGGGCGAGCCGGGGGCCGATGCGGCGCTGGCCGAGGGCTTCGGTATCCTGCTGCGGGTGATCTATCCGGCCACGCCCCACCTCACGCACGGCCTGTGGCAGGCCCTGGGCTATGCCGCCCTGCACGGCGAACTGATCGACGCGCCCTGGCCGCACGCCGAGGAAGCAGCCCTGGCGCAGGACGAGATCGAACTCGTGCTGCAGGTCAATGGCAAGCTGCGCGGCGCGGTGCGCGTGCCCGCCGGCGCCAGCCGCACGCAGATCGAATCACTGGCCCTGGCCAGCGAAGCCTTCACCAAGTTCGCCGACGGCGCGCCCGCCAAGAAGGTGGTCGTGGTGCCGGGGCGCCTGGTCAACGTGGTGATCTGAACCCAGCGAGCCGCCCATGCTACGTCGTCACCTTCTGGCCCGCCTCACCACCC
>JBEGVR010000304.1:0-7560 GCA_041178265.1 Pseudomonadota bacterium | reverse complement strand
CCCGTGCATCAGCAGCAGGGGCTCGCCCCGTCCCGCGCGCCGGCAGGCCAGGCGCACATCGCCGCGGCGCACCTCGAATCGATCAAAGCCTTCGAACATCGGAGAACGATTGTGCCTGCACGCCGCGCCGCGCTCAGGCGCGCGGGGGCACGGGGCTGCGCACCACCACGCTCACGCCGATCGCGGTCAGGGCCACCCCGGCCACCGTCAGCGCCGTGATCGGCTCGTCAAACAGCACCCACGCCAGGAGGGCCGTGCAAGGGGGCACCAGGTACATCAGGCTGGTCACCCGGGTGGCCGCACCTTTTTGAATGAGCAGGTAAAACAGCGAGCTACCACCCAGCGTGAGACCCAGCACCGACCAGGCCATCGCACCCACCAGTTCGGCGTTGGGCGCCCCACCGGCGGTCAACCAGCGCGGCGACTCGGTCTCCAGCAAGGCCAGGGGCAAGGTCACCACGAAGGCGGCCAGCAGTTGAACCAGGCTGGCCGTGCGCACGTCGCAGGGCTGCACGAACCGCTTCTGGTACAGAGTGCCCGCTGTGATGCTCACGAGCGCGGTCACTGCGAACGACAGGTTGGCGGCGCTCACTTCACCCAGACCGAGCTTTTGCCAGACCACCAGCACCAGGCCGCCCAGGCCCAGCACCAGCCCGATCCACTGGCGCCGGGTCACTGCACCGCCCATCGCGGACAGCCACAGACCGGTCAGCACCGGCTGCAGTCCCACCAGCAGCGCCGCCAGGCCCGCGCCCATGCCTAACTTCACGGCCGCCCACACGCCCCCGAGGTACCCCGCGTGCATCAGCACGCCCGTGACGCCCAGGTGCAGCCACTGCTCGCGCCCGGTGGGCCAGGTCGCCCGCGCCGCCAGCGCCCACATCACGAAGCAGGCCGCCGACAGCACGTACCGCAGCGCCAGGAAGGTGAAGGGCGGTGCGTGCGGCATGCCGTAGCGCGCGACGATGAAGCCGGTGCTCCAGATCAGGACGAACACGGCGGGCATGGCCAGCACCATCCGGGCCTGCATCGGAGAGGAAACGCCCATCGTTCAACGCACCTGCTTGCGGATCTCGGGCAGCGCCTTGCGCAGGTAATAGACCATGGACCACACCGTCAGGACGGCGGCGAACCAGATCAGGCCGGTTCCCCACACGCGGGTGTCGAGCAGTCCCAACAGCTTGCCGTCGAACAGCAGGAAGGGAATGGCCACCATCTGCACGGTGGTCTTGACCTTGCCAAGCATGTGCACCGCCACGCTGCGCGAGGCGCCGATCTGCGCCATCCACTCGCGCAGGGCCGAAATGGCGATCTCGCGACCGATGATGATCAGGGCCACGAAGACATCGGCACGCCCCAGGTGCACCAGCACCAGCAGCGACGCGCACACCAGGAACTTGTCGGCCACCGGGTCCAGGAAGGCGCCGAAGGACGAGGTCTGGTTCAGGCGGCGCGCCAGGTAGCCGTCGAGCCAGTCGGTCAGTGCGAAGGCCACGAACATCACGGTGGCCACCAGGTTCTGGATGCGGGGCTCCAGGCCCAGGTAGAAGACCCCCACGATCAGCGGGATGGCAACGATGCGCGTCCAGGTCAGGATCGTGGGAATCGTGAAGAACATGGGTCGGATTCTGGCATGGGCGCGCAGTGCCCCTCAGCGCAGGGCGCGGTAGATGGTCTCGGCCAGTTCGCGCGAGATGCCCTCGACCGTGGCCAGGTCGTCCACCCCCGCGTCGGCCACGCCCCGGATGCCGCCAAACCGCTGCAGCAGCCGGGCCCGCTTCTTGGCCCCGATACCGGGGATGTCCTCCAGCCGGCTGCCACCCACCCGCACCTTGTCGCGGCGCGCGCGCATGCCGGTAATGGCAAAGCGGTGCGCTTCGTCGCGGATCTGGGCCACCAGCATCAGGGCGGCCGAATCGTGGCCCAGGTACACCTTCTCGCGGCCGTCGGCGAACACCAGTTCTTCCAGGCCCACCTTGCGCCCCTCGCCCTTTTCCACGCCCACGATCACCGACAGGTCCAGGCCCAGTTCCGCAAAGACCTCACGCGCCATGCTCACCTGCCCCTTGCCGCCATCGACCAGAACCAGTTCGGGCAGGCGGGCCGCCGAGCCGCCCGACGCGCGTGACGCGTGGCCGGCCTCGGCCAGGGCGCCATAGCGCCGCAACAGCACCTGCCGCATGGCGGCATAGTCGTCACCCGGGGTGATGCCTTCGATGTTGTAGCGGCGGTATTCGGCGTTCTGCATCTGGTGGTGGTGGAACACTACGCACGAAGCCTGCGTCGCCTCGCCTGCGGTGTGGGAGATGTCAAAGCACTCGATGCGCAGGGCATCCAGATCATCGGGCGCCAGGTCCAGCGCCTCGGCCAGGGCGCGGGTGCGCGCCTGCTGCGAACCTTCCTGCGCCAGCAGGCGCGCCAGCTGCAGGCCCGCATTCTTCTCGGCCATCTCCAGCCACAGCCGTCGCTGCTCGCGCGGCTGGTGCACCGCCGTCACGCGCACGCCGGTCTCCGCTGACAGGGCCTGTACCAGCACCTTGGGAACCGCGTGGCTGGTGATGAGGGTGGGCGGCACCGCGATGCCGATGTAGTGCTGCGCGATGAAGGCCTGCAGCACCTGCACCTCCAGGGGCGGTGGCGCGGGAGCCTCCTCGCCCTCGTCGGCTTCCGCCCGGTGCACTGCCGCCGCGTCCTCGACGTGGCTGGGAAAGTAAGGCCGGTCTCCCAGGTGGCGGCCGCCCCTCACCATCGCCAGGTTCACGCAGGCCTTGCCGCCCTGCACCTTCACCGCCAGGATGTCCACGTCCTTGTCGTCGGCTGTCTCCACCGACTGCTGGTGCAGCACGCGCGACAGCGCGCTGATCTGGTTGCGAAGCTCGGCGGCCTGCTCGAACTCCAGCAGGTCGGCGTGGGCCATCATCCGCGCCTCCAGCTTCGCCATCACCTCCTGGGTGTCACCCCGCAGGAAGGCCTGCGCGTTGTCGACGTCGTGGCGGTAGTCCTCGGGCGAGACCTTGTCCACGCAGGGCCCCGAGCAGCGTTTGATCTGATAGAGCAGGCACGGCCGGGTGCGGTTGGCAAAGACGGTGTCCTCGCAGGTGCGCAGGCGGAACACCTTCTGCAGCAGCTGCACGGATTCCTTGACAGCCCAGGCGCTGGGATAGGGCCCGAAATAGTGGTGCTTGCGGTCGGTCGCGCCGCGGTAGTAGGCCATGCGCGGAAAGGAGTCCGACGGGCCCGTGATCTTCAGGTAGGGGTAGCTCTTGTCGTCGCGAAACAGGATGTTGAACCGCGGGTTGAGCGCCTTGATCAGGTTGTTTTCCAGCAGCAGCGCCTCGGCCTCGGATCGCACCACCGTCGTTTCCATGCGCGCGATGCGCGTGACCATCAGGCCGATACGCGTACCGGCGTGACTTTTCTGGAAATAGCTGGCGACGCGCTTTTTCAGGTCGCGCGCCTTGCCCACGTACAGCACGCCACCGCCCGCATCGAAATAGCGGTACACCCCGGGCAGGTGGGGCAGCGCCGCCACCTCGGCGAGCAACTGCGGCGGATGCGTCTCGGGCTCGGGCGCGGCGGGCGCCGCGGATTGCAGATCGGACATGCTCCGTATTATCCGGGCCCATGCGTTGGGATATCTTCTGCAAAGTCATCGACAACCACGGCGACCTCGGCGTGTGCTGGCGACTGTCCGCCGAGCTCGCCGCGCGGGGCGATGCGGTGCGCCTGTGGGTGGACGATCCCTCGGCGCTGTCCTGGATGGCGCCGGGCGGGCGCGAGGGCGGATGCAAGGGCGTGCAGGTGCTGCCCTGGGACCCGTATGCGGCCGATCCCGCCCCCGAACCCGGCGACGCGGTGATCGAGGCCTTCGGCTGCGACCCGCACCCGGCCTTCCAGGCGGCGATCGCGCAGGCCGCCCGCACGCGCGGGCAACAGCCCGCCTGGATCAACCTCGAATACCTCTCGGCCGAGTCCTATGTGGAGCGGTGCCACGGCCTGGCCTCCCCCGTCCTGAGTGGCCCGGCCGCGGGCCTGAGCAAGCGGTTTTTCTATCCCGGCTTCACGGCGCGAACGGGCGGCCTGCTGCGCGAGCAGGACCTGGACGCGCGACGCGCCGTATTTGACCGCGCCGCCTGGCTCGCCTCGCACGGCCTGCCCGCCCGCGGCGAACGACGGGTCAGCCTTTTTTGCTATGAACCACCCATGCTGGGTGCCTGGGTCGAACGCTGGCGCAACGGCCCCAAGCCCACGCGCCTCCTGGTCACGCCCGGACGCGCGCGCGCTGCGCTCGAGGCAGCCCTGACCCCAGGCGCGCCGGCGGGGAACCTGTCCATCACCTACCTGCCTTACCTGACTCAAACCGACTACGACCACCTCCTGTGGGCCTGCGACCTGAACTTCGTGCGGGGTGAAGACTCGCTGGTGCGCGCCCTGTGGGCCGGCCGCCCCTTCGTGTGGCAGATCTATCCGCAGGAGGACGGGGCCCACCATGCCAAGCTCGATGCCTTCCTGGAGTGGCTTGGCGCGCCGCCCGAATGGCGCGCGCTGCATCGGGCCTGGAACGGCAACGTACCGCAAGGGCCGCTGATCGACCCGCCGGACGGCAGCTTCGCCCCGGACGGCGCGATACGCGCGCTGCGAAGAAACCATGACCTGATCGGGCAGCTGCGCGCCATGGCCGACCCCGCAGGGTGGCGGCCGTGCGAGCCGGCATGAGTGGTCGTGGTTCACCAGCCGACTTCAGCCTCACTGACGGTCAGCTGCACTACCGAGAAAGACGGTAAAATCTTGGGCTTTGCCCCGCACACCATCCGGCGCCCTGATTCGCAGACCGGACGGCCCGCAGGGCCTCCGCCGCGACGCTCCCTGTTTCGGGCACGGCCACCTCGCGGCCTAACTGCAGTCCAACACGACATGAAAATCGCTCAAGAAATCCGCGCCGGCAACGTCATCATGCAAAACGGCGCCCCCTGGGTGGTCCTCAAGACCGAATACGCCCGCGGCGGGCGCAACGCCGCCACCGTGCGCATGAAACTCAAGAGCCTGCTGGCCAACCAGGGCACCGAGATCGTCTTCAAGGCCGACGACAAGATGGACCAGATCGTCCTGGACAAGAAGGAGTGCACCTACTCCTACTTCGCCGACCCCATGTACGTCTGGATGGACACCGAATTCAACCAGTACGAGGTCGAGTCCGAGAACATGGGCGACGCCCTGAACTACCTCGAAGACGGCATGTCTGCCGAAGTCGTGTTCTACGAGGGCAAGGCCATCTCCGTCGAACTGCCCACCAGCGTCGAGCGCGAGGTCACCTGGACCGAACCTGCGGTCAAGGGCGACACCTCGGGCAAGGTCCTCAAGCCCGCCAAGATCGCCACCGGCTTCGAGATCGGCGTGCCGATCTTCGTGGCCCAGGGCGACAAGGTCGAGATCGACACGCGCACCGGCGAATACCGCCGCCGCGTCTGACGCTTCTGGCGGTCATGCCCGCCCGTCGGGTACAAGGAGGCTCCCGCACGGAGCCTTTTTTCATTCCCGCCCCTGACACGACTCCATGGCCTTCGACTTCGCACAGATTCCCGTGCCCTTTCGTATGCAGCCCGGGCTCGCGCGCCTGCCCGATGACGCGGCACACCTGACTCTCCTCACACCGGGCCACGCCCTGCACCACGAAAAACAGCAGGTGCTGCAGGCTGCCCAGTCGCGCCACGCTGTCCCGGGCTTCGACCCCGCGCCGGCGCTGGCCGCCATCGAACGCCAGGCCCGCGCCCAGGGCATCGCCATCACTCTGGAGACCCCCACCCCGCTCGAACTCGCCTTCGAAGAGGATTTCGCCATCTTGGACGGCGACAGCGGCACCCTGCCCTGGCTGTGCGTATGCGTGCCCTCGCACTGGGCACCCGAGGACAAGGTGGGCCTGCCACTGGCCGCCGTCCACGCCCCGGTGGCCGATGGTGCGCGCCTACAGTCGGCGTCCCGCCAGCTGGCGGCCCTGGCCACCGGCTCCCAGTCCTGGGAGCGCTGGGTCTGGAGCCTGAGCCCCTCGCCCCGGCACGACCAGCACCCCAGGCGGCATCCGCGCACGCCCTGGCCGGACACACCCGACCCCACGGCCTTCGCGGCGGGCTGCTGGTTGCGCACGGAACGCCAGACCTTCTTTCCCGTGGGCAGCGGCACGCGCCAGGCGGTCTTCACCATCCGCGTGCGGCTGCAGCCCCTGGCGCAGGCTGTTGATACCCCCGCCAAGGCGCAACGCCTGCATGACAGCCTGGCCTCCATGAACGAAGCCGTGCTCGCCTACAAGGGACTGGCCTCGGCGAAACCCCGCCTGCTGCAGTGGTTGGCCTTGCAGGCCACCCCCTGACCCCACAATGACCTCATGACCTCACCGCATAACCTCCACGACCGCAGCCTGGCCGATGCCTGGGCCACCCTCAAGGCCCACTCCGATGCCGGCCAACCCTTGCACGCCGACGCCAACCGCCTGGCCTTCACCGACCCGGAGTTCCTGATGCGGCGCGAGACGCGCGGCATCCGCTTCCAGCTCGAACTGCTCAAGCCCGACCTCGAGCAGCAGCAGCATGGCATCGAAAACACCGTCGTCGTCTTCGGCAGTGCGCGCTTTCGCAGCCAGGCAGAGGCCGACGCCCTGCTCCAGGCCGCCCAGGCCAGTGGCGATGAAGCCGTCATCGCCCGGGCGCGCAAGGCGGCACGCAATGCCCGCTACTACGAGCAGGCCCGGGCCTTCGGCAAGCGGGTCGCCCGCTACAGCGCCGGCAAGAATGCCGCGGACAAGCTGTACATCTGCACCGGCGGCGGCCCCGGCATCATGGAAGCCGCCAACCGCGGCGCCTTCGAGGCCGACGGCGTCAGTATCGGCCTGTCCATCGCCCTGCCGACAGAGGAGTCGGCCAACCCCTACGTTACGCCGGCCCTGTCCTTCCGCTTCCATTATTTCGCGCTGCGCAAGATACACTTCATGATGCGCGCCAAGGCGCTGGTCGCCTTTCCGGGGGGCTTTGGCACCCTCGACGAACTCTTCGAAATTCTGACCCTGGTGCAGACGCGAAAATCCAAGCAGGTTCCCATCGTCCTGTTCGGATCCGACTACTGGAAGCGGCTCCTGAACTTCGATACCCTGCTCGAAGAGGGCGTCATCTCCGAGCCAGACCTGTCGCTGTTCCAGTTTGCGGACGACCCCGAGCAGGCCTGGTCCCAGATCCGCGCGTTCTACCAGTTGCCGGCCTGAGGCCAGGCGCCTCCCCTAGCGCGGGCCGTCCTGCCCGCGCAGGCGCGCCGCCAGCGGGGTGCTCGCCCCCACCAGCGCCCCCACCGCCCAGAACACGCCCGAGGCGCCGATCGCCACACCCGCGGCGCCAAACAGCAGGGGCATCAGCACGCTGGACACGTTGATCGACATCAGGCGCAGCCCCAGCGCTTCACCGTGCAGGTGGGCCGGCGTGATCTGGTGCAGCGTGCTCATGACCATAGGCTGCACCGACCCCAGCGCCGCCCCGAGCAGCACGGAGCACGCGCCCATGGCCAGGGGCGCGTGCACCA
>JBEGVR010000303.1:0-4084 GCA_041178265.1 Pseudomonadota bacterium | reverse complement strand
CCGAGCCTCGCGTGCTGCGCGGCGCGATCGGTGTCGGCCTGGGCCCGGGCGAGTCCGCGCCCATTCCCGAGCAAGGGGTGTACGCCAACATCAGCTTCGCGCAGTTCCAGGTCGATGCCTGGGAAGCTCTCTTCTCAACCCCGGTCTCCGCACCTGCGGCCGCGTCAGCGGCGGCCACCAGCCGTGGCGGCGCCATCGCGCCCGCGGTGCAGGGCTACCTGCCCACCACTGCCGTGCTGCGCGCGCGCGAATTCACCGTCACGGGGCGCACCTTCCAGAACGTGCTGGTCGGCGGCTCGCGCGAGGGCCTGGTGTGGCGCGCAAACGTCGATGCCGCCCAGCTCAATGGCTACCTGGAATACCGCCAGCCCTCGGGCAGCGGCGCGGGCCGCCTCGTGGCCCGCCTGGCCCGCCTGTCGATCGCCGCGTCCGCGGCCAGCGATGTCGAGTCGCTGCTGGACGAACAGCCCGCCAGCATCCCTGCGCTGGACATCGTGGTAGACGACTTCGAGCTGCGGGGCCGGAAGCTGGGCCGCCTGGAAATCGATGCCGTCAATCGCAGCGGGGGCAGCGAGTGGCGACTGAACAAGCTGGCCCTCACCATGCCCGAGGCCAGCTTCAGCGCCACCGGCAACTGGGTGGCGGTCAGCGCGCAGCAACCCGCCGCGCGCGGCGCCCGGGCCGCTGCCGAGCGCCGGCGGACGGTCATGAATTTCCGGCTGGATGTGGCGGATGCCGGCCAGCTGCTCTCACGCATCGGGATGAAGGACGTGGTGCGCCGCGGACGCGGCAAGCTCGAGGGCCAGGTGGCCTGGCTGGGGTCGCCCCTCGCGCTGGACTATCCCTCCCTGGGCGGTAGTTTCGTGGTCAACGTGGAGGCGGGCCAGTTCCTCAAGGCCGATCCGGGCCTGGCCAAGCTGCTGGGAGTGCTGAGCCTGCAGTCGCTGCCCCGGCGCCTCACCCTGGACTTCCGCGACGTGTTCTCCGAGGGCTTTCCCTTCGACTTCTTGCGCGGCGACGTCACCATTGCCCAGGGCATCGCCGCCACCAACAACCTGCAGATGAAGGGAGTCAACGCCGCGGTGCTGATGGACGGGCGGGCAGACATCGCCCGCGAAACCCAGGACATCAAGGTGGTGGTCGTGCCCGAAATCAACGCTGGCACCGCGTCCCTGGTGGCCAGCGTGATCAATCCCGCGGTGGGCCTGGGCAGCTTCCTGGCGCAGCTGTTCCTGCGCGAGCCCTTGTCGCGCGCCGCGACCCAGGAGTTCCAGATCGACGGCACCTGGACGGAGCCGCGCGTCACCCGGGTGGTGCGCCCCGCGCCGGCCGCCCCCGCAGCGGGAGGCGTCAACTGATGTCCCTGCGCGCCGCCACCATCCAGATGGTCTCCGGCCCGCGCGTGGCCGACAACCTCGAGGCCGCCCGTACCCTCCTGGCGCAGGCCGCCTCCCATGACGACGACGGCCCTGCTGTGCTGGTCACCGACCTGGACCCCGCTCGGGTGCACGCCTGCCGCCAGCAGCTGCCCGCTCTGGACCATCGCGTGCTGTGAGCGCCGCGGATCGTTCCGAAGCGCCCGACACCTCCCGGCGCGTGCTGTGGGCGGTGCTGGTGCCGCTGGTGGCGGCCCTGCTGGCGACCCTGGTGTGGCTGGCCGGCCGCCAGGAAGCCCTGCAGGTCCAGGGCGAGTTAGATCGGGATACCTCCGCCGCGGCCGATGACATCCGCTCCGGCCTGGTGCGCCGTGCCCAGAGCCTGCAGGCCCTGAGCACCGCCGGACCGCCGCGGGGCAGCCGCGCCCAATGGACGACCGAGGCCGCGCAGCTGCTGCGCGAACACCGTGAGCTGCTGCGCATCGAGTGGCGGCGCGAGTTTTTGGACATCGCGGCCGCCATCGACTCGCCCTACCGATCCCCGGTCTACACCTGGCTGCCGCGCGCGAGCACCCTGGCCGATGTGCAGCTCGCCTGCGCCCAGGCCCGCCGCCAGAGCCAGCCGGCCTACTCCTCCAGTTACTACCTGCCCCAGTCGGACGGCACCGGCCTGGAGGTGATGGACCTGTGCGTGCCGCACTTCAGCGCGGGCGCGGTCACCGGTTATGCGGTGGCCACTTATTCCTTGCGCGAGATCCTGGCCAGCCTGGTCGGACCGCAGCTCACGCGCAACCAGGAGGTCTCCTTCAACGAGCCCGACGGCACGCGCCTGGCCCTGCACGGGACGGCGCAGCGGGGCCTGCGCACCTTCACCTCGCAGCAGCTGCTGGACCTGGCCGGCAACACCCTGGTGCTGCGCATGAACAGCTGGCGCGGTGCGCCGGACCTGTTCCCCAACGTCCTGACCGCCCTGGTCACCGCCATGTCCATCGCCCTGGTGGCCGTGCTGGCCCTCCTGGGCAAGGACATGCGCCGGCGCGTGCGCGTCGAGCGCGACCTGGCCGACGCCCTGGCCTTCCGAAAGGCCATGGAAAACTCCTTGGTCACCGGCCTGCGCGCGCGGGACCTGCAAGGGCGCATCACCTATGTCAATCCGGCGTTCTGCGCCATGGTCGGCTTCACGGCCGAAGAACTGCTGGGCAAGCCCGGCCCCGCGCCCTACTGGCCGCCCGAATTCGCCAACGACTACCAGACCCGGCAGGAGGTACGCCTGGCGGGCGAGAACATGCCGCCCCGCGAAGGCTTCGAATCCGTCTTCATGCGCAAGGACGGCTCGCGCTTTCCGGTCCTGATCATCGAAGCTCCCCTGATCAACGCCCAGGGCACGCAGACCGGCTGGATGAGTGCATTCCTCGACATCAGCGAGCAGCGCCGCGTCGAGGAGCTGTCGCGCGCGACGCAGGAACGGCTGCAAGCCACCGCCCGCCTGGCCACTGTCGGCGAAATGGCTTCTCTCCTGAGCCACGAGATCAACCAGCCCCTGGCTGCCATCTCCGGTTACGCCACGGGCTCGCTCAATCTTCTCCAGAGTGGCGATGTCGAGGGCCTGGAGGTCGCCTTGCAGCGGATCGGCCAGCAGGCCGAACGCGCCGGCCGCGTCATCAAGAGCGTGCATGACTTCGTGCGCCGCCGCGACCAGGCCCGTGAGGCGGTGGCACCGCAGCAGCTGCTGGATGCGGTGCTGCCCCTGGTGAACCTGCAGGCGCGCAAGCTGGGCATCACCGTCGTCACCCGCGTCTCGGCGGGCCTGCCGCCGGTGCTGTGCGACCGCACCATGGTCGAACAGGTGCTGCTCAATCTCGCCCGCAATGCCATGCAGGCCATGGACGAGGTCCGCCCGGCCCGGCCCTCGCTCACCGTCCAGGCCCGGTGCCTGCCATCCGCGCAGGGCGCTGGCGCGGGATGGCTGGAGTTCTCGGTGGCCGATGTCGGTCCCGGCATCGCGCCGCAGGTCCGGGACCGCCTGTTCACGCCTTTCTTTACCACCAAGCGCGAGGGCATGGGCCTGGGTCTGTCCCTGTGCCGCACGGTGGTCGAGCAGCATGGCGGCGAGTTGGGCTTCGAGCCCCACCAGCCCCACGGTACGATCTTCCGCTTCACCTTGCCGCTTGCCGAGTTGCCTGAGGGCGCGGGTGAGCTGGCCCTTACCACCGACTGACCCGTCCCATGCAACCTCCTCTGGATGCCATCGTCTACATCGTGGATGACGACGCCGGCGTACGCGAAGCCCTGGCCTGGCTGCTGCGGTCCCGGCGCCTGGCCAGCGAGAGCTTCGCCAGCGGGCAGGCCTTCGAGGAGCACCTGCAACAAGGGTTCAGCCCCAGCCAGCCCGGCTGCCTGCTGCTCGACGTCCGCATGCCGGGCTTGAGCGGCCTGGCCCTGTTCGAAACCCTCATCGAGCGTGAACTCGTGGAGGCCATGCCCGTGATCTTCCTCACCGGCCATGCGGACGTGCCGACGGCCGTGGCCATGGTCAAGCGCGGCGCCTTCGATTTCTGCGAAAAGCCGTTCTCCGACAACGCCCTGGTCGATCGCGTCGAGCAGGCCATCGCACGCTCGGCCACAGTGTTGGCCGCTCAGCGCGTGCGCCTACAGCTGCATCTGCGCATGGGAGAGCTCACGCAGCGCGAGCACGAGGTCATGTTGCG
>JBEGVR010000302.1:0-8358 GCA_041178265.1 Pseudomonadota bacterium | reverse complement strand
CCAATTGCTGCCCACCCTCATCGCCGACGTGCAGGCCGCGCGCCTGCCTGCCTCCACCGCCGCCCGCCAGCTGCTGCAGGCACGGCGAACCTCCGCGCCGGCCTGAGTCTGCGCACCATTTTCACGCTCACGACAACCACGCAGACGGACCGCCATGCAAGACATCCTCGACCAACTGGAGAAAAAGCGCGAAGCCGCCCGCCAGGGCGGCGGCAACAAGCGCATCGATGCCCAGCACAAGAAGGGCAAGCTGACCGCGCGCGAGCGGCTGGAGCTGCTGCTGGACGAGGGCACCTTCGAAGAGTGGGACATGTTCGTCGAGCACCGCTGCACCGACTTCGGCATGCAGGACCAGAAGATCCCAGGAGACGGCGTGGTCACCGGCTACGGCATGATCAACGGCCGCCTGGTCTTCGTGTACAGCCAGGATTTCACCGTCTTTGGTGGCGCGCTCTCCGAGGCCCATGCCGAGAAACTCTGCAAGGTGATGGACCAGGCCATGAAGGTCGGTGCGCCGGTGATCGGCCTCAATGATTCGGGTGGCGCCCGCATCCAGGAGGGCGTGGCGTCGCTGGGGGGCTATGCCGAGGTCTTTCAGCGCAACGTGCTGGCCTCGGGGGTGGTGCCGCAGATCAGCCTGATCATGGGGCCGAGTGCCGGCGGCGCGGTGTATTCGCCGGCCATGACCGACTTCATCTTCATGGTCAAGGACAGTTCGTACATGTTCGTGACTGGCCCCGAGGTGGTCAAGACGGTGACCCACGAGGAAGTCTCCGCTGAAGAACTGGGTGGGGCAATCACGCACACCACCAAGAGCGGCGTGGCCGATCTGGCTTTCGACAACGACGTTGAGGCGCTGATCATGCTGCGCCGCTTCTACTCCTACCTGCCGTTGAACAACCGCGAGAAGGCGCCCCTGCGCCCCAGCAACGACCCGGCCGACCGCGTCGACCCGTCGCTGGACACCTTGATACCAGACAATCCCAACAAGCCCTACGACATGAAGGAGCTGATCGCCAAGACGGTGGACGACGGCGACTTCTTCGAGATCCAGCCCGAGTACGCCAAGAACATCATCGTGGGCTTTGCGCGCATGGAAGGACAGACCGTCGGCATCGTGGCCAACCAGCCCCTGGTGCTGGCGGGTTGCCTGGACATCAAGAGCAGCATCAAGGCGGCGCGCTTCGTGCGTTTTTGCGATGCCTTCAACATCCCGGTAATCACCTTCGTGGATGTGCCAGGCTTCATGCCGGGTACCAGCCAGGAATACGGCGGCATCATCAAGCACGGGGCCAAGCTGCTCTATGCCTACGCCGAGTGCACGGTGCCCAAGGTCACGGTGATCACCCGCAAGGCCTATGGCGGCGCGTACGACGTGATGGCCTCCAAGCACCTGCGCGGCGACGTCAACTTCGCCTGGCCCAACGCCGAGATCGCGGTGATGGGCGCCAAGGGGGCGGTGGAGATCATCTTCCGCGAGGACAAGGGCGACCCGGCCAAGCTGGCGGCCAAGGAAGCTGAATACAAGGCGCGTTTTGCCAACCCCTTCGTGGCCGGGGCGCGCGGCTTCATCGACGACGTGATCCTGCCGCAGGAGACGCGCAAGCGGATTTGCCGGTCTTTGGTGATGTTGCGTGACAAGAAAATCGAGAATCCTTGGCGCAAGCACGGGAATATTCCGCTGTGACTTTTTCACTCGCTGCTGCTTCGCGCGCTGGATCGGGCTGCCTGGGCGTTTTGCTCCGTGTCCCCCGCGCTTCGCGCTCCTCCTTTACCTACGCAAAACGCCCAGGCAGCCCGATCCCGGACGTTTGGTGTTCGGTCGGTCCGCAGGCCACTCGGTGGCGTTTCCCTCTGGTGCTCGGTAGGTGTTCGGCGGGGTCGCACCTCTCTCACTTCGCAGCAAGGGGTGCGGTGTGTCCGCCGCAGCGAAGTCAAGGAGGAGCCCGAAGGGCGGGGGACATGAGCGGAGGCGGATACACCGTGCCCCTTGCGGGCTCAGAAGAGATTTCATGCAGCCATGTTCTCGGACAGGAGACCTTTCATGTTTAAGAAGATCCTTATTGCGAACCGCGGTGAAATCGCCTGCCGCGTCATCAAGACCGCCCGCAAGATGGGCATCGCCACCGTCGCCGTCTACTCCGATGCCGACCACGATGCCCGCCATGTGCGCCTGGCTGACGAGGCGGTGCATATCGGTGCCGCCCCCAGCCGCGAGAGCTACCTGCTGGCCGACCGCATCATCGCCGCCTGCAAACAGACCGGCGCGCAGGCGGTGCACCCCGGCTACGGCTTCCTGTCAGAGAACGAGGACTTTGCCAAGCGGGTGGAAGAAGAAGGCATCGTCTTCATCGGCCCCAAGCACTATTCCATCGCCGCGATGGGCGACAAGATCGCCTCCAAGAAGCTGGCCCAGCAAGCCAAGGTGTCCACCATCCCCGGTTGGAACGACGCCATCGAGTCGGCCGAGCGCGCGGTGCAGATCGCCCGGGATATTGGCTACCCGGTGATGATCAAGGCCTCGGCGGGGGGTGGCGGAAAGGGTCTGCGCGTGGCGTTCAACGACAAGGAGGCCCTGGAGGGCTTCACCTCCTGCCGCAACGAGGCCCGCAACAGCTTCGGCGACGACCGCGTCTTCATTGAAAAATTCGTTGAGGAGCCGCGCCACATCGAGATCCAGGTGCTGGGCGACGCCCACGGCCACGTGATCTACCTGAACGAGCGCGAATGCTCCATCCAGCGGCGCCACCAGAAGGTGATCGAGGAAGCGCCGTCGCCCTTCATCTCGGAGGCCACCCGCCAGGCCATGGGCAAGCAGGCTGTGGCCCTGGCCCAGGCAGTGAAGTACCAGAGTGCGGGCACGGTTGAATTCGTGGTCGGCAAGGACCAGAGCTTCTACTTCCTGGAGATGAACACCCGCCTGCAGGTGGAGCATCCGGTGACCGAGTGCATCACCGGCCTGGACCTGGTGGAACTGATGATCCGCGTGGCCGCCGGCGAGAAGCTGCCCCTGAAGCAATCCGACGTGAAACGCGAAGGCTGGGCCATCGAGTGCCGCATCAACGCGGAAGACCCGTTTCGTGGCTTTCTGCCGTCCACCGGGCGCCTCGTGCGCTTCCAGCCGCCGCCGGAGACCATGTACGCCGCCGACACCCACGCGCTGCAGGGCGTGCGCGTGGACACGGGTGTGACCGAGGGCGGCGAGATCCCGATGTACTACGACTCCATGATCGCCAAGCTGATCGTGCACGGGACCGACCGCAACGACGCCATCGCCAAGATGCGCGAGGCCCTCAACGGCTTCGTGATCCGCGGAGTGTCCAGCAATGTGCCGTTCCAGGCGGCGCTGCTGGCCCACCCTAGGTTCAAAACGGGCGACTTCAACACCGGTTTCATCACCGAGCATTACGCCAAGGGCTTTCGCGCCGAGGACGTCAAGCACGACGATCCGCGCTTCCTGATCGCCCTGGCCGCCTACGTGAACCGCCGTTCGCTGGAGCGCTCGGCAGGCATCACCGGGCAGCTGCGTGGCCACGAGTTCAAGGTGGGCACCGATTTCGTCGTCGTCCAGCTCGGCGAAAACGGCCAGCACGTGCATCACCCGGTGCAGGTTGATGGTTTCGACATCGACAGCGGCGCCAGCGTGATCACCGTCGAGGGCAAGCTGTTCGATCTTCGCAGCAACTGGCATCTGGGCGGCGCCCGCATCCGCGGCACCGTCAACGGCCAGCCCTTCACCGCGCAGGTCGAGCGCGGCTTGCCGCGCAATCCGGTGGCCATCGCCATCAGCCACAACGGCACCCGCATGGAGACCATGGTCCTGGGCACACGCACCGCGCAGTTGTACCGGCTGATGCCCTACAAGGCACCGCCGGACATGAGCCGCTTCCTGCTGTCGCCGATGCCCGGCCTTCTGGTGGACGTGGCGGTGCAGCCCGGCCAGAAAGTGCAGGTGGGCGAGCGCCTCGCGGTGATCGAGGCCATGAAGATGGAGAACGTGCTGTTTGCCGTTGCTGACGGCGTCGTGGGCCAGCTGCTCGCCTCTCAAGGCGAGTCCCTGGCGGTGGATCAACCTATCCTGGAGTTCCAATGACTATCGATGCTGGAGCGATGAGCCGCGAAGTGTTCCTGGCGGGGCTGGCGGCTGCCGGATTTCCACCGCCGGTACCCGTCACGCGTGACGCCTCTTATGCGCTGGGTGATCATGCCCACGACTTCGAGGCCTGGGCGCTGGTCACCGAGGGCGAGCTCACGATCGAGGTGGCCGGGATCGCGACGCGCTTTCTGGCGGGGCGGTCGTTTCGCCTGCCTGCAGACACGTCACACAAGGAATGGGCTGGCCCGCAGGGCGTGCAGTACCTGGCGGGTCGCAAGGGGTGACAACCATGCAGCGTCCTTTCAAGGTGCTGGGCGTCCAGCAGATCGCGATCGGCGGCCCGAGCAAGGTGCGGCTGAAGACCCTGTGGGTCGACCTGTTCGGGCTCGCGGTCACTGGCAACTTCGTGAGTGAACGCGAAAACGTCGACGAGGACATCTGCGCCATCGGCGCGGGGCCGTTCAAGGTGGAAGTCGACCTGATGCAGCCGCTCGATCCCGAGAAGAAGCCGGCGGTGCACGCGACGCCGCTCAATCACATCGGCCTGTGGGTGGATGACCTGCCCATCGCGGTGCAGTGGCTGACAGCGCAGGGGGTGCGCTTCGCACCGGGCGGCATCCGCCGTGGTGCGGCGGGTTTTGACATCACCTTCATCCACCCCAAGGGCAACGAGGAATCGCCGATCGGGGGGGAGGGGGTCCTGATCGAATTGGTGCAGGCGCCGCCGGAGGTGGTGACGGCGTTCACGGCACTGGCCGCCGCCGGCTGAGGGCCGTCAGGCGTTGCGCCGAGCCCGTGCGCGCACCAGCGCCGCCTCGATCACCGCCCGCTTGCGGGCGGCCTCTTCGCCCCCGGCACCGTGCGTGTGCGCCGGCAGGTCCGCCAGCTTGGCGCGGGCCTTGGCCTCCAGGCGGTCCTGCTGCTCGCGCGTGTCGCGTGCCGTGCGGGCCTGGTGGAATTCGTAGCGTCCCAGCGCCTCCTGCGCCTGCCCGGGGGACCAGGCGTCCCAGCCGGTACGCGTGCCTGTGACCTTCTCCAGCTGGATGCAGTCGACCGGGCACACCGGGATGCACAGCTCGCAGCCCGTGCAGGCCGGCTCGATCACCGTGTGCATGCGCGTGTTGCTGCCGATGATGGCGTCGGTCGGGCACACCTTGATGCACAGGGTGCAGCCAATGCACCAGGCCTCATCGATCACGGCCACGGTACGCGGGCCTTCGGTGCCGTGCGCCGGGTCCAGCGCCAGAGGCGGTTGCCCGGTCAGGTCGGCGAGCCGGCGCACACCCTCGGCGCCGCCGGGGGGGCAGCGGTTGATCGGGGCGTGGTCGTCGGCGATGGCCTGCGCGTAGGCGGCGCAGTCCGGGTAGCCGCAGCGGGTGCACTGCGTCTGCGGCAGCGCCGCATGCAGGCGCGCGGCCAGCGGGCTCACTCGGTCGGCGCGGTGGCCTCGGCGGTGCGGCTGGCGCGGGCCGGTTTGCCGCTCTCGTGGAACTTGAGGATGAAGTCACGCACCTCGGGATAGACCACTTCGCGCCAGCGTCGACCGCTGAAGATGCCGTAGTGGCCGGCGCCCTTGACCTCCAGGTGCTTCTGGCGCGCCTTGGGCACGTTATGGCACAAGGCGTGGGCAGCCTCGGTCTGGCCCGAGCCCGAGATGTCGTCGAGCTCACCCTCCACCGTGAGGTGCGCGGTGTTCGTGATGTCTTGCGGTCGCACGCGTTCGAGCTGGCCGTCCGGGCCGCGCACGTCCCAGGTGCCATTGACCAGGCTGAATTCCTGGAACACGGTGCGGATGGTCTCGAGGTAGTAGTCGGCGTCCATGTCCAGGACGGCGTTGTACTCGTCGTAGAACCTGCGGTGCGCCTCGGCGCTGGCCTCGTCACCGATGATCAGGTGCTTGAAGTAGTCGTAATGGCTCGAGAGGTGACGGTCCGGATTCATGGCCACGAATCCGGTGTGCTGCAAGAAGCCCGGGTAGACGCGACGGCCCGCTCCAGGAAAGTTCGGCGGCACGCGGTAGATCACGTTGTTCTCGAACCATTCGTAGCTCTTGTTCATCGCCAGGTTGTTCACCGCGGTGGGCGATTTGCGCGCGTCGATGGGGCCACCCATCATGGTCATCGTGATCGGCGTGGTCTCGCCGCGCGAGGCCATGAGTGAGACGCCCGCCAGCACCGGCACGGTCGGCTGGCACACGCTGATCACGTGGCAGTTGCCATACAGGCCCTGCACATGGCGGATGAAGTCCTGGACATAGTTGACGTAGTCGTCCAGATGGAATTCGCCATCGGCCAGGGGGACAGTGCGCGCGTTCTTCCAGTCGGTGATAAAGACCTTGTGGTCACGCAGCAGGGCCTGCACGGTGTCGCGCAGCAGGGTGGCGTAGTGGCCCGAAAGCGGCGCGACCACCAGCACGGCGGGCTGCTTCTTCATGGCCTCCAGGCGGGCGGGGTCGTCAGTGAAGCGCTTGAAGCGGCGCAGCTCGCAAAAGGGCTTGTCCACGGCGACGGTTTCGTGGATCACGACGTCGGCGCTATCGACCTTCACGCTCTTGATTTCGAATTCTGGTTTCTCGTAGTCCTTGCACAGTCGGTACATCAGCTCGTAGCCGGCCGAGACCCGCTGGGCCATCGGGTTCTGGGCTATGGGCAGCAGCGGATTGCTGTAAAGCTTGGCCGCGGCCTGCGCGAAGTCAGCGAAGGGTTCCATCAGGGAGCGCTGGGCTTCGTAGATTTGGTAGAGCATTGGTCCGAGTCCGGTTGAGAGCAATGCAAATTATCAGGGCCAAGTCCCTCAGCCTGACTTACTGAGCCGGATAAATTGCTGCAATGCGGCAGAACGGCAATTGTTCACGTCTGGCGCGTCGGTGCCGACCCCTATCGGACACCCGGCATGCATGAAAAAAGCCGCATCCAGGCGGCTTTTTCGACAATAAGACTACTTTGATATTGATGCTGGGCGGTCACATCACCCGGGCGATGGACTGGCAGACATGGTCGATGTTCTTGCTGTTGAGGGCAGCCACGCACATGCGGCCGGTGTCGGTGCCGTACACGCCAAATTCATTGCGCAGGCGGACCATCTGGTCCTTGGACAGGCCCGAGTAGCTGAACATGCCGATCTGGTCGGTGATGAAGGACATGTCCTGCTGGACGCCGGCGGCCTTCAGGCGCTCGACCAGGGCACCACGCATCTGCTTGATGCGCACCCGCATCTCACCCAGCTCCTTTTCCCACAGCGCGCGCAGGGCCGGGGTGTTGAGGACGGTAGCCACCACGGTGCCGCCGTGGGTGGGCGGGTTGCTGTAGTTGGTGCGGATCATGATCTTCAGCTGCGAGAGCACGCGGTCGGCTTCGGCCTTGTCGGTGCACAGGACCGACAGGGCGCCCACGCGCTCGCCGTAGAGGCTGAAGCTCTTGGAGAACGAGGTGGAGACCAGGAAGGTCTGGCCCGAGGTGGTGAACTTGGCGACCACCGCGCCGTCTTCGGCGATGCCGTGGCCGAAGCCCTGGTAGGCCATGTCCAGGAAAGGCACGAGGCCGCGGGCCTTGCAGGCGGCGACCACCTGGTCCCACTGGGCCGGGGTGATGTCGTAGCCGGTGGGGTTGTGGCAGCAGGCGTGCAGCACGACGACGGTGCCGGCTGGCGCGGCGTTGAGGGCCGACAGCATGCCCTCGAAGTTCAGGCCGCGCGTGGTGGCGTCGTAGTAGGGGTAGGCCTCGACGGTGAAGCCGGCCTGGGTGAACAGGGCGCGATGGTTTTCCCAGCTCGGGTCGGAAATCAACACCTTGGCCGCGGGGTTCAGGCGCTTTAAGAAATCGGCGCCGATCTTCAGGCCGCCGGTGCCGCCGAGGGCCTGCACCGTGGCGATGCGGCCGCTCTTGACCGTCTCGCTGTCGGCGCCGAAGACCAGGTTCTTGACGCCCTGGTCGTAGGCGGCGATGCCGTCGATCGGCAGGTAGCCGCGGGCCTTGGGCGACTCGAGCAGCTGCTTTTCGGCCTGGCGCACGCATTCGAGCAGGGGCAGCTTGCCGTTGTCGTCGTAGTAAACGCCAACGCCGAGGTTCACTTTCTGGGGGTGGGTGTCGGCGGCGAACTGCTCGTTGAGACCCAGGATCGGGTCGCGCGGGGCCATTTCGACGGCGGAAAACAAAGACATGGACATCCTCTGGTGTGGAAACTGCGGGTGTAAGGGGAGGGGGTGAGGCGCCAGGGTCGCGCATGCGTTACCCTGTCCGGTCGCCCGCGATTTTAAGCGCTCC
>JBEGVR010000301.1:0-4033 GCA_041178265.1 Pseudomonadota bacterium | reverse complement strand
CCAGCAGGCGTTCGACGCGTTCGGCAAGCTGGTCGATCGGGGCGGCGTTGGGCATGGGTGCAAATTGTAGGGTTTCAAGAGGACGCATCCCATAGAATCGCGCCTGTTGGTGCTCGCGGTGTGGCTCACATGCCGCAGTTCAACGGGAAGCAGGAAGGCCTGTCGGGCCCAACCTGCGCTGCCCCCGCAACGGTAAGCGGAGCGCGTAGATCTTTGGATGTACGCCCGCCCTCATCACGACATGCCACTGGGCCCTTCAGGGACTGGGAAGGCGATGAGGGCGATCCGTCAGCCCGGATACCGGCCAACAAGGTGGCGACGGCGCGCGCGAGCGGGTCGTCGCCGTAATGCCCAATGCACTGGCGGGGAACCCGGTGCGGGCTGATCCATCGTTGGTTTTCCATGAAACTTCATGTGCCCTTCGTGCCGCGCCAACGCGCCGGCGCATTCGCACTGGGCCTGGCCGCTTCATCGCTGGCCTGGGCGCAGCCTTCCACGTCCACCCTGGCAGAGACCGTGGTCACCGCCACGCGCATCGACACCCGTAGCGACGAGCTCGTGAGCGAGGTGCGCGTTATCGAGCGTACGGCCATTGAGGCGTCGGCCGGCCGCACCCTGCCTGAGATCCTGGCGCTTGAAGCCGGCCTGCAGTTCGCGGCCAATGGCGGTCCGGGCCAGCTGTCCAGCGTTTTCATCCGCGGGGGCGATGCCCGCCACACCATCTTGCTGATTGACGGCGTCCGCTATGGCTCGGCCACCGCCGGCACGCCGATCTGGGAGACCCTTCCGCTGGAGGCGATCGAGCGGATCGAAGTGGTCAAGGGCCCGGCATCAGCCCTGTATGGCGCGGATGGCGCAGCGGGCGTGGTGCAGGTGTTCACCCGCAAGCCGCAGGAAGGGATGCGCCCCTGGGCCAGCATCACGCTGGGCAGCCGGTCGCACCAGCGCGTCGCAACGGGTGTCTCGGGCGGCCAGGGTAACCTGACCTACACCTTGGGTGTGCAGCAGGCGTCCGACCAAGGAAATTCGGCAACCAACGCGAAGCAGTCCGACTTCAACGCAGACCGCGACCCGTTTCGCCAGGGTTCGTTCAACGGGTCGCTGCGTTACCGGATCAACAGTGACTGGCGTGTTGATGGGTCCGTGCTGTACTCCGATGGTCTCGTCCATTTTGACGACGGCGCCGTGATCGACGCCCGCAGCCGCATCCGCGCCGCCCTGATGCAGGCGGGCGCGACTGGCCGGCTGGCCGCGGGATGGCAGACCGAGCTGAGGGTGGGCCAGACCCGCGACACCTCGAACAACGTCGCGGCTCGTTATCCGGGCAGCTTCCAGACGGTCCAGGACCAGGTCACCTGGCAGAACACCATCGACACCCGCGCGGGTGTGATGCTGGCGGGTCTGGAGCGGCGCGTGCAGAGCGTCGAAAGTAGCGCCCCCTACACCGTGACCCGCCGCACCCTGGACGCGGCCTTCGTCGGCCTCAATGGCCAGGCCGACGCGCACAGCTGGCAGCTCAATGCGCGCCAGGACCGTAACTCCCAGTTCGGCAACGGCAACGCCGGCTTCGCCGGCTACGGCTACCGGCTCTCTACGGCCTGGCGTGTCCATGCCTCCTACGGCACGAGCTTCGTGGCGCCGAGCTTCAACCAGCTTTATTACTACGGCAATCCGTCGCTGCGACCTGAGAAGGGGCGCAACCGGGACCTGGGCGCAACCTGGACCCGGGGCGTGCACGAGGTCAAGCTGGTGAATTTTGACAACCGCATCCGCGATGCGATCGTCAACGACATCAATTACATGCCGCAGAACATCGGGCAGGCGCGGATCGACGGCTGGACCCTGGGCTATGCCGGCAAGCTCGAGGGCGTGACCCTGCGCGCGTCCCTGGATCGGATGGATCCGCGCAACGAGCAAAACGGCCAGCTCCTGCCCCGTCGTGCGAAGGAGCAGATCACCCTGGGCACGGACTGGCGCACGGGCGCCTGGCGCCTGGGCGCTTCATTGCTGCATGTGGGATCGCGCTTTGACGACACGGACAACACCCGTGCCCTGGCCGCCTACACCGTGGCCGACCTGCATGCCACTTGGCAGTTCGCCACCGACCTGAGCCTGCAGGCCAAGTTGAACAACCTCACCGACCGGGCGTACGAGTCCGCTTACGGCTACAACCAGCCGGGGCGTTCCCTCTACCTCACCCTGCGCTGGCAACCGAAGTAAGCTGCCCAGATGCCCAGCGACTACAGCCCCCAACGCATCGTCTGCCTCACCGAGGAGACGACCGAGTGGCTGTACCTGCTGGGGCAGGAGGTGCGCATCGTGGGCATCTCGGGCTATACCGTGCGCCCGCGCCGGGCGCGGGAGGAAAAGCCCCGCGTGAGCGCGTTCCTCACCGCCAAGATCGACAAGATCCTGGCCCTGGAGCCCGATTGCGTGTTCGGCTTTTCCGACCTGCAAGCCGACATCGCCAGCGCGTTGATCCGAAAAGGCGTGCAGGTGACGGTGTTCAACCAGCGCAGCGTCGAAGAGATCTTCTCGATGCTCTGGCAGGTGGCCGCCCTGGTGGGGCAGGCCGAGCGCGGGCAGGCTCTGATCGACGGCATGCGCGCCCGCCTGGCGCAGATCGGCGAAGCTGCACGCGCCTTGCCGCGGCGGCCCCGCGTTTTTTTCGAGGAATGGGACGAGCCCCCGATCAGCGCGATCCGCTGGGTGAGCGAGTTGCTGGCGATCGCGGGGGGCGACGACTGCTTCCTCGAGCTTGCGCGCGAGCCCCTGGGCAAGGACCGCATCGTGAAGGACCCGGCCGAGATCGTGCGCCGGCGCCCCGACATCGTGATCGGCTCGTGGTGCGGCAAGAAGTTCCGCCCCGAGCGCGTGGCGGCGCGGCCCGGGTGGCAGGAAGTGCCCGCTGTGCGTGACCAGCAGCTGTTCGAGATCAAGTCAGCCGACATCCTGCAGCCGGGGCCCGCGGCGCTGACCGATGGTGTCGAGCAGATGCACCGCATCATCCTGGACTGGAGCCGCCTTCATGGCTGATGCCGTGGACGTGCTGCGTAGAAAACCCCCCGGGGCCGCCGCGCCGAGCTGGCGCCGCGCTGTCGCGGCCAGCCTGGCCGTCCTTGCGGGCGCGCTTGCTGGCGCCGCGGGCGCAACGCCCACGATCCTGGCCGACGATCGCGGTGTGTCGGTGACCCTGGCGGCGCCTCCCCAGCGCATCGTCTCGCTGCTGCCCTCGCTCACCGAAACCATCTGCGCGCTGGGCGCGTGCAGCCGCCTGGTGGCGGTGGACACCTACTCCAACTGGCCGCAGGCCGTGCAGGCCCTGCCCCATGTGGGAGGCCTGGACGATGCGCAGGTCGAGTCCATCGTGGCCTTGCGCCCTGACCTGGTGCTGGCCGCCACCTCCACCCGCGCCATCGGCCGCTTGGAGTCGCTGGGTCTGAAGGTGCTGGCGCTGGAGCCGCGCACGCTGGACGACTTCCGGCGCGTGGTCGGACACCTCGATCGCGCCCTGGGCACTCAGCGGGGCGCGGCCCTGCTGCAGGAGGTGGAGGCTGGCCTTGCCGGGGCTGCCGGCGCCCTGGCCCCCGTGCAGCGTGGCGTGCGCGTGTACTTCGAGGTGAGCAGCGCGCCGTATGCGGCCAGCGAATCGTCCTTCATCGGCCAGTTGCTGGCGCGGGTGGGGGCAGCGAATGTGGTGGCAGGGACACTGGGGCCGTTTCCCAAGCTCAATCCCGAGTTCGTCGTGCGCGCCGACCCGCAGGTGATCATGGTGACCGACCGCGCCTCGGGCGACCTCGCGCGGCGTCCGGGGTGGTCGGGCCTGCGCGCGCTGCGCGAGGGCCGCGTGTGCCGGTTCACGCCGGCGCAGGCCGACGTGCTGGTGCGGCCCGGCCCCCGCATGGCCGAGGGTGCGCGCCTGATGGTGGACTGCATCCAGGGGCGCCTGAAGGCGGGTGGCGCGTGAGTGGGCGTGCCAGTGCCTGGCTCGGGTTGATGCTGGCTGTCACCTCGGTGCTGCTGGTGGTGATCG
>JBEGVR010000300.1:0-3953 GCA_041178265.1 Pseudomonadota bacterium | reverse complement strand
AGGGGGAGTTCACGCGGGAATTATGGAGCGCGGCAGGGGGCGGGCCCTGCCCGGAAAAAAGGGCAGCGCGGTTGCCCGTGCTGCCCTGGGTGGCTGGTGACGCGGCCGGCTTACTTAGCGGCGGTCTTGTTGAAGCGGTTGCGGAACTTCTCGACGCGGCCGCCCATGTTGTCCACCGACTTCTGGGTGCCGGTGTAGACGGGGTGCGACTCGCTGGAGGTGTCCAGCTTGAACAGGGGGTAGCTCTTGCCCTCGTGTTCGCCAGTTTCCTTGGCGCTCACGCACGAACGCGTGACGAACTTGAAGCCGTTGGACAGGTCCACGAAGAGAACTTCGCGGTACTCGGGGTGGATGCCTTCTTTCATGGGAATTCCTTCATGTCAGCTGCGGGAGCCGGACCGCGCAGGCTGCGCCGCCTACTTTCCGCAAAACCGCAGATTATAGGGGTAATCGCAAGGGGCCTCATCCGCAGGATGAGGCCCCTTCCAGGATGCGCGGATCTGGCTCTGCCAGTCCGCTGCATCGCCCCCCAGTGGGGGGGGGGCGGCCAAAGGCCGCCTCGGGGGGCGTCTAATTCCGGGGGGCGTCAACCCCCGCGCCGCATCATGTCAAAGAACTCCACGTTGGTCTTGGTCGCCTTCATGGACTTCAGGACCATTTCCATGGCCTCGATCTCGTCCATGTTGTACATGAACTGGCGCAGGATCCGGGTCTTCTGCAGGATCTCGGGGGCCAGCAGCAACTCTTCGCGGCGGGTGCCCGAGCGATTGAGCTGGATCGAGGGGAAGACGCGTTTTTCGTACAGGCGCCGATCCAGGTGCAGTTCGCAGTTGCCGGTGCCCTTGAATTCCTCAAAGATCACTTCGTCCATGCGACTGCCGGTGTCGATCAGGGCGGTGGCGATGATGGTGAGCGAACCGCCTTCTTCCACGTTGCGCGCCGCACCCAGGAAACGCTTGGGGCGCTGCAGCGCGTTGGCGTCCACGCCGCCGGTGAGCACCTTGCCCGAGGAGGGCACCACGTTGTTGTAGGCGCGCGCCAGACGGGTGATCGAGTCCAGCAGGATCACCACGTCTTTTTTCAGTTCGACCAGGCGCTTGGCGCGTTCGATCACCATCTCGGCCACGTGCACGTGGCGGGCGGCGGGTTCGTCGAAGGTGGAGGCGATGACCTCGGCCTTCACCGAGCGCTGCATGTCGGTCACTTCCTCGGGGCGTTCGTCGACCAGCAGCACCATCATGTGGCTGTTGGGGTAGTTGGCCGAGATGGCGTGCGCGATGTGCTGCATCATGACCGTCTTGCCGCTCTTGGGCGGGGCGACGATCAGGGCCCGCTGGCCCTTGCCGATGGGGGCGATGATGTCGATCACGCGCCCGGTGATGTTTTCCTCGCCCTTGGTGGCGTCACGCTCGAGGTGCATCTGCTCTTTCGGGAACAGCGGCGTGAGGTTCTCGAACATCACCTTGTGCTTGTTCTGCTCGGGCGGGCCGCCGTTGACGGCGTCCAGCTTGGTCAGCGCGAAGTAGCGCTCGCCATCTTTGGGAATGCGCACCTCGCCCTCGATCATGTCGCCGGTGTGCAGGTTGAAGCGGCGCACCTGGCTGGGCGAGATGTAGATGTCGTCGGTGCTGGCGGTGAAGCTGGTGTCGGGGCTGCGCAGGAAGCCAAAGCCATCGGGCAGGATCTCGAGTACGCCGTCGGCGAACACCTGTTCTCCGGCCTTGGCGCGCTTCTTGATGATGGCGAACATCAGCTCCTGCTTGCGCATACGGCCGGTGTTCTCGATCTCCAGTTCCTCGGCTTGCTTGAGGACTTCAGAGACGTGCAGTGCCTTGAGTTCGTTTAAGTGCATGGCGTTGTGCTCGCGATGGCACCCCTTGCGGAGTTCTTGTGGGTCTTGGGGGAGGTTCCAGGCGAGGCGGACATGCCTCAGGAACCGGGGTTCGGCCTGGCTGCCACCCGGGCGGCCAGTGATTGGCGTGATTATAGGGACGAAAAAGGGACCCGCAGGGTCCCTTGTGGCGAAGTGTTGCGCGCCAGCCCCATCGGGCGGGGCGCCAGCGCTCAGGCCAGTTGCTGGTCGATGAATTCGGTCAGCTGCGATTTGCTCAGGGCGCCGACCTTGGTGGCGGCGAGCTGGCCGCCCTTGAACAGCATGAGGGTGGGGATGCCGCGGATCCCGAACTGCGCGGGGATGGTGCGGTTTTCATCGACGTTCATCTTGGCCACCTGCAGGCGTCCCTGGTAGGCGGTGGAGACTTCGTCCAGGATGGGGGCGATCATCTTGCAGGGGCCGCACCACTCGGCCCAGTAGTCCACCAGCACCGGCATGTCCGCTTTCAGGACGTCGTGTTCAAAGGAGCTGTCGGAAATGTGCTTGATCAGGTCGCTGGCCATGATGGATTCCTAGGGAGGGTCGCAGGGTGAGCCCCACGTGCGGGTAAAGTGCCGGGATTGTGACAGAAACAAGCCGCTCGCACCTGCTGTGCCCGAGGGGGAAATCGTTGTGACACCCCTGGCGACAGCCGATGCGGCGGAGGGTCTCCTGGCCCCGCTGGCGGGCCGGCTGGCCGACCTGATGGCGCAGCGCAGCGCCCACGTGGCGCGCACGGTCGTCCTGCTCCCTTACGCCCAACTCATGCCCCTGGCCCGGCGCGCCTGGGCCCGCTGCGCACCCGACGGTTTCACGCCCCGCTTCGAGACGACCATGAACTGGGCGGCTCGCGGGGGCTTCGCGCCCGGCCCCGACGACCTGAGCTTCGACCGCGGGCTGGACCTGCTCACCGCTCGCGGCTGGCTCGAGCGCGCTGGCCTGCCCAGGCAGGCCGGGGCCCTGGCGACCGATGTCGTGGACGCCGCGTGGCAACTGGCCAGCGCGGCCGCCGCAGTGCCGCCGTCGGCCCGCAGCGAATGGGCCTTGCGCGCCCGCGCGGTGACCGGCCCGGGCATGGACGATCCGGCCCTGGCCCTGGAGGCCGTCGTGGTGCGCATCGCCCTCGAGTGGGCGGCAGCCTCGGCCTATGCCACCGACACGCTGCTCGAGGCCCGCACCCTGGACGCGATCGACCTGCTGGTCGTTCTGGAGGGCCTGCAGCCCGAGCCCGTGGCCGGCGCCATCGCGGGCCTGCTGGGTGAACGCGCCGTGACCTGGCCCCTGGAGGACCCGTCGCCGCCGGGGCAGGTCGCGTTGCATGCCTGCGCCGACCCCGCGCACGAGGCCGAACGGGCGGCCGCCTGCGTGATGCGCCATCTCCAGGCGGGCCGCGCGCCGGTGGCCCTGGCCGCAGTGGACCGCGTGCTCACGCGCCGTATCCGCGCCATGCTGGCGGCTCGCGGCGTCAGGCTGGCCGACGAGACGGGGTGGAAGCTCTCCACCACGCGCGCCGCGGCCCATGTGATGGGCCTGCTCAGGGCCTGCGCCTGGGACGCCACCAGCGACGAGGTGCTGGACTGGCTGAAGAACACGCCGGCCGTGCAGGCAGACCTGGCCCTGGCCCTCGAGCAGAAGATCCGGCGCGCGGGGCTGCATGTCTGGGGGGCGGTCCGCGCCGAGCGCCTGGTGCAGCGCCGCCAGGCGCCCGCCGGTCCCTGGGCCGGCCTCATCGAGCAGGCCAACGGGTGGCGCGAGCGCCTGCGCGCCTCACGCACGCTGACCCAGTGGCAAGAAGCGGTGCGCGAGGTCCTGCAGGCGGGCGGGCAGTGGGACCCCTTGCAGGCCGATGCCGCCGGCACCCAGCTGATTGCCGCCCTGGGGCTGGACGCAGCCGGCCAGGCCTTGTGGTCGCAGCTGCCCCAGTCCGCACGGCGCCTGTCGCTGGCCGATTTCACCGGGTGGGCCAATGAGGCGCTGGAAGCCGAGAGCTTCGTGCCCGGTGCAAGCGCAGCCTCCCAGGTCGTGATCCTGCCTTTCAACCAGCTCCTGGGCCGCCGCTTCGCCGCGCTGGTGGTGCCGG
>JBEGVR010000299.1:0-8795 GCA_041178265.1 Pseudomonadota bacterium | reverse complement strand
CTCTACCAACTGAGCTACCGGGCCAGAGCACGAAATTCTAGCATCACCCGGCCGCCCGCTTCCCTCGGGACAGATCCACCCCCAGCTGCTTGAGCTTGCGATAGAGGTGGGTGCGCTCCAGCCCGGTCTTTTCGGCCACGCGGGTCATGGAGCCGCCCTCGCGGGCCAGGTGAAACTCAAAGTAGCACTTCTCGAATTCGTCGCGCGCATCGCGCAGCGGTTTGTCCAGCTCGAAAACCTGGCGCGCCTGCGGCCCGAGGTCGGCCGCGGGGGCTGGCACCGGTTGCCCCCCCGTCATGGCCGCTTCCACGGTGAGTTCGGACAACCCCATCACCCCCGCCGGACCAGGCACCACCTGCAGCATGGCCTTGCGCGCCGGCGCGGCAGGCGGCGCGTCGCGGTTCAGGCCCGACTCCACCGCCTTGAGCAGCTTTTGCAGGGTGATGGGTTTTTCCAGAAAGGACTGGGCGCCGATCTTGGTGGCCTCGACCGCGGTGTCGATGGTGGCGTGTCCACTCATCATGATCACTGGCATGGACAGCGCGCCGGTGGTGGACCACTCCTTGAGCAGCGTCACGCCGTCGGTGTCGGGCATCCAGATATCGAGCAGGACCAGGTCCGGGCGCAGGCGCTGGCGGATCTCGCGGGCCTGGGCCGCGTTCTCGGCCAGTTCGACGTGATGGCCCTCGTCGTTCAATATCTCGGACAGCAGGTCGCGGATGCCCAGTTCATCGTCGACCACCAGGATAGTTGCCATGGATTCAAGCCAGCGCCCCCGCGGCCGGACGGGGCAGTGTTGCTAGGCCGCAACTGCGAATGATAGCGATACTTGCGCCCCCAGCACCCGGCCGTCCTGGACGCGGTTCTTCAGGTCGACACGCGCACCGTGTTCGTCGGCGATCTTCTTGACCACCGCCAGGCCCAGGCCCGTGCCCTTGGCCTTGGTGGTGACGTAGGGCTCGAAGGCGCGCTTGAGGATCGAGTCGGAAAAGCCCGGGCCGGTGTCCTGCACGATCAGGCGCACGCGCCGGGAGGTTTCGTTCCACTGCGTGCGCACCGTTACCTCGCGCACAGCGCTGGATTCGGTCGCATCCTGCGCATTCTGCAGCAGGTTGTGTATGACCTGCCGCAACTGCATGGCGTCGCCCATGACCGCAGGACAGGCCTCATCGAGTTGCACCTGCAGCGGGGCCGGGCGTATGCCAGATGCGGCCATCTCGCCCGCATAGAGTTGCAGCACGTCGCCCACGAGGGCGTTGAGGTCGGTTGGCGCGAGTTCGGCAGCGGGCAGGCGCGCGTAATCACGGAATTCGTTGACCAGCCGCTTCATGGCGTCCACCTGGTCGACGATGGTGCGCACCGACTTGGCCAGGATGGCGCGCTCGGGCTCTGCGACCTTGGGCGTGAGCTTCATCTCCAGCCGCTCGGCGGACAGCTGGATCGGGGTGAGCGGAGTCTTGATCTCGTGGGCGAGGCGCCGCGCCACCTCGCCACAGGCCTGCGCGCGCTGGGCCGAGACGATCTCGGAGATGTCATCCAGCACCAGCAGACGGGTGGACTGGCCCGTGGCATCTGCGGGCATGTCAGCGCCGCGCGCGACCAGGGTCACGGTGTTGACATGGCCGGGTGCACCCGGCTGCGGGGGATTGAGCTCGAAGGAGTGCTGCCAGTGGTCCAGCGCATGCTGCAGGCGCTCGGCGTGGTAGACGTCGAACTGCGCCTGCACCGCCGCGCCGAAGGCCTCCAGGCCCTCCACGCTGGCCAAGGGCCGGCCCTGGTGCGCCCCCAGGGCTACCCGCAGGATCCGCGTGGCCCCGGGGTTGGCCGCCACGATGCGGCCCTGCGCGTCGAGCACCACGACGCCCGCGGTCAGGTTGTCCAGGATGGTCTGCAGGTTGGCGCGGGCGGCGTCGACCTGGCCCATGCTCTTTTCGACAGCGGCACGCGCATCGGCCAGCTGCTGCGTCATCTCGGCGAAGGAGCGCGTGAGACCGCCCAGTTCGTCCTTGCCTTGCAACACGGGCTTGGGACTGAGGTCGCCCGCCGCGACCTCGCGCACGCCGGCGGCCAGCAGCAGCAGGGGCCGGGCCAGCGAGTTGCCCAGGACCACCGCCAGCAGGATGGCGCCGAACACCGACAGGAACAGGCTCAGCGTGAGCGTGCCGATGTACATGCGCTTGAGGCCCTCGCGCCCCAGTGCGCGCTCCTGGTATTCGCGATTGGCCTCCTGCACCGCGATCGCGTTGGCCACGAGCGTGGGCGGCAGGGCCTGGGTCACCTGCAGCACGCGCGTCTCGGACAACAGGCCCAGGCTGGTGGGCGTGACCACGGCCAGGGCCTTGATGCGGGAGCGGTTCAGGGCGTTGGGCCCGCCCTCGTCCAGTCCTTCGATCACCGCCAGCGAGCGCTGCGAGCGCAGGGCCCGCAGCTGGGAGGCGCTGGGGCGCTCGGGCGAAAGCTGGAAGCGCGATTGCCCGGCGCTGGCGATGACCTGGCCCGCGCTGCTCCAGAGGATGACGTCGGTGGCCCCCAGCTGCTCGCGCAGACGCTCGATCACGAAGGGTGCGCTGGTATCGGGCACGTCCATCAGCTGGTTGGCGGCGCCACGGGTCTTTCCGGACAGGTCCTCGGACAGCATGTCCAGGGTGGATCGGCCCAGGCTCAGGCCGGCGTCCAGCGCGCTCTCGACCCGCAGGTCGAACCAGCTCTCGATGGAACGCGAGACGAACTGATAGGACACCACGTAAATCAGCAGGCCCGGCGCAAAGCCCACCAGGGTGAAGATCATGGCCAGGCGTAGCAGCAGGCGACTGCCGAACTTGCCACGCCGCAGGCGTGACAGCAGGCGCAGCCCCATCCAGACGATCACCAGCAGCAGCATGCCGGCGACCACCATGTTCACGATGAACAGCCGCCCGTAATTGCGCTCGTACAGCTCGCGGTTGTTGGTGGCCTGCGCCAGCAGGAACAGGAGCACGATGCCGATGCCCACCATGACGGTGGCACCGATGGCCACAGCCCACCGGTAGGTCCGGGTATTGCGCACACGCGGGCGCTGCGGCGCGGGATCGGGCGTGCCGGTCGTCACTTGGCCGCCTCGGTGGCACCCAGGCGCAGGGTGCGGGTGGCGGCGATGTTCCATTCGTCCTGGCCGACCAGGCCGATCTGGAACGGGCGCGGCAGCTGCGAGACGTCGAGTCGAAAGCGCAGGGTCACGCCATGGCGCGCGTCGGTCTCGGCGTCTTGTGCCTCGGCGATTTTCCAGCCGGAGATGCGCTGCACCGCGGCCAGGGCTTCCTCGCGGGTTTCGAAGCTCTGACCGAGGGCCGCTCCCGCGTTGCCGATCGGACCGCTGGAGACCATCAGGCGCCAGCGCCGCGTGAGCGGCTGGTAGGACAGGCGCAGGTAGCGGGCGGCACGGGCGACTTCCTTGTCGTACCAGTACCAGCGGTCCCGCATCAGGGCCGCTTCGGCCACGAAGAACATGGGGATGCCTTTTTGCAGTGCCTCGTCCGCCGCTGGCGGCAGCTCGAAGCGCACCTGGGCCGACAGCAGCAGGCCCTCGGGCGTGCGCTCGACGCGCAGCGTGGGGATGTCGGTGGCGCGGGCCAGGGTCATCGCCAGCAGGATCGACAGGGCCGCCAGCACCCGGGCCACGAACGGCAGGCAGGGCCAGGCCACCCGCCAGGCGCAGGCTGGCGCACTACCCGGGGCGCTTGTCCAGCACCGCGTAGAAGAATCCATCATGGTCACCCGGTGAATTGTCCGGGACGGGTGAGGACTTGGCCCCGCTTTGCGGGATCAAATGGCCGGGAGCCGGCCGCAAAACCGCGTCGGTGTTGTGTGCAAGAAACGAACCGATCTGGTCTTCACCTTCGGCCCGGAAGATCGAGCAGGTGCAATACAGCAGCCGCCCCCCGGGCCGCAGCAGCGGCCACAGGGCCGCCAGCAAGGCGGCCTGGGTGGCGGCCAGGGACGCGATGTCCGATTCGCGACGCAGCCAGCGCACGTCGGGGTGGCGGCGCACGATACCGGAGGCGGTGCAGGGCGCGTCCAGCAGGATGGCGTCGAAGGGGGCGCCGTCCCACCAGCGGGCAGGGCGGGCCGCATCGGCGGCAAGCACCCGGGCCGAGAGGCCCAGGCGCTGCAGGGTCTGGGTGATGCGTTCGCAGCGCGCGGGGTCGATGTCCAGCGCGGTCACGTCCGCGTCGGCCAACTCCAGCAGGTGGGCGGTCTTGCCGCCTGGCGCGGCGCAGGCATCCAGGATCCGCAGCCGCCCTCCAGGTGCCGGGGCCAGCCCCTGCAGCAGCAGGGGGGCCGCCATCTGGGCCGCCGCGTCCTGCACGGAGAGGACGCCCTCGTCGAAGCCGGGGATCTGGTGCACCGGCAGGGGCCGTGCCAGCACCAGGCCGTGCGGACCCGCGGGGCTCGACTCGATGCCCGCCGCAGCCAGCGCCTCGCGCTGCGCCTGGGGAGTGGCGCGGCGGGCGTTTACGCGCAGGGTCATGGGGGGCTGCTCATTGCTCGCGCGCAGGATGTCCTGCCAATGCCCAGGGTGGTCCTGGCGCACCCGCGAGATCCACCACGAGGGGTGGTTCCAGCGCGCCACCGGGCTGCCTTCGGTCTGGGCGACCAGGGCCTCGCGCTCACGCAGGAATCGGCGCAGGCAGGCATTGATGAAGCTGGCCTGTGCGGCGGTCGCGCGGTCACGCTTGGCGGCCTCGACGGCCTGATTCACCAGCGTGTGGGGTTCGTAGGGGGCCTGCGCCGGGTCCCAGCACAGGGCCAGGGCGGTGCGCAGCAGCGCGTCGGCCGGCAGGGGCGGGGCGCGCTTTGCCAAAAGGGTCCGCAGTGCCTGGGCCCGCCCCAGCTGACGCAGCGCCTGGAATGCCAGGGCCTGCGTGCCGGCCCGCAGGGGCGCGGGCACTGCGGCCAGGGCGGGCGTGGCCGATGCGCCCTCACCCACCGCCCGCACCACGGCGGCGGTGGCCTGCAACAGGCTCCAGAGCGGCGCCGTGGCCGCCGTGCTTGGGCCCAGGGTCAAAACCGGCGCCCGGGCTTGAAGCTGAAGACCCAGGCCAGGAACATCGCCGGGAACTGCGCGATGGCGTGGTTGTAGCGGTCTACCGCGTCATCGAACTGGCCCACTGCGGCCTCGGTCTGGCGCACGAGCCGGGCGCGGGTGTCGGTGAGGATGGCGGGCAGTTGCGGACCCGCCAGGTCATGCAGGTCTTCACGCTCCGCCCGCTCCCAGGCCCGCGTCAGCACCTGCGACGCCGAGACGATCGCCGCCAGACGCTCATGGTCCAGCGGTCGGGGTCGGGTGGCATCCAGGCAGGCGGCCAATTGGCCCGAGGCGTCTTGAATGGGCGCGAGTAAGGCCAGGTCTTCGTCGACCCACCCTCGCGGGTCGGCGGGCAGGGCCGAGTCGACCAGCTTAGCCTGCTGTTCGAGCTGGCCTTGCACTTCCGCAAAGGAAGTGTTCACTTCAGCGCGAAGGCGGACCAGGCGGTTGTAGGCGCCGACCGCCCAGAACACCAGGATCGCGACGATTGACCAGGCCAGGAAAGAAGAGGTCATGAGGGTGGGAGCTTAGCAAGCCTTGTGTTCCCTCCCTGGCCTGCAACGCGACGGGCGTGCGGGGCGGGCCAAAGAGGAAGCCATGCATGGTCGGCACATTGCAGGCCCAAGAAAAAACGCCCCGCCCGGACAAACCGGCACGGGGCGTCTTCAGGCCTTCAGCCCGGGTGCGTGGCTTATTCCGCCGCGGCGCCCTCGGAGGCCTCGGGCAGGACGGCATCCTGGCCCGCGAGCTCGGCGGCCTCGGCGTCGGCGATGGCGCGGCGCTCGGCATCGTCCATGGCTTCCTTGACCTTGCGGGCCTGGTGGTAGGCCATGCCAGTACCCGCCGGGATCAGGCGGCCGACGATGACGTTCTCCTTGAGGCCACGCAGCTCGTCGCGCTTGCCCATGATCGCCGCCTCGGTCAGCACGCGCGTGGTCTCCTGGAAGGAGGCCGCGGAGATGAACGAGTCGGTGGACAGCGACGCCTTGGTGATACCGAGCAACAGATTGGTGTAGGTCGCGGGGATCTTGCCCTCGCCCTGCAACGCCTCGTTGGTATTGAGCATCTCGGAGCGCTCGACCTGCTCGCCGCCGATGTAGCTGGACTCGCCCGGGTTCTCGACGACCACGCGACGCAGCATCTGGCGAACGATCACCTCGATGTGCTTGTCGTTGATCTTCACACCCTGCAGGCGATAGACGTCCTGCACCTCGTCGACGATGTAGCGCGCGAGTTCTTCGGAACCCAGCAGGCGCAGGATGTCCTGCGGGTCGGCCGGTCCGTCCACCACGCTCTCGCCCTTGTTCACCACCTGGCCTTCGTGCACCAGGATGTTCTTCTCCTTGGGCACGAGTTCTTCCCAGACCTTGCCGTCCGGGTCGGTGATCTGCAGGCGGATCTTGCCCTTGGTCTCCTTGCCGAAGGAGATGGTGCCGGTCACCTCGGCCAGCACGCCCTTGTCCTTGGGCGAGCGGGCTTCGAAGAGTTCGGCCACACGGGGCAGGCCGCCCGTGATGTCGCGGGTCTTCTGGCCTTCGATCGGGATACGGGCCAGCACTTCGCCACCGCCCACGTCCTGGCCGTCACGCACCTGAATGAGCGCGCCGACCTGGAAGCCGATGGTCACCGAGTGGTCGGTGCCGGGGATCTTCACCTCGGCGCCGGAGGCGTCGATCAGCTTGACCTGCGGACGCACCACCTTGGCGGAGCCGCGGCGCTTGGGGTCGATCACGACCAGCGTGGCCAGGCCGGTCACCTCGTCGACCTGCTTGGCGACGGTCAGGCCCTCTTCCACGTTCTCGAACTTCACCTTGCCGGCGAATTCCGTGATGATGGGTCGGGTCAGCGGGTCCCAGTTGGCCAGGATGGTGCCGGCCTTGATGGTCTGGTCGGCCTTCACGGTCAGGGTGGCGCCATAGGGCACCTTGTGACGCTCACGCTCGCGGCCATGCTCGTCGTGGATGATGATCTCACCGGAGCGGGCGATCACCACCAGTTCACCCTTGCTGTTGGTCACGTAGCGCATCGTGCTGTTGAAGCCGATCACACCATTGGACTTGGCTTCCACGCTGGAGGCAATGGCCGCACGCGAGGCGGCGCCACCAATGTGGAAGGTGCGCATGGTCAGCTGCGTGCCGGGTTCGCCGATGGACTGCGCGGCGATCACGCCCACCGCCTCGCCCACGTTCACCAGGCCGCCGCGGCCCAGGTCGCGGCCATAGCACTTGGCGCACAGGCCGAAGCGCGTGGCGCAGGTCAGGGCCGTGCGGACCTTGACTTCGTCCACGCCCGCAGCCTCGAGGGCTTCGATGACGTCTTCGTCCAGCATCTGGCCGGCCGGCAGCAGCACCGAGCGGTTCTCGGGGTGCAGCACGTCCTCGGCCGCCACGCGGCCCAGGATACGGTCACGCAGCGACTCGATCACCTCGCCGCCCTCGACGATGGCGCGCATCAGGGAGCCCTCGGTGGTGCCGCAGTCTTCCTCGATCACCACCAGGTCCTGGGTCACGTCGACCAGACGGCGGGTCAGGTAGCCCGAGTTGGCGGTCTTGAGCGCCGTGTCGGCCAGGCCCTTGCGGGCGCCGTGCGTCGAGATGAAGTACTGGTGGATGTTCAGGCCTTCACGGAAGTTCGCCGTGATGGGCGTTTCGATGATCGAGCCGTCGGGCTTGGCCATCAGGCCGCGCATGCCGGCCAGCTGCCGGATCTGGGCCGCCGAACCGCGGGCGCCAGAGTCGGCCATCATGAAGATCGAGTTGAAGGACTTCTGCGTGGTCTTCTCGCCCTTCGCATTGATCACGTCCTCGACGCCGAGCTTGTCCATCATGGCCTTCGCCACCTGGTCGTTCGTGCGCGACCAGATATCGACCACCTTGTTGTAGCGCTCGCCGTTGGTGACGAGACCGGAAGCGTACTGCTCCTGAATCTCCTTCACTTCGCGATCCGCCGAGGCCACGATCTTGACCTTCTGCTCCGGGATCACGATGTCGTCGATACCGAACGACACCGAAGCGCGCGTAGCGTAGTGGAAGCCGGTGTACATCACGCGATCGGCAAAGATCACGGTGTCCTTCAGACCGAGGATACGGTAGCAGGCGTTGATCGTTGCCGAGATCGCCTTCTTAGTCATGTCCTGGTTGATGACATCGAACGACATGCCAGCGGGCAGCACTTCGGAGAGCAGCGCACGACCGACCGTCGTCTTCACGAGACGACGACGCTCGATCCACTCACCATTCTCGATGACCGTCTCGTTGATGCGCACGCTGATACGCGCTTGCAAGTGAACCTGACGAGTCTCGTAAGCGCGATGCACCTCGCCGACGTCGGCGAACATCATGCCCTCGCCCTGCGCACCGACGCGCTCACGAGTCATGTAGTAGAGACCGAGCACCACGTCCTGCGACGGCACGATGATCGGATCACCGTTGGCAGGCGAGAGGATGTTGTTCGACGACATCATCAGCGCACGGGCTTCGAGCTGTGCTTCGAGCGACAGCGGCACGTGCACGGCCATCTGGTCACCGTCGAAGTCGGCGTTGAAGGCCGTACAGACGAGCGGATGCAGCTGGATCGCCTTACCCTCGATCAGCACCGGCTCGAAAGCCTGGATGCCGAGACGGTGCAGCGTCGGGGCGCGGTTGAGGAGCACGGGATGCTCGCGGATCACCTCGGAGAGGATGTCCCAAACTTCCGGTCCCTCACGCTCGACGAGACGCTTGGCAGCCTT
>JBEGVR010000298.1:0-11409 GCA_041178265.1 Pseudomonadota bacterium | reverse complement strand
CCGGAGGCAAGCGCCGGGTGTGCGGGGCGGGTCTGGGGGCGCCTGTGTGGGGCCGAGGAGCGCAGGGCGATGGGGGTGGAAAGCGCGACGTGTCTGAGCCCCGCAGGGGCGAGTTGTCGCGCGTGCCCCCAGCGACCGAGCACCGCAGGGGAGCCCGAAGGGCCCCCACACTTGAAGCCCCCGGGCCCGCCTCGCATGCCCGGCGCGTTGCAGCCCAACGAGCAAACGCCCCGCGAAAAATACTCAGTCCCCAACCTCGCCCGACTTGCGACGACCCCGAGACAGCAGCCTCCCCACCCACTGCCCCACATCGTCCACGTAGGTGAACACCACCGGAATCACCAGCAGGCTCAGCACCGTCGACGTGATCAACCCGCCGATCACCGCGATCGACATCGGCGAGCGGAAACTCGGATCCGCCGCGCCCCATCCGAGGGCGATCGGCAGCATGCCCGCACCCATCGCAATGGTGGTCATGAGGATGGGCCGCGCGCGCTTGTGGCAGGCATCGAGCAGCGCGTCGAAGCGGGGCATGCCGTGGTCGCGCCGCGCCACGATGGCGTATTCGACCAGCAGGATGGAATTTTTGGTGGCAATCCCCATCAGCATGATCAGTCCGATCAAGGACGGCATGGAAAACGACTTCTGTGCCAGCAGCAGACCGACGAAGGCGCCCCCCAGCGACAGCGGCAGCGCCGCCAGGATGGTCACCGGGTGCAGGAAGTCCTTGAACAACAGCACCAGCACGATGTAGATGCACAGCACGCCCGTGAGCATGGCCAGGCCGAAGCTCGCGAACAGCTCGCCCATCACCTCGGCGTCGCCCACTTCCACCACCTTCACGCCCGGGGGCAGCTTGAGGATGGAGGGCAGCTGCTGCACCTGCGACACCACGTCGCCCAGGGGCAGCCCGGAGAGTTCGATCTCGAAGTTGATGTTGCGTGAACGGTCGTAGCGGTCGATCACCGCCGGCCCGCCGGCCATCTCCAGCGTGGCCACCTGCCCCAGCATCACGGATCCTCGCGTGCCGGGAACGGCCAGACGTTCGAGCACCGACAGGTCCTGGCGCGCCGCTGCATCGAGTTTGACCACGATCGGCACCTGCCGCTGCGACAGGTTCAACTTCGGCAATTGCGCGTCGTAATCGCCCAGCGTGGCCACGCGCAGCGTTTCGCCGATGGCAGCACTGGTCACGCCCAGGTCGGCGGCGCGCGCGAAGTCGGGCCGCACCGCGATCTCGGGGCGGATCAGGCTGGCAGTGGAGGCCACGCTGCCCAGGCCGGGGATGGTGCGCAGGTCCTTTTCCACCGCGAGGGCAGCCGACGACAGTGCCTGCGGGTCTTCGCCCGTGAGCACCAGCACGTACTTCTCACCCGAGCCGCCCAGGCCCACCTTGGTGCGCACACCGGGCACGGCTTCCAGCGCGGTGCGGATCTGGTTCTCGATGCCCTGCTTGCGCGGTCTGTCACCGCGATCGGCCAGCAGGATGGTGAGCGTGGCCTTGCGCACCTCGGCCGCGCCGGCCGCGGCAAATGGGTCGGTGCCCGCGCTGCCCCCGCCGATGGTGGTGTAGATGCTTTTCACATGGGGCACCTGTGCGATGCGTGCCCGCGCGTGCTCGGCGGCCTCTCGCGTCTGCGCCAGGTTCGCGCCGGGGGGCAGCTCCAGATACACCTGCGTCTGCGAGTTGTCGTCCGGCGGGATGAATCCGGTGGGCAGCAGCGGGATCAGCGCGATCGAGCCGAAGAAAAACAGCGTGGACAGCGCCATCGTGGTCACGCGATGACGCATGCACCAGCGCGCCAGGCCCATGTAGCGTTGCAGCCAGCGCGGCTCGGCCTGCGCGGTGACGATGGGCCTGAGCAGGTAGGCCGACATCATGGGCGTGAGCACGCGCGCCACCACCAGCGAGGCAAAGACCGCCAGGGCCGCCGTCCATCCGAACTGCTTGAAGAACTTGCCCGCGATGCCGCTCATGAAGGCGGTCGGCAGGAACACCGCCACCAGCGTGAAGGTGGTGGCGATCACCGCCAGGCCGATCTCGTCGGCGGCTTCCATGGCAGCCTGGTAGGGCGTCTTTCCCATGCGCAGGTGGCGCACGATGTTCTCCACCTCGACGATCGCGTCGTCCACCAGGATGCCCACCACCAGCGACAGCGCCAGCAGCGTGACCACGTTGATCGAGAACCCGAGCAGGTACATGCCCAGGAAGGCCGGGATCGCCGACAGCGGCAAGGCCACCGCCGACACGAAGGTGGCGCGCCAGTCACGCAGGAACAGGCCCACCACCAGCACCGCCAGCAGCGCGCCTTCATAAAGCAGAATCAAGGAGCCGTGATATTCCTCCTGCACCGGCGTCACGAAGTCGAAGGCCTGGGTGACCTCGATGTCCGGGTGCGCCGCGCGCAGTGCGTCCAGGGCGCGGCGCACGCCAGCGCCCACTTCGACCTCGCTCTCGCCCCGGCTGCGAGCCACCTCGAAGCCCACTACAGGCTTGGCATCGAGCAGGGCGGCCGAGCGGGGCTCGGCGTAGGTGTCGGTGATGGTGGCCACGTCCTGCAGGCGCACGCTGCGTCCGCTCGCCAGCGGAATCTCGATCAGCCCGATCTCGCGCGCAGTGCGCACCGTGGCCAGCGTGCGCACCGGTTGCTCGCTGCCGCCGAGGTCGGCGCGACCCGCCGCGCTTTCCTGCTGCACCTGCCGAAGCTGGCGTGAAACCTCGGCCACCGTGGCGCCCAGGGCCTGCAGGCGTTGCGGGTCCAGCGCCACGCGGATCTCGCGGGTGACGCCGCCCACGCGGGTGACCGCGCCCACGCCCTTGACCGCCAGCAGCTTGCGCGACACCTCGTTGTCCACGAACCAGGACAGGGCCTCGTCGTCCATCGCGGGCGCGGCGCCTGCGCGGGGCACCGATCGGACGGTGTAGGCCAGCACCGGCTGGCCCGCGAGATTGAGCTTGGTGATGGCCGGATCGCGCAGGTCGGCCGGCAGGTCGGCGCGGATGCCAGCCAGCGCGGAGCGCACGTCGTCGACCGCCTCCTGCACCGGCTTTTCCAGACGGAATTCGGCGGTGATGGTGGCCGCGCCGTCCTGCACCTTGGTCGTGATGTGCTTGAGGCCTTGAAGGCTGGCCAGGCTGTTCTCGATCTTGCGCGCGACATCGGTCTCCATCTGCGCGGGCGAGGCGCCGGGCAGCGAGGCGCTGATGCTGACCGTGGGCAGGTCCAGGTCGGGGAAGTTCTGCACCTTCATGGCCTTGAAGGACAGCATGCCCGCGAACGTCAGGAGCACGAACAGCATCACGGCCGGAATCGGGTTGCGGATCGACCAGGCGGAGACGTTGATCATCTGGAGGGGCTCCGGCGCTTATTTCGCAGGCGTGGGCGCGGGGACCACGCGCACCAGGTCGCCCTCGTTGAGGAAGCCGCCACCCGAGGCGACGATGCGCGCATCGGCGGGCAGGCCCGCGGTGATCTCGACGCGGTTGCCCACGGTGCGGCCGGTCTGCACCTTCACGGCGCTCACGCGGTTGTCGGGGCTTACGCGCATCACGTAGCTGAAGCCCTCGCGCACCACCACCGCCGTTTGCGGCACGGTCAGCGCCGACGTCGCACCCAGGCTGAATTCGCCGCGCGCGAACATGCCGGGCAGGGCTGGTGCGGTGCTGCCGGCCACCGGGCGGACATCCACGTACACCAGCGCCATGCGGGTCTGCGGGTCCACCGTCGGCCCGATCATGCGCACCCGTCCCTGCAGCGTCGCGCCACTGGCGGTGGTGAGCGTGGTGGCGGTGCCCAGCACGAGGCGCCCGAGCTCGGCGCTCGTCACCTCTGCACGCCACTCCAGCCGTCCCTGGCGGATCAGGCGAAAGAGCTCGGTGCCGCTGGCCACGACCGCGCCCACCGTGGCCTGGCGCGACGACACGATGCCGTCGTCGGGCGCCAGCACCTGGCTTTGGGACAGGCGCGCCTGCTGCACCTGCGACTGGGCCCGCGCGGCCTGCAGGCGGGCCTGGGCGGTCTTTTCGGCGGTGAGGTACTGGTTGATCTGCGACGCCGACAGCGCGCCGCTGGCCTGCAGGCTGCGTGCGCGTTCGGCATTGGCCGCGGCCTCGGCGGCAGCCGCTTCGGCTTCGGCGACCGCAGCGCGGGCCTGCGCCGCTTCGGCGCCCAGCGTCTCGGTGGCAAAGACCGCCAGCACCTGGCCCTTGGCGACCCGATCGCCCACATTCACCCGCACTTCAGCCAGTCGCTGCCCTCCCGCCTCGGCACCGACGCTGGCCTCCTGCCAGGCCGCGAGGTTGCCGTTGGCGGCCAGGGCCTGGGCGAGCGGCGCCGTTTGCGGCGTGACCACCGCCACGCTCAGGGCGGGTTTGGGACCGGGGGCGGCGGGCTTGTCCTGGGCGGTGCTCAGGCCGGTGGCCAGGACAGCGATGGACAGCACGGCCAGGGTGCTGCGCAGGGCGAGGAGACGAGTGATCGACGGTTTCATGGTGCTTGTGGGGGGCGCGGACAGGGGCGCAGGGGTGGCGATGACAGGGTGCGCGTTCAGGGTGAGGTGCCGGCGGCCGTCTGGCCCGGCCAGCCTCCGCCCGCCGCGCGATAAAGACTGATCCAGGCGTTGTGCAATTCGCGCTGCAGGCTCACCAGCGCGGTTTCGGCCGCCAGCTGCGAGCGCCGCGCGTCCTCGAGTTCGACCAGGCTGGCCAGGCCTGCGCGGTGGCGCGCCTCGGTGGCAGTGAACGAGGCGCGAAAACCTTCGGCCGCCGCGACCGCGTCCCCCACCCGTGCGCGCGCACTGTCCAGCGTGACCAGCGCCTGCTCGACGTCGCTCACGGCCCGCCGCACCTGCGCGCGGTACAGGCTCACGGCTTCGTCATGGCGGGCCTGGGCCGCTTGCACGTTGGCGCTGCGGCGGCTCGCGTCGAACACCGGCAGGGTGAGTACCAGCGGGCCAATGGCCCAGGTCTGGCCGTCGGAGCTTGCACCACCGGCACGGACTGCATTTGCGGCGATCGTGCCCGCCAAGGACAGGCGCGGGTAGCGGTCAGCCTGCGCGGCGCCCACGTCGGCGCTGGCCGCTGCCACAGCGAGCTCGGCCCGCCTTACGTCGGGCCGCTGCGCCAGCGCCTGTGCGGGCAGGGCCGCGATGGCAAACAGTGTGTCGGGCACGGCGGGTTGCCACGGCGCTGCCAGACGCTGCGACAACACCGACGGGTCCATGCCGGCCAGGGCCGCCAGTGCCTGGCGCTCCACCTCGCACTGGGCGCGCTGCTGGCGCAGGCGCGCCGAGGCTTCGGCCGCACTGGCGCGTGCCAGGGACGCCGTGGCGGGGGCGGAGAAGCCGGCCTGCGCGCTCAGCCCCAACAGGCCCGCGGTCTCGGCGCGCGAGGCCGCGTCTGCCTGGGCGACGGTGAGCTGCTGTCCGCAGGTGCGCAGGCCCAGGTAGGCGCTGGCGGTTTCGGCCGCCACGCTCACGCGGGCTTCGTGCCAGCCCGCCGTGGCCGCCGCCTCGCGCGCCTGGCTGGCCTGCACGCTGTCGCGCTGGCCACCGAACAGGTCCAGCTCCCAGGCCGCCTGCACGCTGGCCTGGCCTCGGCTGGCCAGGGGCAGGGGGCTGGGATCGTTGCCGCGCGAGACGCCCAGCGTTGCGTCCACGCGCGGGGCCAGGCTGGCACCGGCGGTGACGCGCGCGGCCCGCGCCTGCGCCAGGCGCGCGCGCGCGCTGGCCAGCGTCGGGCTCACGTCCTGGGCCATCGCAATCAGCTCGCCCAGGAGCGGGTCGTTCCATTGCGCCCACCAGCGGGCCAGGTTCGCAGCCTCGCCTCCGTGCGGCAGGGGCGAGTGCCATTGCGCGGGAATCGGTGCGCCCACGGTGGCCGGCGGCCGCTTTACAGCGCAGGCGGCCAGGGCCAGGGCCAGCGGCAGCAAAAGTGCCGCTGCCAGTCGACAGGAATTCATGCGGGAAAAGATCCTTGGAGGTTGCGGCGCGGCGCGCGTGCCTTAGCCGAACACCGCGCGCCACAGCGCGAGTACCGCGTCACGCTCGGCGGCCATCTGCCCGGACGGCACGTGGGTGGGGTGTTCGTTCAGCCGCGCCGCGTGCTGCGCGCGCCGAAGGTTACGGTAGGCATCGGCTGCGCCCTGGCCGATGCCGGCGGGCAGCAGGCCGCAGGCCTCGGCGCGCTGCAGCAGCGCGATGTTGCCGACGTTGGGAATCAGTGCGCGGTGGGCCGCCGACTGCGACAACACCAGGAACTGCACCGCGAATTCGGCATCCACCATGCCGCCGGGGCTGTGCTTGACGTCGAAGCGGTCCGTGCTGACCGGGTGCGCCGCAGCCACCTTGGCCCGCATCGCCACGATCTCTGCGCGCAGGGCTGCAACGTCGCGCGGCGCGGTGATCACCGCATCGCGTACCGCGTCAAAGCGCTGCGCCAGATCCGGCGCGCCCAGGACGAAACGCGCGCGCGTCATGGCCTGGTGCTCCCAGGTCCAGGCGGTGTTGCTGCCGCGGTTTTGCTGGTAGTTGGCGTAGGCGTCGAAGGTGGTGACCAGCAGTCCTGAGCTGCCATTGGGGCGCAGCGCGGTGTCGATCTCGTACAGGTCGCCCTCGGCGGTCTGGGTGGTGAGCCAGTTGATCAACTTGCGCACGAAGGCAGCGTAGGTCTCGGTGGCGGCCTCGTGCGGGTCCTCGTGCACGAACACGATGTCCAGGTCGCTGCCGTAGCCCAGCTCCTTGCCGCCGAGCTTGCCGTAGCCGATGATCCCGAACTGCGGCTCGTCGCGGTGGCGGGATTTCAGGCGCTGCCAGACCCAGCGTGCCGTCACGCGCAATACCGCGTCGGCCAGCCCGCTCAGGTCGTCGGCCACCTGTTCGACCGTCAGCCGGCTCTCGATGTCGCGCGCGAGCGTACGAAAGACTTCGGCATGGTGCGCGCGCCGCAGCAGGTTCAGGAGCGTCTCGTCATCGTCTTCACCCGTGCGGGCCAGGGCCTGCCGGCGCTGTTCGAGTTCGCGCTCGAAGTCCTCGGCCTGGAACCGTTCGCGCATTAGCGCATCTCCGGCCAATTCGTCGATCACGCCGGGGTGCTTCAGGAGGTAGCGCGCCGGCCAGCGCGCGGCGCCCAGCACGCGCAGCAGCCTTTCGTGCACGCCCGGTCGCTCCAGCAGCAGGGCCAGGTAACTCTCGCGCCGCAGGAGCGGCTCGATCCAGTCGGTCATGCGCAGGGCGGCTTCCTCCCCCACGCGGCCTTCCTGCAGCCATTGGGCGGTGCGTGCCATCACCTTGATGAGGCGCGCGCGCGCATCCTCGCGCAGCGACTGCACGCGCGGGTGGGCCTGCCAGCCCTGGACCCGTTCGCGAAGCCGCGGGGGCAGGCCCTGCAACAGGCTTTCGAAGTCGGTGGTCGCGGCGCGCGCGGCCTTGGGCCCGCCGCAGCCCTTGCAGTCTTCTTCCTGCCCGAGCAGGGTGTCGAATTCCTGGGCCACCAGTTCGCGGTGGGCATCGAGCACCTGCAGGAAGGCGGTGCAATCGGGGTAGCCCATGGTGCGGCCGATCCAGGCCAGGTCGCCGTCGGCGGCCTCGCACCCCATGGGAAGCACATGGGTCTGCTGGTCGTCCAGGTACTGGATGCGGTGTTCGACGCGACGCAGGAACACATAGGCCTCTGCGAGCGCGTCGGCGGTGGCCTGGGGCATCAGTCCTGCGGCGGCTACGCGTTGCAGGGCCTGCAAGGTGGGTCGCGTGCGCAATTCGGGGAACTGGCCGCCGCGCACCACCTGCAGCAATTGCACGATGAATTCGATCTCGCGGATGCCGCCTCGCGAGAGCTTGACGTCGTTGGCCCGCTCGGGGCGGCCGGCGCTGCGGCGCGCAGCATGCTCGCGGATCTGCCGGTGCAGCACCCGTAGCGACTCGAAGACGCTGTAGTCTAGGTAACGGCGGAACACGAAGGGCAGGATGGTGCTGCGTAAGGCGCGCGCGCTGCGGTTGGCGATGGCCTCGCGCGGGGCCACCACGCGGCTCTTGAGCCAGGCAAAGCGCTCCCACTCGCGCCCCTGCACCTGCAGGTAGTCTTCCAGCGCGTCCTGCGACACGACCGGGGGGCCGGAGTTCCCGTTGGGACGCAGGGCCAGGTCGACGCGGAACACGAAACCGTGCTCGGTGGTTTCGCCGATCAGGCCGTAGACCAGGCGCACCGCCTTGGCGAAGTATTCATGGTTGGAGATGCGCCCGCGCCCGCCCTCCAGGCCGGCGGTCTCGCCATCGTGGTCGTAAAGGTAGATCAGGTCGATGTCGCTGGACACATTCAGCTCGCGCGCACCGAGCTTGCCCATGCCCACCACCCACAACTGCGCGTGCTGGCCCTCGGGCCCCTGCGGTGCGCCGTGCACGGCGTCAAGCTGGGCCGAGGCAGCCTGGCAGGCCTGGTCCAATGTGAATTCGGCCAGTTCGGTGACGGCTTTCGTGATGGTGTCCAGGGGTGCCTGCTGGTCGCAATCGAGCACCATGAGGCGCTCCATCACGAGCTGGCGCAGGATACGCAGCGCGGTGGGCAGATCGTCGCCGCGGGCGCGCAGGGCCTCGAAGGCGCTGGCCAGGCTGGCAGGGGTGGGGCCGCCGGGGGGCAGCAGGGACAGTTCGCCGGGATAGCGCCGGCGCAGGCGCTGGGCGAAGCGCGAATGGCCGGAAGGCGCCGCAACGGCGGAACCCGCCGTCGTGCTCTCTGCTGCACCGGGGGTCATAATTCCTGCCACGTCTTCGTTTCCATGAAAGATTCTTTGCAGCCCTCGCGCCTTTTGCGGGCGCTCAGCGTCGCTGCCAGCGGCCTGTGGTGGACCCTCGTGGTCTTCTGGGTGTTGCTGGCGCTCGCCTGGGGCGCGCTGCATGGCTGGATTGTGCCGCGAATAGACGAATGGCGTCCTGTCCTGGAGCGCCAGGCCTCGCAGGTCTTGGGGATACCGGTGCGCATCGCGTCCGTGAGCGCCCGCAGCGACGGCGTCATGCCCTCCATCGAGCTGCGCGACGTGGTGCTGCACGATGCCCAGGACCGAGAAGCGCTGCGGCTGCCGCGGGTGGTGTTCGCCCTGTCGCCACGCTCCCTCTGGAACCTGGGTTTCGAGCAGCTCTATGTCGAAGGCCCCCGGCTGGATGTGCGCCGCTCCGGCGATGGCCGCCTGTGGGTCGCCGGACTGGACGTCTCGCGTGGCGGCGGTGACGAACGCGCCGCCGACTGGTTCTTCCGCCAGCGTGAGGTGGTGGTTCTGGGCGGCACCCTGCGCTGGACCGACGAAATGCGCGGCGCTCCGCCCCTGGTCCTGTCCGACCTGCAGTTCGTCGTGCGCAATGGCACGCGGCGCCATGCCCTGCGCCTGGACGCGACGCCGCCGGCCGACTGGGGCCAGCGTTTCAGCCTGCGCGGCGTTTTCCGCCAACCCCTGCTGTCCAACCATCCCGGCCGCTGGCAGGACTGGAAGGGCCAGCTGTATGCCGACTTCGCCAGCGTCGACCTGTCCCGGTTGCGCCAGTACGCCCACCTGGGCATCGAGGTCCGTTCCGGTCAGGGGGCGCTGCAGGCCTGGGTCGATGTGGAAGACGGCCAGGTCACGGGGGGTGAGGCCCAGGTCGCGCTGACGCGGGTCGACGCGCTGCTGGCGCCGGGCCGCGCGCCGCTGCTTCTGAATTCGGTCTCGGGCCGCCTGGCTGGCAAGCGCCTGCCCCAGGGCTTCGAATTCGAGACCCGCGAGTTGCAATTCCAGGCCGCCGACGGCCGTCGCTGGCCTGGGGGCAATGTGGCCCTGGCCTGGCAGGGGCCGCAGGGACGGCGCTCTGCTGAAGGCAAGCTGCAGGCGGACAGGCTCGACCTGGAGGCCCTGCGCCGCCTGGCCAGCCACCTGCCGCTGGACGCCACCAGCCAGGCCCTGCTCGAGGCCCACGCCCCCAAGGGCCTCGTGGACCACCTGCAGGCCAGCTGGGAAGGCCCGGTCGATGCGCCGCTCAAGTACCAGGCGCGTGGCCGGCTTTCGGCCCTGGAACTGCCGGTCCATCCCGCCAGCGGCCGCCCGGGCCTGCGCGGAGTCACGCTGGACTTCGACGTCTCGCAGGCCGGCGGCAAGGGGCGTCTGCAGGTCGACCGGGGCGCGCTGGACCTGCCCGCCCTGTTCGAGGACCCACGCGTCCCGATCGACCAACTGAGCGCCGACCTCCAATGGCAGCAGACCGACACCCGCACCACCTTCAGCGCCACTGGCCTGAAGCTGCGCAACGCTGACCTGCAACTCGATGGCCAACTGAGCTGGCACACCGGCAACACTCCGGCGGGGCGCTGGCCTGGTGTGCTGGACCTGCAGCTGAACGTGGTCCGCGCCGAGGGCGCGCGGGTGTGGCGCTACCTGCCGCTGTCCCTGCCCAAGGCCACCCGGGACTATGTGCGAGAGGCAGTGACCGCAGGCCGGGCGAGTGATGGCCGCATCCGCGTACGTGGCGACCTGCGCGACTTCCCCTTCACCGGTGACGGCACGGGCGAATTCCGCGTCAGCACCCGCGTCAGCGGCGTGACCTACACCTACGTGCCACGCAGTGCGGTGCGCGGGCCGGGCGCCTGGCGCGCCTTGACAGGCCTCTCGGGCGAACTCGTGTTCGACCGCAATAGCATGCAGATCAACGGCGCGCGTGGCGGGTTCGCTGGCGCGCCGGGCCTGCAGGTGCAGGCGGATGCCGCGATCGCCAACCTGTCCGCTGCGGTCGTCACGGTCAACGGCCTGGTGCGTGGCCCCCTGGCCGAGTCCTTGGCGGTGTTCAATGCCAGCCCGGTCGCGGCATCGCTGGGCCAGCCCTTCGCTGGGACAGCCGCGTCCGGTACCGCCGAACTTCGGCTGGGGCTGGGTGTGCCTCTGGCGCAGCCCGAGCGCACGACGGTGCAGGGCGGGCTGACTTTCAATGGCAACGACCTGCAAATCACCCCCGACGTGCCGGCCCTGTCGCGCCTGCGCGGCGCCGTGGCCTTCACCGAGGGCGGCTTCACGCTGTCTGGCCTGCAGGCCCGTGCGCTGGGCGGCGATGTGCGACTGGAGGGCGGCACACGCTCGCCCACGCCCCCATCGGCCGAGCCGGCGACCCTGATCCGCATCCAGGGCACCGCCAGCGCCGAGGGCCTGCGCCAGGCCCGCGAACTCGGCCCGGTGGCTCGCATGGCGCGCCAAGCCACCGGGGCCACGCCCTACGCCGCGACGGTGGGCCTGCGTCCCGGGGGGGTCGACGTGCTGGTCACAAGCAGCCTGCAGGGCCTGGCCCTGTCCCTGCCGGCGCCCCTGGCCAAGGCAGCCGACGCCACCCTGCCCCTGCGTTTCGAGATCCTGCGCCAGCCCGGTGCCCAGGCGCAGGACCGGCTGTCGCTGGAGTTGGGCC
>JBEGVR010000297.1:0-4493 GCA_041178265.1 Pseudomonadota bacterium | reverse complement strand
GCCTTGGGCTCGCGCTGCAGAGCCAACGCTTGCGGGGTATCCAGCGGTGGACCACCGATGACCTTACCGTCGACCAAGCGATGGAGGAGGTTCAGCACATGGGTCTTGGTGGGCAGGTAATCCCCCCCGAAAGTAATGGGCTGCATAAGTAGAATTTTCTCGGCAAGATGAACGAGGAGATTCTGAATGAAGACAAGCAGATACACAGAGGCGCAGATCCTTGCGATCCTGCGGCAGGCCGAAGGTGGGATGCCGGTGGCCGAGCTGTGCCGGGCGCATGGCATGAGCTCGGCGTCGTTTTACAAGTGGCGAGCGAAGTATGGCGGCATGGACGCGTCGCTCATCAGTCAGATGAAGGCCATCGAGGACGAGAACCGGCGGCTGAAGCGGATGTATGCCGACCTCAGCATGCAGGCCGATCTGCTCAAGGAAGCCCTTGGAAAAAAATGATGCGGCCATCTCAACGCCGGGAGATGGCCGAGAAAGCAGTGGCGCGACGCGGGGTCAGCATTGCGCTGGCCTGCCGGGCGTTCGGGGTCAGCGAGACCTGCTATCGCTACAGCCCGAAGTTGAAGGACGAGAACGAGGAGATCGCCGACCTGCTGGTCGGGTTGACCGATGCCCGCAAGACCTGGGGATTTGGCCTCTGTTTCCTGCATTTGCGCAACGTCAAGGGTCATCCTTGGAACCACAAACGCGTCTATCGCATCTATTGCGCCCTTGAACTGAACCTGCGGATCAAGCCCCGCAAGCGGCTGAAGCGCTACAAGCCTGACGTCCTGGCGGTGCCTGATGCCCCGAACATCACCTGGTCAATGGACTTCATGGCTGACCGGCTCGGCGATGGTCGCCAGTTCCGGCTGCTGAACGTGCTAGACGACTTCAATCGCGAAGGGCTGGGGATCGAGGTGGACTTTTCCCTGCCTGCGGAACGGGTGATCCGGAGCCTGGACCGCATCATCGAATGGCGCGGCAAGCCCGGGACGATCAGGGTCGACAACGGCCCCGAATACATCAGTGGCAAGCTGCTGATCTGGGCCGAGGACCGCGGCATCACCATCCAGCACATCCAACCCGGTCAGCCCCAGCAGAACGCCTACATTGAGCGTTACAACCGTACCGTCAGGCATGAATGGCTCGACCAATACATCATCGAAACCATCGAGGAGGCACAGGACCACGCCACGCAATGGCTCTGGACATACAACAACGACCGCCCGAACATGGGCATCGGCGGCATCACACCCGCCATGAAACTGAAAATGGCCGCGTAAGTTCTACGGATGCACCCCGTTAAGAATGGGGGGATTACCCTGCAATGCGCGTTCTAGACGTTCTGGCGAGCAGTGCCGTCAGACGCGCAATGTCCGCGCAGCGACGCTCCAAGAATTGCGTGAGCCTCAGCAGTTCATCAAGACCTTGAGTATCGACCGTTAATGGCAGAGCCGTGCCCAGCTAAACGCGGGGCGTTCGTCTGGAATGGTATACCGAGGCCTGCGAGATAACTTATGCGGTGTAAGGGTGTACCCCTCCGGTGGGGTCTTTGCAATCGCGACCAACTGGTCGCAAGTTATTGACGGCTCAAATGCTTGTGGGTGCTCTTTGTTTTTCCAAGGACTTCGCGCCCTGTTGCTTGCACAGTGTTTCTGAGCTTTTCGTAAGCGCTGTGCCGATCACACCATGACGGCGTAATTCCATGGGAGCAGGTCGTCGATCTGGCTTTGTTTGTGGCCTTTGACGATGGCGGTGAGCGTGTTTGCGAGCCAGACGTGTGGGTCGATCGCGTTCATCTTGCAGGTTTCGATGAGCGAGGCGATGACGGCCCAGTTCTCAGCCCCGGCGTCGTGGCCCGCGAAGAGGGCGTTCTTGCGGTTCAGGGCGATGGGGCGGATGGTGCGTTCGACGGTGTTGTTGTCGATCTCGACGCGGCCATCAGTCAGGAAGCGGCCAAGGCCGTCGCGGTATTTGGCGATGTAGGCAAGTGCTTCGCCCAAGGGCGACTTTGCCGAGGCGCGGGTGCGGTGGTGGACCAACCAATCGTCGAGGCGGGCGAGGAGCGGGGCGGAGCGGTCCTGCCGGATGGCCAGTCGGGTGGCAGGGTCACTGCCGCGGATCTCCGCCTCGATGGCGTAGAGATCGCGGATGAGGGCCACGCCTTCCTCGGCAATCGGCGCGGGTCCGGTGCGGGTGATCTCGATCAGCTTGCGTCGCGCATGGGCCCAGCAATACGCCAGCTTGATGCCCGGACCGATCCGGTCCGCTGCGATCAAGCGGTTGTATCCGGCATAGCCGTCGACCTGCAGAATGCCGCCAAAGCCCTGCAATATCCGCTCGGCATGTTGCCCGCCCCGACCGGGGGCATAGGTGAAGACCACGCCCGGTGGTGACGTGCCGCCCCATGGCCGGTCATCGCGGGCCAGTGCCCAGAAGTATCCGGTCTTCGTCTTTCTGGCCCCCGGATCGAGGACCGGGGCGCGGGTTTCGTCCATGAAGAGTTTGGTGGACCGCTTCAGGTCCGCCATCAGCGCATCATGGACGGGCCGGAGCTCGAAGGCCGCGCGACCGACCCAATCGGCAAGGGTGGAGCGGTCAAGATCGACGCCCTGGCGGCTGTAGATCTGGGCCTGACGGTAAAGCGGAAGGTGATCGGCATACTTGCTGACCAGCACATGGGCGACCGTGGCCTCTGTCGGCAAACCGCCCGGGATCAGTCGGGCTGGGGCAGCAGCCTGTGCAACGCCATCGGTGCAGGACCGGCAGGCATACTTCGGACGGCGGGTAACAATGACGCGGAACTGGGCAGGCACGATGTCGAGCCGTTCCGACACATCTTCCCCGATGCAATGCAAGCAGCCGCCGCAGGCGCAGGTCAAGCTGTCCGGCTCGATGATCTCTTCGATGCGTGGCAGGTGCTTGGGCAACGACCCACGATTGGCAGCACGCGGTTTGGCGGGGCGCTTGGCGGCCCGATCCTCGGCGTCTTCCTCGGCATGGACCACCGCCATCGCGGTTTCCAGATCTTCCAGCGCCAGTTCGAACTGGTCCGGATCGCTCTTCTCCGATTTCCGGCCGAAGACCGCCTGCTTGAAGGCCGCCACCAGCTTTTCCAGCCGTGCAATGCGCTCGTCCTTACGCTTGTCGCGCGCGTCCGCGGCGATCAACATCGCCTTCAGCGCAGCAATTTCTTCAAGCAGATCAGCGGTCTTCGGCATGGCCGGTTTTTACCAAACTGCCATGGGCTATACCTCTGGAAAGAGCACGATGAGTCATCCTGCCGCAGGGCTGAACCGGTCATTCCACGGCTTCGGGGGCCTTCGCCGCGATGGCCCGAACCCGCCGCCAGTCGAGCCCCGCAAACAGCGCCTCGAACTGCGCGTGGTTCATCAGCATCAGCCCGTCCTTAACGGCGGGCCAGGTGAAGGTGTGTTCTTCCAGCCGCTTGTAGGCCATCACCAGACCGGTGCCGTCCCAATACAAGAGCTTCAACCGGTCCGCCTTCTTCGCGCGGAACACGAAGACTGTCCCGGTGAACGGGTCCTTGCGCAGCTCATTCTTCACCATCGCGGCCAGGCTGTCATGACCCTTGCGGAAGTCGATGGGCTTCGTCGCCACCATGATCCGCACCCGGTTCGACGGGAAGATCACGGGCAAGCCCGCAATGCCATGATCAGTTCCGCAATCCGCGCCGCAGGTGTGGCAGTATCCAGCCGCACCGTCACAGGGCCGATCAACAGATCAATCGACGCAGTTGCAACAGGCGTGTCCACTGCCTGCGCCGTCGCCACCGGCGCGGCGAACTCGGCTCCCGCTACCTCTGGCACGACCAGCTTGCCCTGCCGCGCAAGCGTCCGCCACGAAGACAGGTGGTTGGCCTTCACCCCATGCCGACGCGCCACCTCATTCACCATGACACCAGGCACCAGCGTCTCCGCCACCATTCGGCCCTTCGCCTCGTCAGACCACCGCCGCTTGGCTGCCGGTGCTGCCAGAAGCTCCACAAAGCCGACGGCCTCCATACTGCGCTCCCGATGGACTCCCACTGACACCTCCCGTGCAAATCTCCACACGAGGGCGCATCGCAGCTTACGGATTCAGCAGGAAGGTGGGGTCGGCACAGCGCTTACTCTTCTCCACGGTAGCTGTAGCGCACGTCGAGCACCGGCACATAACGCGAGAAGGTGTCAACGACGGTCAGAACCCGTAGCTTCTTGCCTGTTGCCAGTTGGTCGTGAACAAAATCCATCGCCCAGACATCATTCGGTCCGACGGCGACCGTTCGGTCATCGCGCAGTTTGGCCTTCACCCGCCGCTTGGGCGTCTTGTGCCTGAGCTGCATGCCCAACTCCTTGTAAATTCGATAGACTTTCTTGATGTTGATGCCCCAGCCTTCGCGGTCCAGAAGAACATGGACGCGTCGGTAGCCATACCTGACCCGCGTCTCGCAGATCTCACGGATCCGCTTGGCAAGGGCAGCCTGGTCGGTGCGGCGGGAC
>JBEGVR010000296.1:0-4714 GCA_041178265.1 Pseudomonadota bacterium | reverse complement strand
CCGGGGCTCAGAGTCGGCGGTCGTGGCGGCATCCCCGGGGGCAGGGGGGGCCTCCTGCGCACCCCGGTGCGGCTCAGCCCGCACCGTCCGGAACGAATACATAGCCCACGCCCCAGACGGTCTGGATGTAGCGCGGCGCCGCCGGATCGTTCTCGACCAGCTTGCGCAGTCGCGAAACCTGCACGTCCAGGCTGCGGTCGAAGGGTTCGAACTCGCGGCCCCGGGCCAGTTGGGCCAGTTTCTCCCGGGACAGGGGCTGCCGAGGGTGCCGCACCAGGGCCTTGAGCATCGCGAACTCGCCGGTGGTCAGGGGCAGTTCGTCCCCGTTCTTGCGCAGGGTGCGCGCCCCGAGGTCGAAGGCGAAGGGGCCGAAGTTCACGACTTCGTTCTCGGAAGACGGTGCCCCGGGCGCCTCCTGGGCCGGGCGGCGGCGCAACACCGCGTGTACACGCGCCAGCAGCTCGCGCGGATTGAAGGGCTTGCCCAGGTAGTCGTCGGCGCCGACCTCCAGGCCGACGATGCGGTCTACGTCTTCACCCTTGGCCGTGAGCATGATGATGGGCGTGCGGTCATTGGCGGCACGCAGGCGCCGGCAGATGGACAGGCCGTCCTCCCCGGGCATCATCAGGTCCAGCACGATCAGGTCCGCGGTTTCGCGCAGCATCAGACGGTTCAGAGCCTTGCCATCCTCGGCCAGGATGACCTCGAAGCCTTCCTGGGTCAGGTAACGCCGAAGCAGGTCGCGGATGCGAGCGTCGTCGTCCACCACCAGGATCTTGTCAGTGCGGGCAGCGTGGATGTTCATGGTGTTCCGGTCTGTGTGTAACTGAGGCGATTCTGATCGCCCTGTTGCACCCAGTGATTCCTTAAGGACTAATATTAACAGCCTGTTACAAAACTTGCGTTAATTCCAAGGGGTGCTAAGGCGCTGGACCGGCGGTCTTGCGCCGGCGGTGCCTGGCCGGTGATCCATTACGATTCCCGTTATTCGCTTCATGCCTTCCCCCGAACTTCTTTCCCTCGCCTGCACGGGTCCGACCGAGGGCGAGTCGCGCAGCCTGTCCTACTGGCAATGGGGGCGCGCGGATGCGACCCACGCGGTCGTCTGCGTGCACGGACTCACGCGCCAGGGCCGCGACTTCGACGTGCTGGCCCAGGCGCTGTTGTCGGCTGCCGGCGACGACCTGCGCATCCTCTGCCCCGACATGGCCGGCCGCGGCGCCAGCACGCGCCTGGCTGATCCCCGCCACTACCAGATCCCCACCTATGTGGCCGACATGGTCCAGTTCCTGGCCCATGTGCACCGCCAGGCACCCCTGCAGGCGCTGGACTGGGTCGGCACGAGCATGGGGGGCCTGATCGCCATGGGCCTGCTGGGCACACCTGACTTGCCTCTGCCCGTGCCGGTGCGGCGGCTGGTGATGAACGACATCGGCCCGGTGATCGAGTGGAAGGCCTTGCAGCGCCTGCGCACCTACGTCGGCCGCATGGGCCCCTACGCCACCGAGCAGCAGGCGGTCGATGCCATGGCCACCGTGGCGGTGGGTTTCGGACCGCATACCCCGCAGGCGTGGCTGGCGCTGTCCCGGCCCATGCTGCGCGCGCTGCCCGGCGGCGGGTTCGGCCTGCACTACGACCCAGGCATCGCCGTGCCCTATGAGACGCTGACGGAAGAAGCCACCCGCCAGGCCGAGGGCACGCTGTGGCAGATGTGGGACCGCATCACCGCGCAGACCCTGCTGGTGCGCGGCGCCGAATCCGACCTGCTCTCGGCCGAGACGGCGCGGGCGATGACCCAGCGTGGCCCGCGTGCGCGCCTCATGGAGTTCGCCGGCGTGGGCCACGCACCCACCTTCGTGCCTCCCGACCAGGTGGACGCCGTCGTCTCCTTCCTGCTGCCCTGAAGCGGGTCGCACTGTCATGATGCGCCCCCACGTTCGCTCACTCCGTGTAGCTTCCTGCCCCCCGAGGGAGCCCTCGCGCCTTGGGGCGGCCCGGCGGCACTCATGAAAAGCCAGGCGGTGCCAGCCCCCGATGCGGCGCCGGTCTCGGGCCTCGTGGCGGCGGCCGAACAGGCCCTGCCCCAGCAGGCTGACGCGCTGGCGCGCGCGCGTAATTTCGCCGAGCCCCTGATCGCCTACGAGACGCTGGACACTGGCGAGAACACCCTGGCCCATGCCGACGCGGTGGCCGCCATCCTCAAGCACATGGGCGGCTCCGAGGCCATGCAGGCCGCCAGCTACCTGGTGCATGCCTGCCCCTACCTGGCGCGCCCGCAGGACAGCATCGCCCGCGGCTTCGGCGAAAGCTATGCCGAACTGGCCCTGGCCACCAACCAGCTGATGGCGGTGCAGCGCCAGGCCCGGGAGGGGGAGGGACCCCGTGCCCAGGCCGAGAACATCCGCAAGATGCTGCTGGCGTTCTCTCGGGACCTGCGGGTGGTCATGCTGCGCCTGGCCTCGCGCCTGCAGACCCTGCGCTGGCACGCCGCCTCGCGCACGCTGCCGCCCCCCGGCGTCTCGCGTGAGGCGCTGGACATCTTCGCGCCCCTGGCCAACCGCCTGGGCATCTGGCAGGTCAAGTGGGAGATGGAGGACCTGGCCTTTCGCTTCCTCGAGCCCGACACCTACAAGCAGGTGGCCAGCCTGCTCGATGAACGCCGCGTCGAGCGCGAGGCCTACGTCGAGCAGTTGCGCGCGCGCCTGGAGCGCGAGCTGCAAGCCCAGGGCCTGCACGCGCAGGTGGCGGGCCGGCCCAAGCACATCTACAGCATCGTCAAGAAGATGCGTGGCAAGTCGCTGGACTTCGAGCACGTCTTCGACGTGCGCGCGCTGCGCGTGATCGTGCGGGAGGTCCGCGAATGCTATGCCGCCCTGTCCTGGGTGCACCAGCAGTTCGAGGCCATCCCCAGCGAATTCGACGACTACATCGCGCGGCCCAAGCCCAATGGCTATCAGTCGCTGCACACGGTGGTGCGCGACGCGGCGGACCGGCCCATCGAGATCCAGATCCGCACCCAGGCCATGCACGACCACGCCGAGCATGGCGTCGCCGCGCACTGGGCCTACAAGGAGGCCGGCACCAAGGGCTATGCGGGCGTGACGGCCGGCGGCGACTACGACACGAAGATCGCGGTGCTGCGCCAACTGCTTGCATGGGAGCGGGACCTGGCGGGTGCCAGTGAGGGGCTGTTCGAGGACCGCATCTACGTGCTCACGCCGCAGGCCTCGGTGGTCGAACTCACGCAGGGCGCGACCCCAGTGGACTTCGCCTACACGGTGCACACCAACCTGGGCCATCGCTGCCGGGGCGCGCGCGTGGATGGCGCGATGGTGCCGCTGAACACGCCGTTGAAGAACGGGCAGACCGTGGAGATCATCGCCGCCAAGGAAGGCGGACCTTCGCGCGACTGGCTCAATCCCGAGTTGGGCTTCCTGGCTGGCCAGCGCGCGCGGGCCAAGGTGCGTGCGTGGTTCAACGAGCAGTTCCGCGACGAGACCGTGGCCCGCGGGCGCGAGGCCGTGGAAAAACTCCTGCAGCGGGAAGGGCGCACCGCGATGCGGCTGGACGACCTGGCCTCGCAGCTGGGGTTCAAGTCCGCCGAGGACCTGTTCGCGGTGGTGGGCAAGGATGAATTCTCCCTGCGCACCATCGAGGCCCTGCTCCGACCGGCGCCCGCGCCGCTGCCACAGGACGAGTTCCTCCTGAAAAAGCCCCGCGCCACGCCGGCGTCACCCAAGGGCGGTGTGCTGGTGGTGGGCGTCGACTCGCTCATGACCCAGCTGGCCAAGTGCTGCAAGCCCGCCCCACCAGACCCGATCGGTGGCTTCGTCACCCGCGGCAAGGGCGTGAGCATCCACCGCAGCGACTGCAGCAACCTGCGCGAAATCGCCACGCGTGATCCCGCGCGCGTGATCGACGTGGAGTGGGGGCAGCCCCAGGATGACGGCCGCGCGCTGTACCCGGTCGACGTCGCGGTCGAGGCGGCCGATCGCCAGGGCCTGCTGCGGGACATCTCCGAGGTCTTCGCCAAGGAGAAGATGAACGTGGTGGGCGTACAGACCCAATCGGTCAAGGGTGTGGCCTGGATGACGTTCACCGTTGAAATCTCGGATTCGCATCGCCTGCAGGCGGTGCTGGCGCAGGTGCGCGAGGTGCCCGGCGTGCGCGCTGCGCGCCGGCGCTGAACCCGGGCCTTTGGCGGGCCCTGCTACAATTATCGGCTTCGAAAGAACACAGGCGCGTAGCTCAGCTGGTTAGAGCACCACCTTGACATGGTGGGGGTCGTTGGTTCGAGTCCAATCGCGCCTACCAAGTTTTTCCCTTCAGGATCAGAAAGTTAGCTGACTTTCTGATCCCCTTGGGACAAATTCTGGGGCGAATTCCTGTTCGTAGCTGCTTTCAAAGCACGCCGTTCGGTCCCCTTGTCAGTGCCGTCAATCCTGCGCGCGTACTTCTCAATTTCTGCACCGACCACCCCATGGAAACCCTGGCCGACGACGAATCGGCGATGGCCATCTACAACCATAACGTGGCGGTCTGGAACTCGATGTCCGACACCGAGGGCGCGGCAGCGAATGCCAATGCCGAGATGTCGTCCGTCACCGGGTACGCTGGGGCGGTAGGCCTCATGTTGTCGGCCTGTGGATGGTGGGCGCGATCATCTCGATCTGGTCGCCCTTCATCAAGGAAAAACTCCTCGATGCTGACCGCG
>JBEGVR010000295.1:0-2922 GCA_041178265.1 Pseudomonadota bacterium | reverse complement strand
TGCTTCGCCAGTGAGTTGGCGGAGGCGCTAGATCGCCCCGTCGAACAGCATCACGTCCACCTCATCGCCCGCAGTGACGTTGCCTTGGGCGTGATGCAGCACGACCAGGCCATTGGCCTGCACCATGGACCGCAGCACCCCCGAGCCCTGGTTGCCGGTGGTGCGCACCTGCAGCGAGCCGTCCGGCGCGCGATGCACGACGCCACGCTGATATTCGGTGCGTCCAGGCTTCTTGCGGATCGCCTCGGCGCTGCGTGCGCGCAGGAGCACCTGCGCCTGCGGACGTGCCCCCATCATGCGAAGCAGGGCAGGACGCACGAAGGCCAGGAAGGTCACCATCACCGCCACCGGGTTGCCTGGCAGGCCGAACAGGACGGCGGCGCGCTCTCCGCAGGGAATGCGCCCCACCGCCATCGGGCGCCCCGGCCGCATGGCGATCTTCCAGAAGGCGACGTCGCCCAGTTCCTTCATCATGGCCTTGGTGAAGTCGGCCTCGCCCACGCTCACGCCGCCGCTGGTGATCACCGCATCGGCCTGGGCGGCGGCCTGCGTGAAGGCCTTCCGCAGCAGCACCGGGTCGTCGCGCACGACGCCCAGGTCGATCACCTCGCAGCCCAGGCGCATCAGGAGGGCGCGCACCGTGTGGCGGTTGCTGTCGTAGACCGCGCCCTCGCGCGGGGCGTCGCCCAGGGACAGGATCTCGTCGCCCGTAGAAAAGTACGCCACCTTCAGGCGCCGCGTCACCCGCACCTGGGGCAGGCCCAGGCTGGCGATCAGGCCGCAGGCCGCAGGGCCCAGGGGGTCGCCGGCGCGCAGCGCGGGATGGCCCTGCATCAGGTCCTCGCCAGCCAGGCGCCGGTTGTCGCCGGCGTGCAGCAGGCCCGCGGGGAGGGTCACGCGGGTGCGGCCTGCGACTTCGCGCACGGCCGCCAGCTCCTGGGGAACCACCGTGTCCAGCCCGGCGGGCATGATTGCGCCGGTCATGATCTTCACGCACTGGCCGGGGCCCACCGTGCCGCGCCACGCCTGGCCGGCCAGCGCGGTGCCCACAAGCTCCAGTTCCAGCGCACCGCCGTTCTGTAGCGCGGCGCCGTCGAAGGCGTAGCCGTCCATCGCGGAGTTGTCGTGCGGCGGCACGCTGAAGGGGCAGATGATGTCCTCGGCCAGCACGCGGCCGGGCGCCTCTAGCAGGCTCACCACCTCGGTCTCGGCCAGCGGCTCGACCAGGCGATCGAGGAAGTCGAGCACCGCCTCGGCCCGCAGCGCTTGGGGGTCATAGCCCTGGAGCTCGCCGCCGATCTGGTCCAGCGTCTTCATGCTCAGGTGCCCGTCTCCAGCTGGCGCAGTTCTTCCAGCGTGTTGGCATTGAAGAAGGCGCGCGGGTTGTCGCCCGGCGCGTCGAAGTTCACCAGCGCCGTGCGGTGCTGCGCGGTCCAGGCGTCGATCTTGCGCCCGCCCCCCTGCGTGAAGCGGTGCAGGCTTTCCATCAGTTCGCGCCGCAACAGGCAGAACACCGGCTGCGGGCGCAGTGCGCCATCGGACTCGGGTGCGCGGGCCATCGCGATCTCGGCGTCCTGCGCGTCGGCGGCTTGCGCCAGCCGCTGCACCAGGTCCAGTGGAAACAGCGGCGTGTCGCAGGGCACCGTGACCAGCCAGGGCGTGTCGCAGTGCTCCAGTCCGGTCATGAAACCGGCCAGCGGTCCGGCGAAGTCGGGCAGGGCATCGGGCCACACCGGCGCGCCGAAGGATTCGTAGGCCGCGAGGTTGCGGTTGGCATTGACCAACACCTCGCCCACCTGGGGCTGCAGCCTCATCAGCGTGTGCAGCGCCAGGGGCAGGCCGTTGAAATTCTGCAGGCCCTTGTCGGCGCCGCCCATGCGCACGCCGCGCCCGCCGGCCAGGACCAGGCCCGTGATGTCGTGTGAGGGGATCATCCGCCGATGTAGCTCATTTCGACGCGACGCGGGCCGCCGCTGGCATCCGGCAGGCCCGCGCCGCGCAATTGGGAATAGCGGTCGTTGCGGCGCTGCCAGATGGCAGCGATCGCCGCCGCGACCTGGGCATCGCTGGCGCCGCCGCGCAAAAGGGCGCGCAGGTCGTGGCCCTGGCTGGCAAAAAGGCACAGGTACATCCGGCCCTCGGTGGACAGGCGCGCGCGGTTGCAGTCGCCGCAGAAGGCCTGCGTCACGCTGCTGATCACGCCGATCTCGCCGGCGCCGTCGGCATAGGCCCAGCGCTGCGCAGTCTCACCCGGCGCGCTGGCCTCCATCGGCACGAGCGGCCAGTACGCCTGCAGGCGCGCCACCACTTCAGCCGAGGGCAGGACTTCGTCCATGCGCCAGCCGTTGGTCGCGCCCACGTCCATGTATTCGATGAAACGCAGCACATGTCCGCTGCCCCGAAAGTGCCGGGCCATCGCCGGGATCTCATGGTCGTTGGTGCCGCGCTTGACCACCATGTTGACCTTGATCGGGCCCAGGCCCGCGGCCTTGGCTGCCTCCAGCCCCCCAAGCACCTGGTCGACCGGGAAGTCGACATCATTCATGCGCCGGAACACCGCGTCGTCCAGGCCGTCGAGGCTGACCGTCACGCGGGCCAGGCCGGACTCCTTGAGGGCGTGGGCCTTACGCGCCAGCAGCGAGCCGTTGGTGGTGAGGGTCAGGTCCGGTGGCTGGCCGTCAGGTGTGCGCAGAGCGGCCAGTTGCGCGATCAGCACCTCGAGGTTCTTGCGCAGGAGCGGCTCCCCCCCGGTCAGGCGGATCTTGCGAACGCCCAGGGCCACGAACTGGCGGGCCACCCGCGTGATCTCCTCGAAACTGAGAAGGTCGGCGTGCGGCAGGTAGGGGTAGTCCTTGTCGAAGACTTCCTTGGGCATGCAATAGCTGCATCGGAAGTTGCAGCGGTCGGTGACGCTGATACGCA
>JBEGVR010000294.1:0-8870 GCA_041178265.1 Pseudomonadota bacterium | reverse complement strand
TAGACGGCGGAACCCGCATCTCGATCCGGCCGATGCGGATTGCGGGGTCGACCGAGCCGGCTGGCCGTGTTGCGGCGACGGCCCCCGTCAGATCCCGCACCGGTGGCGGCGCGACGCCGCTGGACGCCGCCGTGTGGCCGCGGGACACCGAGGCGCTGAGCGTGATGGTTTCAATCCGGTCGGGGGGCTCATAGGCCGACCGCTCGATCGCGCTGCGGTCACGGCCTTTTTCATGGTCACGCGACGTGGTGATGACTACGCCGTGTTCGCGCGTGAGGCGTGTGCCGGCGGGTTCGGTATTGGTCAGGGCGCCGCGTATCAGGAGGTCGCCGCCAGCCAGGATGTGACCCTTGTCGTTGAGGACGTGGTCCGCCGAGATCTGCAGGCCTGCGCCACTGAGCATGCGCGCCGGGTCGGTCCTTGCAATGCGGGTTTCGCTCACCTGGCGCGTGAACTCGTAGCGGTGCCAGACCGCATGGTTGCCCTCGGGCGTGTGCAGGTGGTCGGATTCGTCGTTGTACACATACACGTCGGGGTCGCCAGGGATGTAGCGGCGTGAGGAGCCCTGCCCTGCGAGTTCGGTCACCTGCTGCCCAGGCAGGGCGACGATTTCGGTGCGCAGATGCAGGTCTTCGTTGACCACTTCACCTGCGGTGATGCGCAGGGCGTCCAGCGCCTCCAGGGTCGCACTGGAATTTCGCACGGTGCCGGCCCGGGACAGGGCGCGGCGGTCGGCATCCAGGGTACCGCCAATGACCAGGTCACCGGCGCTGAAGATCAAGGCATGCTCACGGTTGTCCAAGGTGCCCACGCCCAGGTCCATGCGCCCGCGGGCGGCGATCACGGGTGACGCCGCGCCCTCAGACGCGTTCACGAGGACTTCGGCGGCCAGGGCGATGCGGTCGCCGTAGAGGCGGCCCGTCCCGAGGTTGCGAATCATGCGGGCGTCGATATCGACCTGCCCGCCGTCGATCAGGCCACGATTCGTCAGCCCCTGCGCTGTGTCCAGCGCAATGCGCAGGTGACCGCCCGACAGGGTGCCGGGCGCACGGTTGTCCAGGATGGCCGCCTGCAGGCGCAAGGTGCCGCCAGCGCTGATCTCGCCCGTGTTGACGATCTCTCCCTGCGTCTGAAGGGCGGCGTCACCAGCAACGCGCAAGGTGCCCACGTTCTGGAAACCCTGAACGAGGTCCAGGGCCAGGTCCCCCAGACTCAGGAGGTGGCCATCGCCCTCCAGGCTGTCGGCGTGTACACGCAGCGTACCGGTGGCCAGGAGGGTGCCCTCGTGGTTGGAGATCCGCAGGCTGCGCGGTGAGTGTTGCTGTGTCCCCTGCAGCTGCAGATCACCCCCCGAGCGCATCAGGCCGCCACGGTTGTCGACCCGGCCGTCGCTGGCCACGTGCAGGGAACGCCCTGCCCGGATGGCGCCGCCGCGGTTGGTGAGGGACTGCGCGTTCAAGCGGATGTCCGGGGCTTCCAGGAGGGCCACGTCCGTGCGCAGGGCCGCCGCGGCTGTGGCGCTCACATCGCGCGCGGCTGCCATGTCAGCTCCCGTGAGGTCGATGCTGGCGTCGGCCGCCTTCAGAACGATGGTGTCCGCCCGGGTCTGGCTGCCCCTGAGGTCGACCCCGCCCCCGCGCAGTTCGACGGCGGTCCCGGCCAGGTGCCGGCCCTGGGCGCGCAGCGTGGTGAAAGCCTCGGCGGCCAGGGTTCCGGTGGGGCCCACGGTACCGTCTTCCTGAACGCCCGCGGCCATGAGGGATGCGGTCGTGGCGCGCAGCGCGCTGCCCGCCCCGGTGGCCGACAGCCGCAGGTCGCCCCCTGCCGCGAGTACACCGCTGTGGTCGATGTCACCGTGTGTCGACGCGCTCAGATGACCCCGCGCGAACGCGCTGCCCGCGTGCGACAGCCCCGCCTGCGCGTCCAGCCTGACATCGCCCCGGGCCATGAGCGTGCCTGGGTTTTCGATGCGTCCGTCCGAGGTGACGATCAGATCGCCAGAACTCGCGCCGATGTGGCCAGCGTTGCGCACCCCCACGCCTGCGCCGTTGCCCACCAGGGTGATGCGTCCGGCGTACATCCCCCCCAGGTGGGAGACGTCGATCGCGACCATGACGGGCGCTGCGCCCGCAGTGGGGCCGACCTTGTGCGTCGCGATCGAGGCCGCCGCGCCCGTGCCGTCCACGCTGATGTCCTGGAGCCCGGCGATCACGGCCAGGCTGTTGGCCCGGACCTCGCCATCGAGGCGGACGGCCCGCGCGATGATGTCGGTATAGCTCGCCCGGCGGCCATCGAGGCCGTCGCCCGTGATGTGCACGGCGCCGCGCTCCACGCGCAGGCCGGACAATTCTCCGGCAGGCGACACCTGCGGCAGGCCGGTGGTGAGCGTGGCGCGCGGCGCGTTGATGAAACCGCAGCCGTTGCAGGTGATGCCGGAGGGATTGGCGACGACCACTTGGGCCTGGGCGCCAGCCACCTCGATGAAACCGCGCAACAGGCTGGGGTCGCTGCTGCGGACTTCATTGAGGACGACGCGCGCCGCACCGCGCGCAAGCCAGGGGTTGCCCTGCACCCAGCCTCCCAGCTGGGTGGGGGTGGAGGTTCTACTGTTGTTGAGAACAGCGCCCCGGGGGTCCACATCGAAGCGTTCGTAGGCGTTGCGCGAGACCCCGGCCGCACTGGGGGTCTGGATGTTGACCAGGGGTACGCCGTTAGGCGCGGCGAGCACGGTGGGGCGCTGGCCACCCGGCGCCGAGCGGTCAGCGCTGATCTGGGCGACTGCGGGCAGGGCGATCAGCCCCCAGGCCAGCCCGAGTGCCGTCTGCAGGGCCGACAGGTGTGCGCACACGGGTACGGCGCCAGATCGGCCGCGCGTGCGCTGGCCCAGGGCGCCAGTGGACGGTACGGCGCTCTCGGCGACAGCCATGACCTGGCCGCGTGCGCGGTTGAAGACGAGGCGGTGGCAATGGCGATTCATGGGGCGTTCTCCCGGGGTGAGTTGGATGAGGGGACATCAGGGCTTCTGAACGGGGTTCGCGTCGAACCATGCGCGCGCTTCCTCGGGCGGGACGGCAATCCCGCGGAAGGTGTGCACGCGCAGCCCGCGCTGGCTGCCCCGGTGGTCCAGCGTGCGGCCCCAGCAACGGGCGAAGGGACCGTGCGAGAGGAGGCGAGCCATGTCGCGGGTATGGCCGAGGGGGGCCACCCAATCGAGGGCCCACAGCCGGTCGCCGCAGTTCCAATCTGCGGGCGGCAACTCCAACACGCTGCGACTGAGGTAGCGCCGTTCGGCCTGGGCATCGAAGAACGCCCAGGCTGCGTAAAAGACGGGTTGGTCGTCCTGGCTGGCGATCAGGAACTGCCGGCGCTTGATGGCGGGCAGAACAAGCGCGTGCAGCGTGGCCAGCGGCAGGCCGCGGTGCATGGGTGACTGCATCCAGAGCCAAACGGCGGCGCCGAGCGCCTGGGCTTCTGACCACGGCTGCTCCAGGAGCCCGGGCGCCAGCAACGCGTAGCGCAGATCAGGACACGCGGGCGGTCCGGACCGCGGGTTCCAGCCCGGGCGTGGGGGCCACGCGAGCGGCGAGGAAGAATCAGCAAACCCGAACGCACTCGACACGATGTACCTGCACCCTTTCCGTGGACAGGCAGGGGCCGGCTCCTCCAGCCGCGGGGTACATCGTGATGGTTGGCATCCTCTGTGGATGCCTTCTCCCTGCCGGGCGACATGCTACTCAAAAAAGTAACCGTTGCGTCGAAGTTTTTCTCGGTGTCGGACACAAGCCGTCACCAGGCAACGGCTCGCTCATGGGGAGTGGATGAGCTTGCAGCCTGCGGATCAGGACGCCCGCAGGTGCAAGACGAAACGATCTACTTGCCCACCAGCTGCGTGAGCTTGGCCGCCTCGAAGCTCTCGGTCTTGGCAGCGTCCAGCGGCACGCAATCGGGCTGGTGCCGCTCGCCCGAAAGCTTCTCGATCGCCTGCCACAGCAAGGCGATCTGGTGCTCCTGTGAGGCGGCGTTGTCGATCAGGCCGCGCATGGCCTGCGACAGCGGGTCGTCGTTCTCGGTGATGCCGTAGGCCGAGAAGCCCATCTTGCTGGCGACGGCCTCGCGACGCAGCGTGTCATCGGCCTGGATGATGCGCGCCGGGATGCCCACCGCGGTGGCCCCCGCGGGCACCGGCTTGATCACCACCGCGTTGCTGCCGATCTTTGCGCCCTCGCCCACCTCGAAGCCACCGAGCACCTTGGCGCCGGCGCTGACCACCACGTTCTTGCCCAGCGTGGGATGGCGCTTGGCGCCCTTGTACAGGGAGGTGCCGCCCAGGGTGACGCCCTGGTAGATGGTGCAGCCGTCGCCAATGACGGCGGTTTCGCCGATCACCACGCCCATGCCGTGGTCGATGAAGACGCAGCGACCGATGGTGGCGCCAGGATGGATCTCGATACCCGTGAGCCAGCGCGAAAAATGCGAGACGAAGCGCCCCATCCAGCGCAGGCCCCGGCCCCAGAGCCAGTGCGCCAGGCGATGCATCACCAGGGCGTGCAGGCCCGGATAACAGGTGAGGACTTCCCAGCGGCTGCGCGCGGCGGGGTCGCGCTCGAGGATGCACTGGATGTCGGAACGCAGGCGGCTGAACATGGAGTGAAGTCTAAGCCTTGCTCATGGATCGCGCTTCGCGCCCCGGGACGGCCTGGCCTCTCGCATGGCCTTGGCGATGCCCCGCAGGATGTGGATTTCCTCGGGCGTGAGGCGGGCCCGGTTGAACAACTGGTTCAGGCGCGGCATCAGCTTCTTGGGCGAGGCTGGATCGAGAAAGCCGATCTCCATCAGGGCCTGCTCCCAGTGCGACAGCAGGCCCGCGACGGCCTGGGCGTCGGCGGTCGCCGGGTCGGGCGGCCCGGGCTGCACGGCAAAGCCTCCCAGGGCCTGGCGCCATTCGTAGGCGATCACCTGGATCGCCGCGGCCAGGTTCAGGGAGCCATACGCCGGGTCGGTGGGAATCTGCAGGGCCGCGTGGCAACGGTACACGTCGGCATTGGCCAAGCCGAAACGCTCGGGGCCGAACAGGAAGGCCACGCCGGCCTCGGGCCCGCCGCCCACCACACCCGCCGCGAGGCCAGCCAGGTACTCGCGCGGGGCGTGTGTGGGTGGGCCAAAGTCACGCGGGGTCATGGCCGTGGCGCACAGGTGCGACACGCCGTCCAGGGCCTCGTCCAGCGTGGCCACCACGCGGGCCCGGGCCAGGACGTCGCTGGCGCCGCTGGCACGTTGCTGGGTCTCTTCGTGCGTGAGGACGTCGGGCCAGCGCGGGTCGACCAGTACCAGGTCGTCGAACCCCATCACCTTCAGGGCGCGGGCGGCCGCCCCCACGTTGCCGGCATGGCTGGTCTGGATCAGGATGAAGCGGGTCTTCACGGGCGCGAGGGAGCGGACGGGGCCCGAAGGGGCCCGCACCGCCCAAAAGTACAATGCACGGATTGTCGCCGCCCGCATCGCCGGGCCGGCCTTCCCGACCCCACCCCCGCCAGGCACCCCGCCCAGGCCGGCACCAGGTCCGCTCTTGCCCTTAACAATCCATGTCGTCCAACCTGCACCCCATGCTGAACGTGGCCATCAAGGCCGCCCGCGCCGCCGGCGCCATCATCAACCGCGCCGCCCTGGATGTCGAATCCGTGCGCGTGTCGCAAAAGCAGGTGAACGACTTCGTCACCGAGGTGGATCATGCGGCCGAGGCCATCATCATCGAGACGCTGCTGACGGCCTACCCCGACCACGCCATCTGGGCGGAAGAATCGGGCAAGACGCAGGGACGGCAAGGCTCCGATTTCGTCTGGATCATCGACCCCCTGGACGGCACCACCAACTTCATCCACGGCTTTCCGGTGTATTGCGTGAGCATCGCGCTGGCGGTCAAGGGCAAGGTCGAACAGGCCGTGATCTACGACCCGAGCCGCAACGACCTGTTCACCGCCACGCGCGGGCGCGGCGCCTACATGAACGAGCGCCGCATGCGCGTGAGCAAGCGCACCGACCTGCGCCAGTGCCTGATTTCCACCGGCTTTCCATTCAGACCTGGCGACAACTTCAACACCTACCTGCGCATGATGGGCGACGTCATGCAGCGCACCGCCGGCCTGCGCCGGCCCGGCGCGGCGGCCCTGGACCTGGCCTACGTGGCGGCCGGCTTCACCGACGGCTTCTTCGAGACGGGCCTGTCACCCTGGGACGTGGCGGCCGGCTCGTTGCTGGTGCAGGAGGCCGGGGGGCTGATCGGCAATTTCACCGGCGACGCCGACTTCCTGGAGCAGAAGGAATGCCTGGCGGGCAACCCCCGCATCTACGGGCAGCTGGTGCCGATCCTGCACAAGTACAGCAAGTTCGCGACGGTGGCCGAGAAGATGCAGGTGCTGGACGCCGCGGGCCGGCCGCTGGCAGACGACGACCCTGCGGCCTGACGCGCCAGCGCTGTTCGCCACAACGGCGCGCCGCCCTCAGACCACCGGGATCATCAGGTGCTGGTAGGGCGTGTCCGGCCACATCACATAGGGCGCGCGCGGGTCGGGCATGGCGTTGCGCGGGTACTGCGCATAAAAGCTCGCGGGCGCGCCCACGATCATGAGGTGCGGGCCGGTCTCGATCCAGTTGTTGCCGGCGGCGGGCTCCTGAGCGTAGGGGTCGGCGTTGCTGGCATCCGTCCCTCCCTGCAGCATGTACACGAGGCCGATGCTGCCGGTCGCGGGCGTGCGGCGGGCCATCCATGCATTCACCCAGTCCAGCCCCGCGCGGTCCATGCACATGGGGTCGGGGCCGGGGGTGGTGGGGTTGTCGGGCATGCAGGTGAAACCATTGGAGCCCTGGCGCAGCGTGCGCGCGGGCGCGCCCGGCTCCATCACGATGATGGTGGCGGCTTCAGCCACGCGCACCGGCGCGGCCCGCATGGCGCTGGCGATCAGGGTCAGGTCGGCGGGGCTGATCGGCGTGGTCTGGCGGGTGTCGCCCGCGGGCTGGGACAGGGCGGACGCGGCGGCCAGCAGGGCGCATGAAAAGGTGAGCGGCTTGCGCATGGCAGGACTCCTGAAGGGGTTGCACGGACACCGGGCCAGACGGTCACGGGTGCAGGGCATGGTCAGGAGGGCCCACGCGAGGACCCATGGGAATTTGCCGTGGGCACCTGTCAGTGCCCTGCCCGCACGGGCGCGGTCCTGCGGCTCATGACCCCGGGCGCAGCGTGTCCAGGCGCTGCAGCGCCCTGCGCCCACCAGCGCAAAAGCCGTCCGTCACGGATCGGGCTGCGGGTCTCCTCAGCGCGCCGATGAACCGCGGGTGGCCAGGTAGATGCCTGGCAGGATCAGTGCCGCACCGACGGCATGAAACCCGGACGGCACCTCGCCCAGGATCCACCAGGCGTTGAAGGCGCCATAGAGCGGCGCGAGATACAGCATGACCGCGGTGCGGGTCGCGCCCAGCACCTGGAGCATGAACCCATAGGCCTGGTAGGACAGGAACCCCGGCAACAACCCAGCGAGCACGATCAGCCAGAGCGCCTCGGGCGTCAGGGGCGGCGCGTCGATCAGCCAGAGCTCCAGCGCGGTAAAGGGCACCAGCACCACCATCCCGCCGGCCACGATGCATGCCAGGCGCTGGCGCGCCGACAGCGTGGTGGGCCAGCGCTGAAGCAGCACGGTGTAGGCCGTCCAGCCCACGGCGGCCACGGCGATCCAGAGGTCACCGGGTACCAGTTGCACCGACAGCAGGCTGCGCAGGTCGCCGCGCGAGACCACCACCAGCACGCCGACCAGGGCCAGCCCCATGCTCAGACGCTGCACCGCAGTGGCCCTTTCCTTCAGGAGCCAGCGGCCCGCCAGGGCGATGCCGACCGGGGACGCGGCGTAGATGAGGCCGATGTTCACGGCCGATGTGGTTTGCGCGCCCTGGTACACGAAGGCGCCGCACACCCACATGCCCAGCGCGCCCAGGACGATCATGCGCCCGGCCTCGGCGCGCCACACGCGTGCCAGCGACGCGAGGTCGCGCCAGACCCAGGGCAGGAGCAGCAAGCCCACCAGGCCCCAGCGGCCCAGCGCGAGGACGTGCGGGGTCACCACGCCGGGGGCGGCGCGGGCGATGAGGTAGTTGGACGACCAGAGTGCGGGCAGGACCCACAACAGGAGGCGCGCGAAGCGCTGGGCCTGTGCGTCGGACAGAGAGGGAGGAAACAAGGGGTGCGCAGGGAGCGGGACGCGCCGATTATGGCCCGTGCCGCCGGGCCGCGGCGCCCGCAATCCGCTGCATCGGGCGCTGCATGCACAAACCTGCAGCGGCATACACTCGCGCGGTGCCCGCCACCCTGCCACCCGACTTCGCTCCTGCAGCGACCCTGGACGTCATCACCGCCGGCGAGGCCATGGCGCTGTTCGCCGCGCAGCAGGCGGGCCCGTTGGAATGCGTGGGTGACTTTCACCGTGCACTCGCCGGCGCCGAACTGAACGTAGCCATCGGCCTGGCCCGCCTGGGCCTGAAGGTGGGCTACGTGAGCCGCGTGGGTAACGACTCCTTCGGGCGCCACCTGCGGGCCGTGCTCGACGCCGAAGGGATCGACCGCCGCCACCTGGCGGTGGACACGCAGCACCCCACCGGCTTCATGCTCAAGTCACGCAACGATGACGGCAGCGACCCGGCCATCGAATATTTTCGACGCGGCTCGGCCGCGAGCTGCCTGGGCGTGACCGACTACCCGGGCGACTACTTCGCGGCGTCACGCCACCTGCACCTCACAGGCATCTACGTCGCCGTCTCGCCATCGACGCGGGAGTTCGTGCTGCGGGCGGCGCAGGAAGCACGCGCCGCCGGTCGCAGCCTGTCCT
>JBEGVR010000293.1:0-24136 GCA_041178265.1 Pseudomonadota bacterium | reverse complement strand
CACCGTGGTCATGGTTGAACACGACATGTCCCTGGTCAGCGCTGTTGCCGACCGTGTGGTGTGCATGGCGCAGGGCAAGGTCCTGTCCGAGGGCACGCCCGCGCAGGTGCAATCGGACCCCCAGGTCATCGCCGCCTATCTCGGAGCCTGACCGCCATGACCGCCTTGCTCGAAGTTCGCAACCTCGAAACCTGGTATGGCCCCATCGTGGCCATTCAGGGCGTGAACCTGCAGGTGAACCCTGGGCAGATGGTTGCGGTGCTGGGGGCCAACGGCGCCGGCAAGACGACCTTGCTCAATACCCTGGCCGGCGTGATCGATCCCTTCAAGGGCCAGGTCCTGTTCCAGGGCGAGGTGATCAGCGGCCTGGACGCCGACGCCGTGTGCCGCCGCGGCCTGGTGCTGGTGCCCGAGGGCCGGCAGATCTATCCCTTCCTCAGCGTGCGCGAGAACCTGGCCATGGGCGCCTACACCCGCCAGGACCGCGCCCAGGTGCAGGACGATGTGCAGCGGGTGGTCCAGTGGTTTCCGCGCCTGAAGGAGCGCGAGCAGCAGCATGCGGGCCTGCTCTCGGGCGGCGAGCAGCAGATGCTGGCCATCGGGCGGGCCTACATGGCGCGCCCGCAGCTCCTGATGCTGGACGAGCCCTCGCTGGGCCTGTCGCCGATCCTGACCAAGGAGATCTTCGGCATCATCAGCCGCATCCGCAAGGAGACGGGCACCGCCATCCTGGTGGTGGAACAGAACGCCGCCATCGCGCTGGCCCATGCCGACGACGGCTACATCATGGAACTGGGGCGCATCGTGGCCGCCGACACCTGTGCCGCCCTGAGCCAGAAGACCGACGTGCGCGAGGCCTACCTGGGCGGTCACGCGGGTACGGGACTGAGCGGCACCGCGCAGCGCTGGAAGCGGCGCAAGACCTGGCGCTGAAACGGGTGATGAACACAGCGATGACCTCCATGAACGCTCCCTCCGCGCTGGCTGCAGCCCCGGTCGATTTCCTGGGCGAGACCACCCCCGCGCGCGTGTTCCGCCGCCGCTGCCAGGACTGGGCGCAGCAGCCCGCCCTGCGCCGCAAGCACCGCGGCCTGTGGCAGACGGTGACCTGGGTGCAGTACTACGACCACGCGCGCGCCGTGGCCCTGGCCCTGCGGGCGCTGGGCCTGCAACGGGGCGAGGGCGTGTGCGTGCTGTGCGAGAACCGGCCCGAGTGGCTGTACGTGGACATGGCCGCCCAGTGCCTGGGCCTCGTGGGCAACGGCATCTATCCCACCTCCTCGCCGGGCCAGGCGCAACATGTCCTGGTCGATTCCGGCGCACGCGTGCTGTTCGTCGAGAACCAGGAGCAGCTGGAAAAGGCCCTGGCGGTGCGTACGCAGTGCCCCGGCCTGCTGCGCATCGTGGTGATCGACCGCGACGGCCTGCGCGGGTTCAGCGACCCGTCGGTGGAATTTTTCGACGACGTCCTGGCCCGCGGCCTGGCCCTCGCGAAGGACGCTGCGCAGGCGCAGGCCTTCGAGCAGGCCATCGATGCGGGCCGGCCCGATGATGTGGCCTTCCTGGTCTACACCTCGGGCACTACCGGACAGCCCAAGGGCGCGATGATCCTCAATCGCAACGTCATGTTCCAGCTGTCGGTGGCGCCGGAGTACATCGGCACGGTGCCCGGCGACAGGTCGGTGTCCTTCCTGCCCCTGTGCCACATCGCCGAGCGCATGGGGTCGGTCTACAACCCGCTGGCCCTGGGCCTCATCGTGCACTTTCCCGAGAACGCAGGCACCGTGTTCAACGACCTGCGCGAAGTCGCCCCGCACCTGGTGTTCGCGCCGCCGCGCTTCTGGGAAAAGATGTATTCCCAGGTAGACCTGTTCATGCGCGACGCCATCGCCCCGGCGCGCTGGATCTACCAGGCGGCGCGGCACGCGCTGGCACCGGGCATCGACGCGCGCCTGCGCGGGCAGGACGCCGCATCCGCCGGGCCGCTGCAGCGCCTCCTGCAGTGGCTGGCCCTGCGCAACATCCGCATCTTCCTGGGGCTGCAGGACATCAAGACCGCGCTCACCGGCGCGGCGCCCGTGCCGCCCGACCTGGTGCGCTGGTACCTGGGCACCGGCATCGAATTGCGCGAGGGCTTCGGCATGACCGAGACCACCGGCTTTGCCACCGCCGTACCGCGCGGCCAGGTGCGCCTGGGGTCGGCTGGCGTGCGCGCGCCCGGCACCGAGGTTCGGCTGGGGGCCGACAACGAGGTCCTGGTGCGCGGACCCAACGTCTTTGGCGGCTACTGGAACCTGCCCGAGCAGACCCGCGAGGCGCTGGACCCAGAGGGCTGGCTGCACACCGGCGACTGCGGCGAGATCGACGAACAGGGGCACCTGTCCATCCGCGACCGCATCAAGGACATCCTGATCACCTCCGGCGGCAAGAACGTCACCCCCAGCCATATCGAGAGCCTGCTGAAATTCAGCCCCTACATCACCGACGCGGTGGTGATCGGCGACGGCCGCCGCTACCTGACCTGCCTGGTCATGATCGACCAGGAGCACGTGGCCCGCTACGCGCAGGAGCGGCAGGTGCCGTACGCCGACTTCGCCAGCCTGACCCGTGCCCCGGAGGTGGTGGCCCTGGTGCGCGCCGAGATCGAGCGCATCAACCCCCAGCTGGCGCGGGTCGAGCAGATCAAGGATTTCCGCATCATCGGGGAGCTGCTCACCGCCGAAGACGAGGAGCTCACACCCACGATGAAACTCAAACGCAAGGTCATCGCGCGCAAGTACGCCGCGCTGATCGACACCATGTACCCGGACTGAGGGAGCCGCTCAGGGTCACCGACGCAAGCCAGGCTCGACATCATTTCAACCACCAAGGAGACAGCCATGAAACTCAATCGACGCAACGCCATCGTGGCCGCCAGCGCCCTGCTCGCAGGCTGGGCCCAAGCTGCCGGGGTCACCGACACGGAAATCGTGATCGGCACTCACATCGACCTATCCGGCCCCGCCGCCGTAGGCATGCCGCCGCTGCGCAACTCGATGCAGATGCGGATCGACGAGGTCAATGCCGCCGGCGGCATCCATGGCCGCAAGATCCGCCTGATCATCGAAGACAACGCCAGTGCGCCCCAGCAGGCCGTGCGCGCGGTGCAGAAACTGATCAAGAGCGATGGCGTCTTCGCCATCATCAACCCCTTCGGCTCCGGTCCGAATGCGGCCACCGTCAAGATGGCCACCGATGCGGGTGTCGTGGTCTTCGCGCCCTGGGGGGCCTCGGCCATCATCCAGCGGGTCAGCGCCAACAGTCCCCTGCTGTTCACGACGGTGCAGAACTACGACAGCACCACGGCCTCCGCGCTGTCCTGGGCGGTAAAAACCTGGAAAACTTCCAAGGTCGGCGTGATCTACCAGGAAGGCCCCTTCGGCGACCTGGTGCGCGCGGGCATCAACCAGGCCCTGAAGGACGGCGGCTTCTCGGTGGCGGCCGAGGCCGCCTACAAGGCAGGTGACATCGACTTTTCCTCGCAGGTCGCCAAGATGAAGGCGGCCAACGTGGACCTGATCGTGGCGGGTACCGTGACGCGCGAGACCCTGGGCGTGATGTCCGAAGTCAAGAAGCTCAATTGGAGCCAGGTCAAGGTGCTGACCACCATACCGGGTCGCAGCACCGTGGTCGCCAACCTGGGCAAGGACTCGGTGGAGGGCCTCTATGGCATCGGGGGCTGGCGCCTGCACAGCGCCGACAGCACCGACCCCGCAGTGGCGAAGTTCTTCGCAGCCTACAAGCAGCGATTCAACGTCGAGGCCGACGAGAATTCCGCCAACGGCTACTCCTACACCTCGTGGTTCATCGCCGGCCTGCAGGCCGCCGGCCGCAACCTGACCACCGAATCGCTGGTCACTGCGCTCAAGGCCTCGCGCCACCAGGACTTCACCACCTTTTCGGCGCAGACCTTCGTGAACAACCACGTGAGCCCTGAACTGGTCTCGATCGACCAGATCCGCGGCGGCAAGTGGGTGCAGGTCATGCCCCCTGGCGCCAAGTGATCACGCGTCCTGCATGAAGGCCTGGAAGGCCGCCACCGCCGAAGGGTGGGGCCGGCCTTCCAGCGTGAGCAGTTCGGCCCAGGCCTGGCGTGGATCGCCAGCCCGTACCGCGCGGGTTTCCACGGGCCAGGACCGCGCATAGCGCCCGCCGCCGGCTACCACCACCTCGCCATTGAGCTGGCAGTCGGGCCCGAGCAGCCAGGCCACGAGGGGTGCCAGGTGCTCGGGCGCCAGCGCCTGCGCGATGGCCGGTGGCAGGTGCCCCTGCGTCATCTGCGACGACGCGTAGGGCGACAGCGCGTTGCAGCGGATGCCGCTGCGCGCGCCTTCGGCCGCCAGCGACCGCACCAGCGATTCGATCGCGCCCTTGGAGGCCGCATAAGCGGCCATGCCCGCACCGCCGAACCGCCCCGCGCTGGAGGTGCTGGCCAGCGCCCGGCCGGATTTCTGCGCACGAAACACCGGCCAGGCTGCATGGAAAAGCGACAGGGTGCCTGTCACGCCCACGTCGATGATGTTGCGCAGCTCCCCCAGGCTCAGGTTGTGAAACATCGCGTCCTGAGGCAGGGCGGCGTTGGCATAGACCATGTCGATCCGGCCCCAGGCCGCCAGGGCCTGTTCCACCATCTGCTGGCCCGCGCCCGGGTCGCCGGCTTCATCGAAATTCTCCAGCGCCTGTCCGCCCGCAGCGCGAATCCGCGCCGCCACCTGGGCGGCACTGGTCTGCGCATCGGCCTCGCCCGGGTGGCGGCGGTTGTTCACCAGCACGCGGGCCCCGCAGGCCGCCAGGTGCAGGGCGACTGCACGGCCGATGCCCTTGCCGGCGCCGGTCACGACCACGACCTGGTCTCGCAGATCGGGGGAGGGTGGGCGTGGGTCGGGCATGAACTTCTCCTGCAGCATGACGGTCGCGCCATCTTAGCCGCGGGTGCGACAGCGCTGGCCGCGGATGCAGGCCCCGCGCTCGGGGTATCGGTTCAGGCCCAGCGCGCAAGTTGCGCCCAGCGCCGTGCGAGCCGCGCGAAGGCCTCGCGGCTGCCCGGGGCGAAGCGTGGGCTTTCACGTTCCAGCGTCTGGAAGTTGCGCGCGATGCGCCGCGCCAGCATCACCCGCTGCGCGGGCCCGCGGGTGCGCAGGTAGGTGTTCATCAGGGACAGCGTGGCCCGCCACAGCGCCCGGCAGGTGTGCTGCAGGTCTTGCGTGTGGGTGGCGATCATCGGCGTGCCCTTTCGCGTTGGCGCTGCGGGCCATCCTAGGCTGGCGATGTCCCCGGGCCTGTCAGTGCCGGGCGCGCGGCGGGCCTTCTGCGTCCTACAGGGTCTCGGGGCCGATGGCGCGCTACCCCTGCACCCCGTAGGCCTTGAGGCGGTTGTAAAGCGTCTTCAGGCTCACGCCCAGGAGCGCCGCGGCGCGTTCCTTGTGCTGCCCGCAATGCGCCAGCGTGGCCAGGATCACCTGGCGTTCCACCATAGCCAGCGGGGTGCCCATGGCCACCGGCAAGCCGCCTTCGCGGGAGGGCGCAGACACAGGCGGCGCTTCGTGCCGGCTCACCTGGGGCAGCCAGGCCTCGGTGATCTCGCTGCCCGTGGACATCACCCACGCGCGCTGCAGTGCGTTGCGCAGTTCGCGCACATTGCCTGGCCAGGGGTGGCGGGCCAGCCGCTCCAGGGCCGCCGGCGTGGCGCGCCGGGGCTGTCCCTCGCGTTGCCCGATCTCCTGCAGGAAATGCGCCACGAGCAGGGGAATGTCGTCGGGCCGCGCGCGCAGCGGCGGGATCTCGATCGGAAACACGTGCAGCCGGTACATCAGATCCTCGCGCAGCTGGCCCTGCGCCACGGCGCAGGCCAGGTCGCGGTTGGCGGCGGCGATGATGCGCACATCGCTCTCCTGGGCCACGCTGGAGCCCACGCGCATGAAGGTGCCCGACTCCAGCACCCGCAACAGCTTGACCTGTAGCGCCGGCGACATCTCGGTGATCTCATCCAGGAACAGGGTGCCGCCGTGTGCGCGTTCGAAGAACCCTTGCCGCTGTCGCTCGGCCCCGGTGAAGCTGCCTCGCTCGTGGCCGAAGATCTCGCTTTCGATCAGATGCGGCGAGATCGCGCCGCAGTTGACCGCGAGAAAGGGCTTGTCCCGGCGTCGGCTCATGTCATGCACGGTTTGCGCCACCAGCTCCTTGCCCGTGCCGCTCTCGCCGGTGATGAAGACCGTGACCGACGTGCCGGCCACGCGGGCGATCTGCTCGTAGACCTGGCGCATCGGCGCGCTGCGGCCCACGAGGTGGCCGAAGCGGCCGGTGCGTTCGAGGTCTGTCCCGGGCGCGGGCCGCGGCGCAGGGTCCGGCGCGCCGCGTTGCCCCGGACCTCTCACGCGCGCCAGCATTCCCTGGAGCATGCCCGCGCTCAGGGGCTTGACCAGGTAATCCACCGCGCCCAGGCGCAGCGCCTGGATCGAGCTTTCGAGGCTGGCGTGGCCCGTCATGAGCACCACCTCGGGCTGGCCCAGGAGCTCGGTGTCCTCCAGCAGCGACAGGCCGTTGCCATCAGGCAGGCGCAGGTCCAGCAGCAGAAGGTCGGGCGCCTGCAGCGCGAGCTGGCGGCGGGCGTCCTGGAGGGACAGCGCGGTGGCCGCCGAATAGCCCTGGCTGGCGACCAGCGCCGCCACCATGCGGGCCGCGTCCGCGTCGTCCTCGACGATCAGCGCATGGTTCACGAGCATCGCTGTGGGGTTCCAGGGCCCGGGGGATCGTGAGCCACAGGCTGTGGGCGAGCGGGGGAGCGACGGCATCGCGCCTGCCTCATGTGGCCAGGTGGTCATCGCCCGGCATTTCGCTGATCAGCCATGCCAGGTTCCTCGTTTGCCGGGCGATGATGCGCCGCGCCTCGATCGCCGCGACGCTGTCCGCCGGACAGACCTCAAGGACTGCTGTCGCGGTGAGGATGGCGTTCAGGGGGCTGCGCAGCGTGTGGCGCCAGCCCGCGAGGGACGGCCCGGGCGGCACGCGCGCGGTGGGCGTGGTCGGAAGGTCGGGTGAGGGCATGGGAGATGGCGGGCGGCAAGCTCGTACAGCCTACTGCGCGCCCCGAGGAAAAAGGCAGGGGGGCAACCGCCTGTAACCCCGGCGGCTCGATGCGCGTCGTGCCTTGCGGCAAGGACTACCGATGGCGGGACGCTCCAGCCGTCAGTGGTGGGCGCCGCGTCGCGCCGCGTCGCGCCGTGCTGCACGCTGGCGCATCCCGGCCGGGTGACAGGGTGTCGCAGGTGTCAGCACCCGTGGCTCGGGCCGCGGGACGGCACGCGGCTTGCGCATGCGATCGCCTCCAAGGAGGTGCCCCGTCATGATCCCCTCACCCGCGCTGCACGCCAGTGCCCAGCTCGCACCCACGCTGTCTCCGCGCCTGCAGCGTGCCGTGCGCCTGCTGCAGATGTCCTCCCTGGATTTCTCGCAGATCGTGAGGCAGGCGGCCGACACCAACCCCTTCCTGGAGGTGGATGCCGACGAGGCACCGCCGGATCCGAGCGCGGAGCCACCGCAGGAGGCACCGGACGACGATACGCCCGAGGTCGATACCGGCTGGGAGCCTGGCATCGCGGGGTCGCGCCGCGGCGATGCCGATGGCGAGTGGGGCTTTGACACGTTGGCGGCGCCCACCACGCTCGCGGAGCACCTGGCAAGCCAGCTGAACGTGATGCCCTTGCCCGATCGGGACCGGGTGCTGGCCCTGGCGATCGTCCACAGCCTGGACGAGGACGGCTACCTGCGCGCGCCGCTGCAGGAGGTGGGGCAGGCCAGCGGCCTGATGCCGGTGGCTGACCCCGAGGAACTGGCCATCGCGCTGCGGCGGGTGCAGGCGCTGGACCCGGCGGGGGTGGCCGCGCGCGACCTGCCGGAGTGCCTGCAGCTGCAGCTGGCGCAGTGGCCCGAAGGGGCCTTCCGCGCCGACTCGGGGCTGGCGCTGCGGATCGTGCGCGAGCACCTGCCTGCACTGGCTTGGGCGGATGTGGGAGCGCTGGCGCGGCGCCTGGGAGCGCCGCGTGATGCAGTGCAGGTGGCCTGCGACGCGATCCGCCGCCTGGACCCGCGGCCGGGGTGGCGCCACGGCCCGCAGGTGACCCACTACGTCACGCCCGACGTGGTGGTGCGGCGCCAGCGCGGGCAGTGGGTCGCCAGCCTCAACCCCGCCGTCATCCCGCGCGTGCGCCTGCACCGGCACTACGCCGAGTGGTACAGCCGTTGCCGCGACCCGGGCCACGCCGAGCTGGGCGCACACCTGCAGGAGGCGCGCTGGACGCTGCGCAACGTCGAACAGCGCTTTGCCACCATTCTGTCGGTGGCGCGCGCGATCCTGCAGCGCCAGCACCGCTTCCTGGCCTACGGCCCGATGGCGATGCGTCCGCTGGCCCTGCGCGAGATTGCCGACGCGGTGGGCGCGCATGAATCGACGGTCTCACGCGTGACCAACAACAAGTTCATGGCCACGCCTTGCGGGGTGTTCGAGCTGAAATATTTTTTCTCGCGAGGACTGTCCACCGCCAGCGGCGGCGAGTGTTCCCCTACCGCGATCCGCGGCCTGATCCAGGAGCTGATTACCGCCGAGGCCCCGCACGAGCCGCTGTCCGACGTGGCTCTGGCGGACCAGCTGGCGCGCCAGGGCTTGCGCGTGGCCCGGCGCACCGTCACCAAGTACCGCCAGCAACTGAGGATCGCCCCGGCGCCGCGCCGGCACCCGGCCATTCGATAGACTAGTCAGGCTGTACACCCGATCCATGAACCCCGACACCCCCGCGTCCTTCCACACCCCCGCCGAGACCGAGTGGGTGGATGCGCAGCTGGTTCGCAGCCTGGTGCGGGTGTCGGGCACCACCCAGGTCGCGATCTGGGTGGTGATCCCGATCTATGCAGGCGTGATGTGGGGCGATACCGATGCCCTGGCCCTGGTGCTCTGGACCCTGGCTGCCGTCTCGATGGCCGTGGTGCGCGCCCTGGTGGTCCACCGCTATGAGCGCCATGTGGTCTCGGCCGACCCCGCCTCGCAGCTGGCCTTCTACGCGCGGGCCCGCCATCTCTGGACGGCCAGCGCCCTGGTCTGGGCGTCCTCGGTCGGACTGTTCTTCGAGCGCGCGCCGCTGTCCACGCAGTTCATCTGCTGGCTGATCCTTGCTTCCATCACGATGCTGGCGATCAATGGCCTGTCACCGGTGCTCGGTGCGATGCGCGCCTACCTCAACACCCTCATGGCCACAGCCCTGGCCATCGTGGTCTGGCGCGTGGTCGCCGAGCACCAGCTGCAGGGCCCCTACTACCACTACTGGCTGCTGGCCCTGCTGGCCATCTTCTGGCAGGTGCTCTATCAGGCTGGCCAGCGGCAGCATCGCACGCACCGGCGCAACTTCGAGCTGCAATACCGCAACAGCCAACTGATCGAATCCCTCACGCGCCAGACGCGTGCCGCGCTGGACGCGGTGGAAATCAAGAACCGCTTCCTGGCCAGCGCCACGCACGACATCCGCCAGCCGGTGCTGGCGCTGGGCCTGTATGCCGACTGGCTCGCCAGCGAGCCCGAGCTCGTGGCCGAGATCGCGCCCAAGATCCTGGAGTCCACCCGCGCCGTCAACGCACTGTTCGATTCGCTCTTCGACCTGGTGCGCCTGGACTCCGGCAAGATCCGCCTGAAGCTCGAGGCGGTGTCACTGGACAAGCTGCTGGACGACCTTGAACTGCAATACCGCCCGCTGGCCCAGGCCAAGGGGCTGCAGCTTCGGGTGCGCCGCGCTGGCGGCACGGTGGTTTCGGACAGCCTGCTGCTGGCGCGCATCGCGGGCAACCTGGTGTCCAACGCCATCAAGTACACCGAGCACGGCACCGTGCTGCTGGCGGTGCGGCATGGGGCCACGCGCCCCTGCATCGAGGTCTGGGACACGGGCCTGGGCATCGCGCCCGAGCACCAGCGCGACATCTTTCGTGAGTTCTACAAGGTGCCGGTGCACGAAGGCACGCAGGACGGATTCGGCCTGGGCCTGTACATCGTCTCGCGCCTGGCCCGAATCCTGGGTCACCCGGTCGAACTCAAGTCAGAGCCCGGGCGGGGCACGATGTTCAGGCTGGTGCTCGATCCGAGCGACCCGCAGCAGGCGGCCGCGCGGGCCGCCTCGATCGATCAGCTGGCCAGCAGGCCGTGAACGCGCGCGTAGTGGATGGTCTGCGTGCGGCTCTTGACACCCAGGCGGCGGAACAGGCGCCACAGGTGCACCTTCACCGTGTGCTCGCTGATGCCCAGTTCTTCTGCGATCTCGCGGTTGGACAGGCCCCGATCGAGCATCACGATCAGCTGCTTCTGGCGCTTGGACAGCTTGTTGTCGGTAGGCGCGAGTTCCTCGAACTGGCCGTCGGCCGAGAGCAGAGCGCGCAATGCATTGCCGATCTCGCCAGCGCCTGAGGATTTCTCGATGTAGATGTCGGCGCCCGCCTCGATGCAGACTTCCTCCGCATCAGAGGAGGGCGAGGCCGAGATCACCGCCAGGGGCGTCTCGGGAAAGAGGTTCTTGACTTCATGCACCCCCGAAGTGCCTGTGGTGTCGGGCAGCTTCAGGTCCAGGCAGATCAGGTCGGGGGTGCCGTGCTGGCGCACCGCGCCGTCGAGGCCGCCCATGCGTTCGAGTTCCACCACGTTGGCGCCCGGGCGCATCCGCCGCAGGAGCATCACCACCGCTTCGCGCATCAGCGGATGGTCGTCGATCACGAAGAGATTCATGGGGGCGGGAGCGGTTTTGGTGGCTTGCATGGTGAACGTAATGAATAACCTGCTGGCGCGTTTATAGCAGAGCTGGATTAATCAGGTTGCCTCAGTTGCGACAGGTGGGTGCTCAGTTCGTTCTCGGACAGGTCGTGGGGACGTTGGACCTGGGCGCCCAGGTCTGCGAGGGCGGCCAGCCCCTGCTCGCGGATACGGCCGATGGCCTGGCCGGCGTCCCGGGGGGAGGCGAAGCCCCGGCTTTGCAGCAGCAGGCGGCCGCTGGCATCGACCAGCTTGAAATAGTGCAGGCCGTCGGCTTCGCGGTATTGCTTGAAGGTGGGCAGCGCCTTCTTGTCTCCCTTTTGGGGGGTGCCGGTGCTGCCGGCGCGGGCCAGGCTGCGCAGCCCCACCGCCTCGCGCAGGCGGGCGATGAAGGGGCGCGCGCGCTCGCGGGCCTTTTCGGCGCCACGCAGCAGGATGCGTTCGACCTCGGCGGGGTTGTTCACCATGGCCTCGTAGCGTTCGCGCATCGGCGCGATCTCGCGGTCGACAAGCTCGAACAGCAGGTTCTTGGCTTCACCCCAGGCGATGCCTTCGTGGTAATTCTTTAGTAGTCGTTCAGTTTCCTGCGAGCTGGCGAAGGCCTGGTAGATCTGGAACAGGGCCGAGCCTTCGGTGTCCTTGGGTTCGCCTGGCGCGCGCGAATCGGTCACGATGGACGCGATCTGCTTGCGCATCTGCGCCGGCGGCGTGAACAGGCCGATGGTGTTGTCGTAGCTCTTGCTCATTTTCCGGCCGTCCAGACCGGGCAGGGTGGCCACCGCCTCGTCGATCTGCGCCTCGGGCAGCGTGAAGTGCGGGCCGTACAGGTGGTTGAAGCTGGCGGCCATGTCGCGCGCCATCTCGATGTGCTGGATCTGGTCCCGGCCCACCGGCACCTTGTGCGCGTTGAACAGGATGATGTCGGCTGCCATCAGCACCGGATACATGAACAGGCCCGCAGTGACATCGGCGTCGGGGTCGGCGCCGGCTGCCAGGTTCTTGTCCACCGAGGCCTTGTAGGCGTGGGCGCGATTGAGCAGCCCCTTGCCGGTCACGCAGGTGAGGAACCAGGTCAGCTCGGGGATCTCGGGAATGTCGGACTGCCGGTAGAAAAAGACGTGTTCGGGGTCCAGCCCGGCGGCCAGCCAGCAGGCGGCGATCTCCAGCGTGGAGCGCTGGATGCGGGCCGGTTCGTCGCACTTGATCAGGGCGTGGTAGTCGGCCAGGAAGTAGAAGTTCTCGGTGCTGGGGCGGCGGCTGGCCTGTACGGTGGGCCGGATCGCGCCCACATAGTTGCCCAGGTGGGGGGTGCCGGTAGTGGTGATGCCGGTGAGGAAGCGGACGGGGGCGGGGGTCATGCGGCGGGCGGTCAGGGGTCTTGTGAGGGGATCAGGGCAGCAGGGCCTGCAGGGGCGAAATCAGCACCTGGATGGCGGCGGCACCGACCGACATGAGGGGCCGCAGCCACAGGCTGCCCACGACGCCGGCCAGCACCAGGCCCAGCACGATGAAAAAGCCCCAGGGTTCGATGCGGGCCACCGCCTGCGCCTGGCGCCAGGGCAGCAGGCCCACCAGGATGCGACCGCCGTCCAGGGGTGGCAGCGGGAACAGGTTGAAGGCCCACATGACGAGGTTCACCAGTACGCCGGCTTCACACATCTTCACGAAGAAGGTTTCATCGATGTCCAGTGCCGCCAGCAGCACCAGGCCCAGCGCCCACAGGATTGCCTGCACGAAGTTGGAGGCTGGGCCGGCCAGGGCCACCCAGACCATGTCGCGCTTGGGCCGGCGCAGGCGGGCGAAATCCACCGGCACCGGCTTGGCGTAGCCAAACAGGAAGGCGCCCGAGGTCGCGAAATACAGCATCAGCGGCATCAGGATCGTGCCGACCAGGTCGATGTGGGGCAGTGGGTTGAGGGTCACGCGTCCCAGCACCGTGGCCGTCGGGTCGCCGAAGTGCCGCGCCGCGTAGCCGTGCGCCGCCTCGTGCACGGTGATGGCGAACAGCACGGGCAGTGCGTAAATCAGGACGGTCTGGACAAGGTTGTTGAAATCCACGCCCGGATTGTCTCAGAGGCTGTCTCGAAGGTCGTCCCGGAGCCCGTCTCAGAGGCCAAGTGCCGCCACCTGCCCGCGGCCTTCGCGCAGCACGAGGGGCGCTGCGCCCTCGCCCATGGGACTGAGGTCCACCACCGTGGTGGGCTCGGAGGGGCAGGCGCCAGCGTCGATCACGCCGGCCAGCGCGCGCTCCAGGCGCTCGCGGATCTCGTGCGCGTCGTTCAGGGGCTGATCTTCTCCCGGCAGGATCAGGGTGGTGGCCAGCAGCGGGGCGCCGTGCAGCGCCAGCAGGGCCTGCAGCGCGGTGTGCCGCGGCACGCGCAGGCCGATGGTCTTGCGCTGTGGGTGGCTCACGCGCCGGGGCACTTCGCGGGAGGCTTCCAGGATGAAGGTGTAGGCCCCGGGGGTGGCGGATTTGAGCAGCCGGTACTGGCGGTTGTCCACACGCGCGTAGCTGGCCAGCTCGCTCAGGTCGCGGCACAGGAGCGTGAGGTGGTGCTTGTCGTCCACCCCGCGGATCTGGCGCAGGTGATCTGCCGCGCCTTTGTCGTCCAGGTGGCAGGCCAGGGCGTAGCTGGAGTCGGTGGGCACGGCCAGCACGCCGCCCTGTTCCAGCAAGGTGACGGCCTGCCGCAGCAGCCGCGGCTGCGGGTTGTCGGGGTGCACCTCGAACAATTGCGCCATGCCCGCAGTATCCGCTGCGGTGGCCGGAGCGGCGGGCCGCGCTCAGGCCACGCGCAGGGCCTGTCGGTGTTCGACCACCGTGAGCCAGGCACCGGCGGCGCCGCACAGCGTGATCAGGCCCATGCCCAGGAGGGACCAGCCATCGGGCACTTGGCCGAAGACCAGCCACCCGCAGCCCATGGCGAAACCGATCTGCGCGTACTGGTAGGGGGTGAGTGTGGACGCTGGCGCCCGCCGGTAGGCCAGGATCAGGAGGAAATGGCCCGCGGCTCCGAACACGCCCATGCCCACCAGCAGTGCCCACTGCAACGGGGGCAACTGCGGCTCCCAGGCCAGGAGCAGCAGTGGCGTGGCCGCCAGCGCGCCCACCCACCCGGTGTAGAAGTTGATCGCCAGCGGGTTCTCGGTGCGGGCCAGCCGGATGGTCAGGACCTGGAAGCCGCAGTTGAAGCCCACCTGCGCCAGCGGCAGGAGCAGGGCCGGCGTGAAGGCTTCGCCGCCCGGGCGGATGATCACCACCGTGCCGATGAAGCCGCCGCACACCAGGGCCCAGCGCAGGGGCGAGACATGTTCCTGGAGGAAGGTGCCCGCCACCCAGGTGAGCACCAGGGGGGCCATCAGCATGATGGCGGTGAACTCCCCCACCGACATGAACTTCAGGCTCATGAACACAAGCATGCTGCTGGTCACCAGCACCAGGCCGCGCAGGGCATGCAGCAGGGGCTGGCGCGTGCGCATCACCGACCAGCCGCCCAGGGGCAGCACCACCAGGGTGGTCGCCATGGCCTGGAAGGCGTAGCGGGCCCACAGGGCCATGAGCAGCGGCGTGCCGGCGGCGGTGACGTACTTGGCCGCGGTGTCGGTGACCGCGAAGAAGACGGTGGCCATGAGCACCAGGGCGATGCCCGCCAGGGTGCGCGCGGCGGCGGCCTGGGCCCCGCTCACTGGATGCGGTCCGACAGCAGCTCCCACACGGGCGTGAGTTCGCCCGGCAGATAGGGCAACTGGCCCAGGTCGGTATGGCTCTCCTGGGGGCTGTGGAAATCGCTGCCGCGCGAGGCGGCCAGGCCGAACTCGCGGGCGGCCTGGGCGTACTTCACGTACTCGGCGGGGGTGTGGCTGCCAGTGACCACTTCGACGCCCTGGCCGCCGTGGGTCTTGAATTCGGAGAAGAGGGCGTATTCCTCGTTGGCGGTGAAGGCGTAGCGTGCGGGGTGGGCGATCACCGCCACGCCGCCGGCGCGGGTGATCCAGGCCACCGCGTCGCCCAGGCTGGCCCAGCGGTGCGGTACGAAGCCCGGCTTGCCCTCAGTGAGGTAGCGGCGAAAGACCTCGGAGGTGTCGCGGCACACGCCGGACTCGACCAGGAAGCGGGCGAAATGGGTGCGCGAGATCAGGTCGGGATTACCCACGTGCTTGAGGGCCCCCTCGTAGGCGCCATGGATGCCCACACGGGCCAGGCCCTGCGCCATCTCCTGCGCTCGCTCGCTGCGCCCGCCGCGCGTGGCCTTCAGGCCCTGGCGCATGGATTCGTCCTCGGGGTCGAAGCCCAGGCCCACGATGTGCACGGTCTGCCCGGCGAAGGTGACCGAGATCTCGGTGCCGGTGAGGTACTTCAGGCCCGCCTCGCGCGCCGCGGACATCGCACGGTGCTGGCCGCCGATCTCGTCGTGGTCGGTCAGGGCCCACAGCTCGACGCCGTTGGCGGCAGCCCGCGCGGCCAGGGCCTCGGGCGTGAGCGTGCCGTCGGAGACCACGGAGTGGCAGTGCAGGTCGGCGTTCAGGATGGACACCCCGGCATTTTAGGCGCCGGCCCGCGCGCCGGCGCGCGGGCCGGGGACTCAGTCCAGCGCGCCGCCTTCGGCGCGGATGTCCACTGGCGTGGCCAGCGCGCAGGCGATCGCCAGGCGCAGGCCCTGCACCACCTGGGCCGGCGGCATCGAAGGCGCCCCTTGCCCCGGCAACCACGGCACGTGGACGAAGCCCCCGCGCGCGGTCGTCGGGCCACGCGTTGCCAGGTGGTGCATCAGGCCGTAGAACACGTGGTTGCACACGAAGGTGCCGGCGGTCTGCGAGACCTCGGTGGCGATGCCGGCGTCCTGCAGGGCCCGCCGCATGGCCTTGATCGGCAGGCTGGTGAAGTACGCGGCGGGGGCCTCGGCCCCGGGCACGATGGCTTCGTCCACGGGGCGCGCGCCGGCGTTGTCGGGGATGCGGGCGTCCTGCACGTTGATCGCCACCCGCTCCAGCGAGATCGCGGCGCGCCCGCCGGCCAGCCCGCAGCACACCACCAGCCGGGGCGCGTGGGCCCGCAGCAGCGCCTCCAGGGCTGGCAGCGAACGGGCGAAGTCGGTGGGCAACTGGCCCGCCACCACCCGGTGGCCGTTGATGTCCTGCCCGTGCAGGGCCCGGGCGGCCTCCCAGCTGGGGTTCAGGGAGGCGCCGTCGAAGGGGTCGAAGCCGGTGACCAGGACGGTCGGGGGGGCGATGGCGGGGGCGGCGGTCATGGGGGGTGGGCAGGGAGGGCCGGCGGATGGGGCACTGTACTTTCACCGTGCCTGGCGCCCGCCCCGCGGGTCTGCCGGCGGGCCCCGGTCCCCGAGATGCGACAATAGCAGGCTGTCATGACTGCCACCTCCTTTTCCAATCTCTCCCTGGCCGAGCCGCTGGCGCGGGCCGTCGCCGAAATGGGCTACGAGTCCATGACGCCCATTCAGGCCCAGGCCATCCCCGTGGTCCTGACCGGCCAGGACGTGATGGGCGCCGCCCAGACCGGCACCGGCAAGACGGCGGCCTTCTCGCTGCCCCTGCTGCAGCGCCTGCTCAAACACGAGAATTCCTCCACCTCGCCCGCCCGCCACCCGGTGCGCGCCCTGGTGCTGCTACCCACGCGCGAACTGGCCGACCAGGTGGCCCAGCAGGTCAAGCTCTATGCCAAGTACACCAACCTGCGCTGCACGGTGGTATTCGGCGGCATGGACATGAAGCCGCAGACGCTCGAACTCAAACGCGGCGTCGAGGTGCTGGTGGCCACGCCCGGCCGCCTGCTCGATCACATCGAAGCCAAGAACGCGGTGCTCAATCAGGTCGAGTACGTGGTGCTCGACGAGGCCGACCGCATGCTGGACATCGGCTTCCTGCCGGACCTGCAACGCATCCTGTCGTATCTGCCCAAGCAGCGCACCACGCTGCTGTTCTCGGCCACCTTCTCGGCCGAGATCAAGCGCCTGGCGAACAGCTACCTCAAGGACCCCGTCACCATCGAGGTGGCCCTTCCCAACGAGACGGCCTCCACCGTCGAACAGCACTTCTACAGCGTGGTCGACGAAGACAAGCGCCGGGTCCTGATGCAGCTGGTGCGCCAGCGCCAGATCAAGCAGGCCTTCGTGTTCGTCAACAGCAAGCTCGGGTGCGCGCGCCTGGCCCGCTCGCTCGAGCGCGATGGCCTCAAGACCACCGCCTTGCACGGTGACAAGAGCCAGGACGAGCGCCTGAAGGCGCTGGCCGCCTTCAAGGCCGGCGAGGTCGACCTGCTGGTGGCCACCGACGTGGCCGCGCGCGGGCTTGACATCAAGGACGTGCCGGCGGTGTTCAACTTCGACGTGCCTTTCAACCCCGAGGACTATGTGCACCGCATCGGCCGCACCGGCCGTGCCGGCGCCTCGGGCCTGGCCGTCACCTTCGTCTCGGGCACCGACGGCCGCCTGGTGACCGACCTCGAACGGCTCCTGAAGAAAAAGCTCGAGATCGAGGCCGTTGAATTCGAGGAAGACCGGCCGCGGGGCCGCATCAACGACGGCCGCCGTGCCTGGCGCGAGCGCGGCGAGACGGGCGATCCGCGCGACGCGCTCGACGCGCCGGCCGTCCCGCGCGAACCCCGTCCGGCGCGGTCGTCGGCCGCCCCGCGCGATCCCTTCTTCGACCAGCCCTACGAGGCCCCGGCCACCGAGGTCGCGCCGGCCTGGGAGGCCGCGGCCAAGCCCGTGACCAGCCGCGTCTCGGCCAACATCAAGACCAAGCGCAAGGTGGCGGCCCTGTTCAAGACGGGGGAGCAACCCGTCGAACAAGCTGCGGAACAGGCCGCCGAACAAACCGGCGAATAAACCGCCGTTCCTCAGTCCGCGCCTGGCGTCTGCGCCTGATCACAGGCCACCTGGATCAATTCACGCCGCGCCGGGTCGGCCTCCAGCCGCAGGGCGCTCAGGCACCCGCCCCAGACGCAGCCTGAATCCAGCGCCATCAGGTCCGCACGAATCAGCACCCCCAGCGTCGACCAGTGCCCGCAGGCGATCGGCGTCCCCGCCGTGCGCCGCCCGGGCACGTCGAACCACGGCAGCGTGCCCGCTGGCGCCTGCTGTGGGCCGCCCGTGGCCTTCAGGTGCAGGGTGCCGTCCGCCTCGCAGAACCGCAGGCGAGTGAGTGCGTTGACCACGACGCGCAGGCGATCGGGCCCCCGCAGGGCGTCGTCCCAGCGGGCGGGCTCGTTGCCGAACATCTGCGCCAGCAGCTGCGGCATCCCGGGCCCGCGCAGCGCCTCCTGCACCTCGCCCGCCAGCGCCAGCACCTGCGCCGCGTCCCACTGCGGCAGCACCCCCGCATGCACCATCAGCACCCCATGCGCCTGCATCGCCAGCGGCCGGTGGCGCAGCCACTCGAGCATTGCCTCGCGGTCGGGCGCCTGCAGCACCGCCTGCACGGTGTCGCCCGGGTGGGGTGAGCGCAGGCCCTGCGCGGTGACCAGCAGCGACAGGTCGTGGTTGCCCAACACGCATTGCGCCGAATCGCCATAGGCCATGAGCCGGCGCAGGACGCGGTCGGAGTCCGGGCCCCGGTTTACCAGGTCGCCCAGGAGGTAGAGGGTGTCGCGGCTCGGGGAGAAATCGATCTTTTCCAGCAGCCGGCCCAGGGGCGCGTCGCAGCCTTGGACGTCGCCGATCAGGTAGAGTGCCATGGTGTCCGATTCTCCTCGCGAACGATGGATGTCCTGCTGATCGCGCTGTTGACCCTCCTCAACGGCGCGTTCGCCATGTCCGAACTGGCCCTGGCCGCCAGTCGCAAGGCGCGCCTGCTGGCCTTGGCCGAGGCGGGTGACGCGGGCGCACAGACCGCGCTGCGCCTGATGGAGCAGCCCACGCAGTTCCTGTCCACCGTGCAGGTGGGCATCACCTCCATCGGCGTGTTGAACGGCATCATTGGCGAGGCGGCCTTCAGCGCCGGCCTGGCGCAGTGGCTGGGGAGTTTGGGCGTCAGCCCCCGTCCCGCCGGCATCGCCGCCACCGCCATCGTGGTGGCCCTGATCACGTTCATCACCATCATCTTCGGCGAGCTGGTCCCCAAACGCATCGGCCAGCTCCATCCGGAGACGGTCACCCTCTGGATGGCCCGGCCGATGGCGGGCCTGGCCCGGGTGGCCCGGCCCTTCGTGTGGCTGCTTTCCGCCACCACCCAGGGCGTGCTGCGGCTGCTTCGCATCGACACCGCCAAGACCCGCCCCATCACCGAGGAAGAACTCACTCACAGCCTGGAGGAGAGCGTCGACGCCGGCGTGATCGCGCAGCACGAGCGCCAGATGGTGCAGAACGTGTTCCACCTGGACGACCGCACGCTCACTTCCATGATGCTGCCCCGGTCCGACATCCAGTGGCTGCCGGCGGGTCTGTCGGTGTCGCAGGCGCTGGCCCAGGCCGGTCGCGACGGCGCCCATTCCTGGTACCCGGTGTGCCGCGGCTCGCTGGACGAAGTCGTGGGCGTGGTCAGCGTGTCGCGCCTGCTGGCGTTGACGGGCGAGGAAGCCGTGCAGCCCCTGGAGGCGCATACGGTGCCAGCGGCCTTCCTGCCCGAGACGCTCACCGGCATGGAGTTGCTGGAGCAGTTTCGCGCCCACTCGGCACGCATGGTGTTCGTGGTGGACGAATACGGCGTGGTGCAGGGCCTCATGACGCCGCACGACCTGCTGGAGGCCATCACCGGCGAGCTGCAGCCGGTGCAGCAGGCGCAGGCCTGGGCCACGCGCCGCGAAGATGGCTCCTGGCTGCTCGATGGCCTCATGCCGGTGTCCGAGCTGAAGGCGCGGCTGGACATCCGCGCCGAGCTGCCCGACGAGGACCGGGGCCGCTACAACACTCTGGCGGGCCTGCTGATGGCGGTGTCCGGCCACCTGCCGGTGGTGACCGAGCGCATCGAGTGCGCGGGCTGGGTCTTCGAGGTGGTGGACCTGGACGGCAAGCGCATCGACAAGGTGCTGGCCTTTCCGCCGGCCTGAGCCCCACTCAATCGAGCAGCGCCTGGCGCAGGGGCTCGACCCAGGCGCGCCGGGCCGGGTCGTAGACCCCCGAGAAATCCGAGCCCCACTCCCACCAGGCCCAGCCGATACCCCGGCGCTCGGCCTCGTCGCGCACCAGGCGCGCATAGGCAGCGCGCGAGGCCAGGTCGCCGGCGCTGTAGGCGCCGAACTCGCCCAGGTGCACCGGCACGCCGTGGGCGCGGTTCCACTGCACGGCCTGATGCAGGGCCTGCACCACCTGGGCGCGCTGGGCCTCGTCGCAGCATCGTGTGCCGGTAGGCAGCGGGGTGGGCCGCCAGGTCACGCCCTGGTGGGTGAACTCGAAGGGGTCGTAGCTGTGGATCGCCACGATCAGGTGGCGATCGGGCGGAAGGCGCAGGGCGGGCAGGGCGCGCGGATGGTTCCAGTCGCCCGGCCCGATCATCACCACGCGCCGGGGGTTGCTCGCGCGCACCACGGCCAAGAGGCGTGCCGCCAGTCGGTTCCACCGTTCGCCCTCGAGCTGGCCATGCGGTTCATTGAGCAATTCAAAAAGCAGCTGCGGCGGCCGGTGGCGATGACGCCAGGCGATCTGCCGCCACAGGTTCACCAACCGCTCCTCGAGCACCCCCGGGTCCACCGCAAACTCCTTGGGGTGCAGCGCGCCGCCGGTCAACTGGGTGTAGTGGTGGACGTTCAGGATCACGTGCACACCGCGTGCCAGCAAGGCGGCTACCACCCCGTCCACCCGTCGCGCGAAGCCCTCGTCGATGCGTGCATCGGCCGTGGGTGCGGCATGGTTGCTCCATCGCACCGGCAGGCGCACGGTCTGGAAGTGGCGCGTGGCCAGAGCGATGAAGTGCGGTTCCAGGCGCACCCCCCAGTCACCCTCGCGCGGGGCCTCCAGCATGTTGCCCAGGTTGATGCCGCGTCCCATCCCGTGGGCGATGGCGCAGGCCTCGCGGCTCACGGCATGGCAATCCTGCCGGGGGGTGACGCCCATCGCATGGGGGCAGATCCCCAGGGCGGTTGCGAGGACCGCTGCGCGGAAAAACCTGCGGCCGATCGTGGTCTGTCTGAGAGGAAGTTGCATTTCAACCATCCTGACGTGAAACTTGCGCAGCCGAGGTAACGGACCGTGCCCGCGGCGGCACCTGTCGGCTCCTCGCTAGGGTTTTCACTAGGGAAAACTGTACAGGGCCGAACAGTCCGCGTGCGCCTCAGCGGACAAGAATGCGGGATCGTTGGGCGAGGCCGGCCGGCCGTGCGCCCTGGAAGAAAGAACCATGACGCAAGAGACATTTCCGCAACTGCTTTTGCAACATGCAAACATGCAGGGCGAGAGCGCCGCGCTGCGCGAGAAGGAATACGGCATCTGGCAGACGCTGACCTGGTCGGCGCTGGCCACGCTGGTGGAGAAGCTGGCCTGTGGCCTGCACCAGGCGGGCCTGGCGCGTGGCGACCACATGGTGGTGGTCGGCGCCAACCGCCCGCGCCTTTACGCCACCATGCTGGCCGCCCAGTCGCTGGGTGCGGTGCCCATTCCCCTGTACCAGGACGCGGCAGCCGCCGAGTGCGTGTTTCCGATCAACAACGCGCAGGTGCGCTTTGCCTTTGTCGAGGACCAGGAGCAGGTCGACAAGCTGCTGGAGGTGCGTGAGCAGTGCCCGCAACTGCAGGCGATCTACTTTGACGACCCGCGCGGCCTGCGCAAGTACGACGAGCCGGGCCTGGCCTCGATCGACGACCTGGCTGCGGCTGGCGAGGCCCACGCCCGCCTGCACCCGGTGTTCTTCCGCGAGGAGGTGGCCCGCGGACGTGCCGACGAGGTGGCCGCGATGTTCTTCACGTCCGGCACCACCGGCACCCCCAAGGGCGTGGTCCACACCCATCACAGCCTGCTCGATCGCGCGCAGGCCGGGGCCGAGTTCGACCACCTCACCGCGCGCGAGGAGGTGCTGGCGTACATGCCGCCGGCCTGGATCGGCCAGAACATCTTCAGCTACGCCCAGTGGCTGGCCTGCGGCTACGTGGTCAATTGCCCCGAGTCGGCGGCCACGGTGATGATCGACCTCAAGGAGATCGGGCCAACCTACTATTTCGCGCCGCCGCGCGTCTTCGAGAGCCTGCTCACGAGCGTGATGATCCGCATGGAGGATGCCAGCGCGATCAAGCGCCGGATGTTCCAGGCGTTCATGGACGTGGCGCGCCGCGTCGGCCCGCAGCTGCGCGATGGCAAATCGGTGGGCCTGTTCGACCGCCTCGCCTATGCCCTCGGTGACCTGATGGTGTATGGCCCCCTTCGCAACAGCCTGGGGTTTTCCCAGGTGCGCGTGGCCTACACCGCCGGTGAAGCCATCGGCCCCGACCTCTTCACCTTTTACCGCGCGATCGGCATCAACCTCAAGCAGCTGTATGGCTCCACCGAGACCGCAGTGTTCGTGTGCATGCAGCCTGACCACGAGGTGCGCGCCGACACCGTGGGCGTTCCCTGCCGCGGCGTGGAGATCCAGGTGACCGACAGCGGCGAGATCCTGGTGCGCTCACCGGGCCTGCTCAAGGAGTACTACAAGAACCCCGAAGCCACCGCCGAGGTCAAGACGGCCGAAGGCTGGTACCACACCGGTGACGCGGGCTTCCTGGACGCCCAGGGCCACCTGAAGATCATCGACCGTGCCAAGGACGTGGGCCGCCTGGCCGGCGGCGCCATGTTCGCGCCCAAATACATCGAGAACAAGCTCAAGTTCTTCCCCTACATCAAGGAGGCCGTGGCGGTGGGCGACCGGCGCGAGATGGTCTGCGTCATGATCAACATCGACTTCGATGCCGTGGGCAATTGGGCCGAGCGGCGCAACCTGCCCTATGCCGGTTACGCCGACCTCGCGGTCAAACCCGAGGTCTACGAATTGATCCGCGACTGCGTCGAGAAGGTCAACGTCGACCTGGCCAGCGACGAGCGCCTGGCGGGCTCGCAGATCCACCGCTTCATGATCCTGCACAAGGAGCTCGATGCCGACGATGGCGAGCTGACGCGCACCAACAAGGTCCGCCGCGGCTTCATCGCCGAGAAATATGGCGTGCTGCTCCAGGCCCTGTATGGCGGCAGGACCGAGCAGTTCATCGAGACCCAGGTGAAGTTCGAGGACGGCCGAACCGGCAGCGTGAGCGCCACGCTCAGGATCGTCGACGCCCGCACCTATGCCCCCGTGAAAGCCGCCGCATGAAGATCGAAAACGACATCGCCCCCGACGGGCTGGGCGCCAGCGCCCCGGCCGGTGGCGGGCGCCAGATCGGCGACGTGATCCTGGAAGTCGCCAACATCTCGTTGTCCTTCGGCGGCGTGAAGGCGCTGACCGACATCTCGTTTGACGTGCGCGAGCACGAGATCCGCGCCATCATTGGCCCCAACGGCGCTGGCAAGAGCTCGATGCTCAATTGCATCAACGGCGTGTACCACCCCCAGCAAGGGCTGATCACGTTCCGTGGCAAGCAGTTTCGCGACATGAATTCGCGCCAGGTGGCCGAGATGGGCGTGGCGCGCACCTTCCAGAGCCTGGCGCTGTTCAAGGGCATGAGCGTGCTGGACAACATCATGTCCGGCCGCAACCTCAAGATCAAGAGCAACCTGCTGCTCCAGGCGCTGCGCATCGGCCCCGCTCAAAAGGAGGAATTTCAGCATCGCGAGGTCGTCGAGCGCATCATCGACTTCCTCGAAATTCAGCCTTACCGCAAGACGCCGGTGGGCCAGCTGCCCTATGGCTTGCAAAAGCGCGTGGACCTGGGCCGGGCCCTGGCCATGGAGCCCGAGGTGCTGCTGCTCGACGAACCCATGGCCGGCATGAACGTCGAAGAAAAGCAGGACATGTGCCGCTTCGTGCTCGATGTCAACGAAGAGTTCGGAACCACCATCGTGCTGATCGAACACGACATGGGCGTGGTGATGGATATCTCCGACCGCGTGGTGGTTCTCGACTACGGCAAGAAGATCGGCGACGGCACGCCCGATGAAGTGCGCAACAACCCCGAGGTGATCAGCGCCTACCTCGGTACAGGACATTGACTGCCATGGGATTCTTTCTTGAAACGCTGCTCGGTGGCCTGATGGCCGGCATGTTGTATTCGCTGGTGGCTTTGGGCTTTGTGCTCATCTTCAAAGCCTCTGGGGTGTTTAATTTCGCGCAAGGCGCGATGGTCTTGTTTGCCGCCTTGGCGATGGCGCGTTTTGCCGAGTGGTTGAACACGGCGGGCTTGGGCCCAGCATGGTTGGTCAACCTGATGGCCTTTGCCTTGGCCGCTGTCGTGATGTTTGCGGT
>JBEGVR010000292.1:0-7204 GCA_041178265.1 Pseudomonadota bacterium | reverse complement strand
GCAGGAACCGGCGCTTGGTTTTGTTGTTGGCGTGGGAAACGTTGTTCCCGACCATCGGGCCCTTGCCCGTGACTTCGCAGACGCGTGCCATGAGGCACTCCTTTCAAACGGCGATCACTGCCGGCAGGCCCCGCGGCCTTGCAGCCCGTGCTCCCCGCCTCGCTCTCGCCTCACCTCGCCAGTGGGGTGGCGGTAACCCACCGCCATTCAAAGGGTGGCGGCCCCCGCTCTTTGCCTGGTGCTCCCGAGCTCCCGGGTGGGCGCAGCAAAGCCTTCCATTATAGGGATTTCCCCGCCGCAGCGCCCCGGTACCCCCAAGAGGGGGCCGGGAGGGGGCTCAATCCCCCTGTTCGAGGAAGCGCTGGGCGTCCAGGGCCGCCATGCATCCGGTCCCAGCGCTGGTGATGGCCTGCCGGTAGACATGGTCCTGCACGTCGCCGGCGGCAAAGACGCCGGGGACGCTGGTCATGGTGGCAAACCCATTGTTGCCCGAGCGGGTGATGATGTAGCCGTCCTTCATCTCGAGCTGGCCCTGGAAGATGTCGGTATTGGGCGAATGGCCGATCGCGATGAAGCAGCCCTGCAGGGCCACATCCTCGGTCGCGCCGGTCTTCGTGTCCTTCAGGCGCACACCGGTGACGCCCGTGGCGTCGCCCAGCACCTCGTCCAGGGTCTTGAACAACTTCAGCTCGATCTTGCCGGCCGCCACCTTGTCCATGACCTTGTCCACCAGGATCGGTTCGGCCTTGAACTTGTCGCGGCGGTGGACCAGGTACACCTTGCTCGCGATGTTGGACAGGTACAGCGCCTCTTCCACCGCCGTATTGCCCCCGCCGATCACGCAGCAGACCTGGTCGCGGTAGAAGAACCCGTCGCAGGTGGCGCAGGCGCTCACGCCCTTGCCCATGAAGGCCTCTTCGGAGGGCAGTCCCAGGTAGCGGGCCGAGGCGCCCGTGGCCAGGATCACGGCATCCGCGGTGTAGGTGCCGCTGTCACCGGTCAGGGTGAAGGGCCGCTGGCTGAAGTCGACCTTGTTGATGTGGTCGAACACCATCTGCGTCTTGAATCGCTCGGCATGCTCCAGGAAGCGCTGCATCAGCTCCGGCCCCTGCACGCCATGGACATCGGCGGGCCAGTTGTCCACGTCGGTGGTGGTCATGAGCTGGCCGCCCTGCGCAATGCCCGTGACCAGCATGGGCTGCAGGTTGGCGCGGGCTGCGTAGATGGCCGCGGTATAGCCGGCCGGGCCGGAACCAAGGATGAGGACTTTTGCGTGGGTGGGGCTCATGAGATTAAAACTTGCGAGGCATCGGGGCTGCGCGGTGTACATTTCGGGACTAATCAAGCGAGTATCACCTTGATCGGCGTCAGTGACACAAGTCTGTGTTGATCGCTTTGATTGTAAGAACCGATGGTGCCGCCAGCGACCCGTTCGGTCTGAGCCCCGCCCGGGAGGAATGAAATGTCCATGCTTTCCAACCTGGAGCTGATTCGCCGGGTACCCCTGTTCGCTTTGCTCACGTCCGCCCAGGCCGAGTCGGTGGCGGACGCGGTCACCAAGCGCCGCTTCAAGCGGGGCGAGGCCATCGTCGAGCAGGGCCAGAAATCCAACACCCTCTTCATCCTGCTCACTGGCCGCGCCCGCGTGGTCAGCGCCGACCGGCGGGGCCGTGAAGTGATCCTGGCCACCCTGCAGCCCGGCGATTACGTGGGCGAGATGAGCCTGATCGACAACCAGGCGCATTCGGCCAGCGTGCGGGCCGAAGTCCAGACCGACATGCTGGCCCTGGGCCGCGCCGAGTTTGCGCGCTGCCTGCCCGAAAACAGCTCCATGGCCTACGCCATCATGAAGGGCCTGGTACAGCGCCTGCGGCAGGCGGACCGCAAGATCGAATCCTTGGCCCTGATGGATGTCTACGGCCGGGTCGCCCGCGCCCTGCTCGAGTTCGCCCAGCCCGACCGGGAAGGCCAGCTGGCCGTTCGTGACCGCATTTCCCGCCAGGACATCGCCAAGATGGTCGGGGCGTCCCGTGAAATGGTCAGCCGGGTCATGAAAGACCTGGAAGAGCGCGGCTTCGTGGAGACCCGTGAGGACGGCTCCATGCTGATCAAGGAGCATCTCGGCGCCCTGAACTAACTGCGCTACCCTTGGCGATCCGACGCTTAGCCTCCTCGATGTCCTACTCCCTCCACACGCTGCACAACCCGACAGACGCCGGACGCTCCCCACCCCCCTCGGGCGTGCGCCGTTTCGCCCACGAAATCGCCCTGGTGCTGGGCCTCCTGGCGCTGGCCTTCTGGTGCCTGGCCTTGCTCACCCATTCAGTGCAGGATGCGGCGTTCTCCACCTCGGGGACTGGCGGGCCCACCCGCAACTGGGGTGGGCGCCTGGGTGCGGTGGTGGCCGATGCCAGCTACTTCCTGCTGGGGTTTACCGTCTGGTGGTGCGTGGCTGCCGGCATCCGGGGCTGGTTTTCGTCCCTGGCCCAGTGGATGCGGGTCGAAACCGACACGCCGGCGCCCAGGACGACGTTGCGTCAGCGCTTGCTCTTCTGGGCGGGCCTGTGCCTGCTGGTATCGGCCAGCGCTGCCCTGGAGTGGTCCCGCCTCTACCGCTTCGAGCCGCGCCTGCCTGACCACGCGGGCGGCATCGTGGGCTACCTGGTGGGTCCGGTGGCGGTCCAGTGGCTGGGGTTCACCGGCTCGGGCCTCGCGGCCATCGCCGTGGTGGTGGTGGCCATGGCCGCGGTTTTGCGCTTTTCCTGGGGCCAGGTGGCCGAGCGTATCGGCGCACGCATCGACGGTTTCATCGCATCCCGGCGCGAGCGGCGCGAGATCGCGCAGGACCTGGCGCTGGGGCAGCAGGCGGCCCGCGAGCGCGAGGAAATCGTGCTGGAGGAGCGCACCGAAATCCAGGAACTGCATGCGGCGCCCGTCCTGATCGAGCCGGTGCTCGGGGATGCCCCCAGAAGCGAGCGCGTCGCCAAGGAGCGCCAGAAACCCCTGTTCAATGAACTCCCTGACAGCACCCTTCCCCAAGTCGACCTGCTGGATGCCGAGGCGGTCCGACAGGAGACGGTCTCTTCCGAAACCCTCGAGATGACCTCGCGCCTGATCGAGAAGAAACTCAAGGACTTCGGCGTCGAGGTGCGCGTGGTGCTCGCCCAGCCCGGCCCCGTCATCACCCGCTACGAAATCGAGCCGGCCACCGGCGTCAAGGGCTCGCAGGTCGTCAACCTGGGCAAGGACCTGGCGCGTTCGCTGTCACTGGTGTCCATCCGCGTGATCGAGACCATCCCGGGCAAGAACTACATGGCCCTGGAACTGCCCAATGCCAAGCGCCAGCCCATCCGCCTGTCCGAGATCCTGGGCTCGCAGGTGTACAACGAAGCCCGTTCGCTCCTGACCATCGGCCTGGGCAAGGACATCATCGGCAACCCGGTGGTGGCCGATCTCGCCAGGATGCCCCACGTGCTGGTGGCCGGCACCACCGGCTCGGGCAAGTCGGTGGGCATCAACGCGATGATCCTCTCGCTCCTGTACAAGGCCGAAGCCCGCGACGTGCGCCTCTTGATGATCGACCCCAAGATGCTGGAGATGTCGGTCTACGAGGGCATTCCCCACCTGCTGGCCCCGGTCGTCACCGACATGCGCCAGGCGGCCCATGGCCTGAACTGGTGCGTGGCCGAAATGGAGCGCCGCTACAAGCTCATGTCCAAGCTGGGCGTGCGCAACCTCGCCGGCTACAACACCAAGATCGACGAGGCGGCCGCGAAGGAAAAATTCATCGGCAACCCCTTCAGCCTCACCCCCGACAGCCCCGAGCCGCTCACGCGCCTGCCCCACATCGTGGTGGTGATCGACGAGCTGGCCGACCTCATGATGGTCGTGGGCAAGAAGGTGGAAGAGCTCATCGCCCGCCTGGCCCAGAAGGCCCGTGCGGCCGGCATCCACCTGATCCTGGCCACCCAGCGTCCCAGCGTCGACGTGATCACCGGCCTCATCAAGGCCAACATCCCGACCCGTATCGCCTTCCAGGTCTCCAGCAAGATCGACAGCCGCACCATCCTCGACCAGATGGGGGCCGAGAGTCTCCTGGGCATGGGCGACATGCTGTACATGGCCAGCGGCACCGGCCTGCCGGTGCGGGTGCATGGCGCCTTCGTCAGCGACGACGAGGTCCATCGCGTCGTCGCCTACCTCAAGGCGCAGGGGGGCGAGCCCGACTACATCGAGGGCCTGCTCGAAGGCGGCACGCTCGATGACGATGGCGCGCCCGGCGCAGGGACCGATGGCGAGGGGGGCGAGAAAGACCCGATGTACGACCAGGCGGTCGAAGTGGTCCTCAAGAACCGCAAGGCCAGCATCTCGCTGGTGCAACGCCACCTCAAGATCGGCTACAACCGCGCCGCGCGCCTGGTCGAGGACATGGAAAAGGCGGGCCTGGTCAGCGCCATGAACGGTGCGGGTCAGCGCGACATCCTGGTGCCGCAGCGGGCGGCGGAGTGAGATGGCGCACCGTCGCCGGATCCTGATCGCCAGTGCGCTGTGCGTCCTGTGTGTGCCTGCCGCCGCGTGGGCCGACGGGCTGGAGGCGTTGGAAACTTTCCTGCGCTCCACCCGCTCAGGCCGCGCCGACTTCACCCAGGTCGTCACCGCCCCGGCGCGCGAGGGCCAGGCGCCCCGCACCAGGCAGTCGTCCGGCAGTTTCGAGTTCCAGCGACCTAACCGCTTTCGCTTCACCTACCGCAAGCCCTTTGTGCAGACCATCGTGGCCGACGGCCAGACGCTGTGGCTGCACGACCCCGACCTGAACCAGGTCACCGCCCGCCGCCAGGCGCAGGCGCTGGGAACGACGCCGGCCGCCTTGATCGCGGCTGCACCCGACCTGGGGGCCCTTCGCCAGGAGTTCGAGCTCGTCGCTGCGCCCGACCGCGACGGCCTGCAGTGGGTGCAGGCCACGCCCAAGGCCCGCGAGGGGGCCTTGCGCGACATGCGGGTGGGCTTTCGCGGCGGCGAACTGGCCGCCCTCGAAATCCAGGACAGCCTGGGCCAGCAATCCGTCCTGCGTTTTGGCCGCATGGAGATCAACCCGGCGCTGCCTGCCCAGACCTTCCAGTTCCGGCCGCCCCCTGGCGCCGACGTGCTGCGGCCCTGAGGGATCGCGTCCCGCCGCGCGCCCGGTCCGGTCGCGTGGCGCGCCTACACTTGGCGGGTGACTTCCCCGCCAGCCTCCTCGCATTCCCCCCCGCATGCCCCCCTGGCCGAACAACTGCGGCCAGCCGCCCTGGCCGATGTGATCGGCCAGCAGCACCTGCTGGGAGAGGGCATGCCCCTGCGCATCGCCTTCGAGTCGGGCCAGCCCCATAGCTGCATCCTCTGGGGCCCACCCGGCGTGGGCAAGACCACCATCGCCCGCCTCATGGCACAGGCCTTCGAGGCGCAGTTCATCACCATCAGCGCGGTGCTCGGTGGCGTGAAGGACATCCGCGAGGCGGTCGAACAGGCCCGCCTGGCGCAAACCGGCCTGGCGCCCCGGCGCACCATCGTCTTCGTCGACGAGGTGCACCGCTTCAACAAGAGCCAGCAGGACGCCTTCCTGCCGCATGTCGAGTCAGGACTCTTCACCTTCATCGGCGCCACCACCGAGAATCCGTCCTTCGAGGTCAACTCCGCCCTGCTCTCTCGCGCCGCGGTCTATGTGCTGCAGCCCCTGGGCGAAGCCGACCTCGCGCAGCTGGTCACGCGGGCCCAGGCGCTGGGTGCGGTGCCGCCCCCGGAGGCGGCGGCCCTGGAGCGCCTGATCGCCTATGCCGACGGCGATGCCCGCCGCCTGCTCAATACCCTGGAAACCCTGGCCGTCACCGCGCGCGCCCAGCACCTGCCCCAAATCACCGACGAATGGTTGCTCAAGGTCCTGGGCGAGCGCATGCGCCGCTTCGACAAGGGCGGCGAACAGTTCTACGACACCATCAGCGCCCTGCACAAAAGCGTGCGCGGCTCCGACCCCGATGCCGCTCTGTACTGGTTCGTGCGTATCCTCGATGGCGGCGCCGACCCCCGCTACCTGGCGCGCCGCCTGGTGCGCATGGCCGCCGAAGACATCGGGCTGGCCGACCCGCGCGCCCTGCGCCTGGCCCTGGACGCCGCCGAGACCTACGAGCGCCTGGGCACACCCGAGGGCGAACTGGCCCTGGCCGAGTGCGTGGTCTATCTCGCGGTGGCGGCCAAGTCCAATGCGGTCTATGCCGCCTACAACGCCATGCGCGCCTTCGTGCAGCGCGATGGCACCCGCCCGGTGCCCATGCACCTGCGCAATGCGCCCACCCGCCTCATGAAAGACTTGGATTACGGCAAGGGCTATCGCTACGCCCACGACGAGGCGGGCGGCTACGCCGCGGGCGAGAACTATTTTCCGGAGGGCATGCCGCCCGCGCGTTTTTACCGGCCGGTGGAACGCGGACTGGAAATCCGCATCGCGGAGAAGCTTCGCCAGTTGCGCGCCCTGGACGACGCAGCCTCGCGAGAAGGGGGCTGATTCCCCGCCCGCAAGCCGGGGCTTTGAAGGGAAAACCCGGCGCTGCGCGAGGGGCCTCTGGCTACAATTCGCGACGCTTTCGCACCGGCCCGCCCCTGGCGGGGTTCTTGCTCGATCGCTGGCGGCGCGCAACGGAGACAAATCGCGATGGACATCCTGCTGCAGCAGATCATCAACGGCCTGGTCCTGGGGAGCATGTATGCCCTCGTCGCCCTGGGCTACACCATGGTCTACGGCATCATCAACCTGATCAACTTCGCCCATGGCGAGGTGCTGATGGTGGGCGCCCTCACGAGCTGGGCGATCATCGTCACCGCGCAGGGCGCGATGCCCGGCCTGCCAGGCTGGGTCCTGCTGGTCGTGGCCCTTTTGATCTCCTGCGTGGTCACGGCCTCGCTCAATTACGCCATCGAAAAGATCGCCTACCGCCCGCTTCGCAACAGCCCCAAGCTCGCGCCCCTGATCACCGCCATCGGCATGTCCATCCTGCTGCAGACGCTGGCGATGATCATCTTCAAGCCGAACTACAAGCCCTATCCCACGCTGCTGCCCGCCGCCCCGATCGAGGTCGCCGGCGCGGTCATCACCACCACCCAGATCCTGATCCTGGCCACCACCGCCGTTTCGCTGAGCGTGCTGATGTACCTGGTCAACTACACCCGCCTG
>JBEGVR010000291.1:0-20659 GCA_041178265.1 Pseudomonadota bacterium | reverse complement strand
AAGGGCGCGGCCACCCGGGTGACCAGCCTGATGTACCTGGTGCCCCCCAGCACGGCCCTTCTGGCCTGGGTGCTGTTCGACGAGCCGATCACGGCGCTGACGGTGGCCGGGGTGGCCCTGACCGCTATCGGCGTGAGCGTGGTGGTGCGCGGCCCCGTGACTCCGCGCGCCTGAGCGCGGCGCGGCTTGCAGGCACAATCGCTTCCCCATGTTCGAAGGCTTTGATCGATTCGAGGTGCGCCGCGGCGATGTGCGCCTGGCCTGCCGGCGCGCGGGGCAGGGCGAGCCCTTGCTGCTGATGCACGGGCACCCACAGACGATGGCGATGTGGCACCGCGTGGCGCCGCAGCTGGCGCAGCGCTATTGCGTGGTGATGATGGACCTGCGCGGGTATGGCGATTCGTCCCGCCCCGAGCCTGGCACCGACAGTGCGGCCTATGCGCGCCGCGAAATGGCGCTGGACGCGGTGGCGGTAATGCAATCGCAGGGCTTTGCGCGCTTCCAGGTGCTGGCCCATGACCGTGGTGCACGCGTGGCGCACCGGCTGGCGGCCAATCACCCCGAGCAGGTGGAGCGCCTGATGCTGCTGGACATCGCACCGACGCTGGCCATGTACACGCACGCCAGCGAAGCGTTTGCGCGGGCCTACTGGCACTGGTTCTTCCTGATCCAGCCGCCCCCGCTGCCCGAGGCCCTGATCGACGACGACCCGGTGCGCTACCTGCGCAGCGTGATGGGCGCGCGCTACGCGGGCCTGGCGGCCTTCGACCCTCAGGCCATGGCCGAATACGAACGCTGCATCGCGCTGCCTGGATCAGGCCGCGGCATCTGCGGCGATTACCGCGCCAGCGCCGGCATCGACCTGGTGCATGACCGCACCGACGTGGCCGCTGGCCGGCGACTGGCACAGCCCCTGCGCGTGCTGTGGGGTGACAACGGCATCGTGGGCAAGTGCTTTGACGTGCTGGCGCTGTGGCGCGAGCGCGCCGCAGATGTCAGCGGACGTGCCGTGGACAGCGGCCATTACCTGGCCGAGGAGGCGCCACAGGCGGTGCTGGACGAGGCCTTCGGATTTTTCAGGAGTTCATGACATGAGCAGAAAGCGCATCGCCGTGATCGCCGGCGACGGCATCGGCAAGGAAGTGATGCCCGAGGGCATCCGGGTGATGGAGGCAGCGGCCAGCCGCTTCGGCATCGACCTGCATTTCGACCACTTCGATTTTTCGAGCTGGGACTACTACGAGAAGCACGGCAAGATGCTTCCGGACAACTGGAAGGACCAGGTCGGCGGCCACGACGCGATCTACTTTGGCGCGGTGGGCTGGCCCGACAAGATCCCGGACCATGTGTCCTTGTGGGGGTCGCTGCTGTTGTTCCGCCGCGAGTTCGACCAGTACGTGAACCTGCGGCCGGCGCGGCTGATGCCAGGCATCGTCGCTCCGGTGGTGCGCCGCGACGGCAGCCGCCGTGAGCCGGGCGAGATCGACATGTACATCGTGCGCGAGAACACCGAGGGCGAATACTCCAGCATCGGCGGGCGCATGTACCCGGGCACGCCGCGCGAGATCGTGATGCAGGAAACGGTGATGTCGCGCGTGGGCGTGGACCGCGTGCTCAAGTTCGCCTTCGAGCTGGCGCAGTCGCGGCCCAAGAAACACCTGACCAGCGCCACGAAGTCCAACGGCATCGCGATTACCATGCCCTATTGGGACGAACGCGTGGTCGAGATGGCCAGGGCCTATCCGGGCATCCGACTGGACAAGTTCCACATCGACATCCTGACCGCGCACTTCGTGCAACGGCCTGATTTCTTCGACGTGGTGGTAGCCAGCAACCTGTTCGGCGACATCCTCTCGGACCTCGGTCCCGCGTGCACCGGCACCATCGGGATCGCGCCCAGCGCCAACCTCAATCCAGACCGCACGCACCCCTCGCTGTTTGAGCCGGTGCACGGCTCCGCCCCCGACATCGCGGGCAAGCAGATCGCCAACCCGATCGGGCAGATCTGGTGCGGCGCGATGATGCTGGAGTTCCTGGGGCACAAGCCCGCGCACGACGCGGTGCTCACCGCGATCGAGAAGGTGCTGGACCCCGCCAGCGGGGGGCCGCGAACGCCGGACATCGGCGGCAAGGCCAGTACCAGCGACCTGGGCCGCGCGATCGCGCAGGCGCTGTGAGAATTGGGCAGCGATTACAATCGCCGCCCGCTGTCGATATCAGTTTCATGCCGTATTGACAGCCTCTGGTGCCGTCGCTTTAATCAAAAGCTCGGCATCGGACCCAACCGACCGACGAAGGACACTTCCCCAGAGGCCAAAAGCGCGCGATGACGGCGCGCCAGGACAGGGCAGTGACTGAACAAAAACTGGATATCAACCTATCTATCTCTCACCGAGGGGCCCTTGTGAATAAAACAGAATTGATTGAGCACATCGCCAAACACGCCGACATCTCCAAGGCCGCAGCCACACGCTCGCTCGAATCCATGATCGGCGCCGTCAAGACCACCTTGAAAAAGGGCGGCTCGGTGTCTCTGGTGGGTTTCGGCACCTTTGCCGTTGGCAAGCGCGCTGCCCGCAGCGGCCGCAATCCGCGCACCGGCGCCACCATCAAGATCAAGGCTGCGAAGGTGCCCAAGTTCCGACCGGGCAAGGCCCTCAAGGATGCACTGAACTGAACGACACCCCGGGGGGTGCTTAGCTCAGTTGGTAGAGCGGCGCTCTTACACGGCGTAGGTCGGGGGTTCGAGCCCCTCAGCACCCACCACCCTCCACGACGAAAGCCCGCCAGCCGGCGGGCTTTGTCGTTGGGGCGGGGACTTGATGGTTACCTTTTGCTATTTGTGTTACAACCATTGAAGATAGGCGCGGCAAGGGCCCTGACGACTGGCAGATAGCGAGGCACCTAAACAGGCGAGCAGGAAGCCTTTCCAATGCAGTTCGGGACAGGCCGTTGTCGATTTGCAAAGTGTGAATGACCCGCTTGTAGTTCAAACAGGCTATTTGAGAATCGGTATCGCTTCAAATGTCTGCTTTTGCATGGTCCCCGCGTTGAACCGGCCGGGCTGAGATGTACGCTCCTTCCGCCACCCCGATCATTGGCACGAGCGCCCACACGCGCACCCTGCTGGACCTGATCAAGGTGCTGGCGGGTTCCAATTCGACGGTGCTGATCACAGGCGAGAGCGGCACTGGCAAGGAACTCGTGGCGCAGGCGCTACACCGCCAGAGCCAGCGTCGCCAGGCCGCCTTCGTCCCGATCAACTGCGGCGCCATCCCCAAGGACCTGCTGGAGAGCGAACTCTTCGGCCATCGCAAGGGCGCCTTCACCGGCGCGGTGAGCGACCGCGTGGGCCGCTTCGAGATGGCCAACGGCGGCACGCTGTTCCTGGACGAGATCGGCGACCTGCCGCTGGACATGCAGGTCAAGCTGCTGCGGGTGCTGCAGGACCGCTGCGTGGTGCCGGTGGGGGCCACCCGACCGGTGGCCATCGACGTGCGGGTGATCGCCGCTACCCACAAGAACCTGGCGCAGGACCTGGCGCAGGCGCGCTTTCGCGAGGACCTGTATTACCGCCTCAATGTGCTGCCGTGCCACACCGCGCCGCTGCGCGAAAGGCCGGAGGACATCCCCGAGCTGCTGGTGTTCTACGCCGAGCGGCACGCGCAGGAAGGCCGGGCGCCGATCCGCTTCAATGACGAATTGACGCAGGCCCTGATGGACTACCGCTGGCCCGGCAACGTGCGCGAGCTGTCCAATCTGGTGGACCGCTTCACGACGCTGTTCCCCGGCCAGTGCGTGCAGCTGCACGCGATTCCCCACGGCATGTTGCCGCCTGGCCTGTCGGCGCGCGCGGACAGGCCGGTGCAGCCCCTGGCCCGGCCCGCCGCGCAGACATCGCCTGCGGCCGGCGTGGACCTGCCACGCCCGGTGCCGGGACCGGCCGAAGACATGCTGCTGTCACTGTTTGATCGCCCGGGCGATCCGCCGGCCTTCATGCCGCTGGCCACGCCTTCTGGCGAGGACAGCGCCAGGGCGCTGTTCGACGTGCCCGAGCTGGCGCCGCCGGTGGGCGAATTGCCCACGCCCAATGTGGTGGAGGAGATCGTCTGCCTGGCCCAGGGCATCGTGAGCCTGCCGCCCGACGGATTGCCGCTCAAGCAGCAACTGGTGCGCATCGAGCGCAGCCTGATCGAGCAGGCCTTGCAACGCACGAACGGGAACGTGTCCCAGACCGCGCGGCTGCTGCACCTGCAACGCACCACGCTGATCGAGAAGATCCAGAAGTACGAGTTGCGCGTGGGCGAGCTGCGCACTGGCTAGCGGGCGGTCCGCCGGAAAGCTGGCACCCTGTCAGTTGGCGCGCGGTGGCATCACGACGATCGCACCGCCGTTGTTGGTGGTGGTCGACGGCGTGGCGTTGGGGCTGACCGGCGCCTGTACCCGCGGGTATTGCAGGGCCCGCTCCCGTTCACGCTCACGCTCACGCTCGGCACCCGCCGCAGCCGCTGGGGCGGGCGTGTTGCGCTGAATCGCTTCCAGGTAGCGCTCGCGCTGCAAGGTGACGAGGGCCTGCACCTCGCGATTGAGTTTCTCGACGTTGGCGGTGGCGCCCTTGAGAGCCTGCACTTCGCGGCCCAGGGCCTGCACCGCCGTGGCCTGCGCCTGCAGCCGGGTGTTGAGGCCCTCGAACTGGCGCGACAGGTTCTGGTTGCTGGCGGCGACCTGTTCGGCGGTCTTGGCCGGGATCTGGCTGGCCAGCGTCGCGGATTGCTTGGCGCTCTGGTCCAGGCGGCTGCCCACCTCGCCGGTGGCCCGGGCCATCACCTCGACCTGGCTGGCCAGCTTGCCCACCGATTCGTTGATGGTCTCCAGGGAGCCCAGGCCTTCGTTGAGGGCGACGGCGCGCTGGGCCACCGCCAGCAGGGTGGCGTCGAGCTGGTTGATGCGGCTGTTCATGCGGATGCCAGTGACGACGATGAACATCAGCGCCAGCAGCGTGACCAGCGAGACGATGCTCATGACCACATAGCTTTGGCGGCGCACGCTCGATTGCGTGGCCTGCAGGGCATCGGTGGCGCGATGCAGGTCGGCGGTGACGCTGGCGGCCGCCTGCGCGCCGCGGTTGGCGAGCTCGGCGGCATCCAGCACGGCCCCGGCCAGTTCGTCCAGTCCTGCCACGGAGGGCGCGGGCGCAGGCGCAGGCTCCGGGGCAGCCACCATTGCCGGTGCGGGTGACGCAGCCGCTGCGGGCGCGGGTTCGACCACGTCGGCCAGCACCGGGGGCTGGGGCGCCGGCTCGAAGGCCGGGTCGCTGGGCGCGACGGCGTCGGCCGTATCGGGGGACGGCGCGGTTTCGCCAGTGTCGGGGGTTGCGGGTGCGTTCATGGGGGCTCTCCTGGAATCAGCGGGCGCGCCGGCCCGCGGTGGACAGGCGATCGAGTTCGCTGCTCACGGCTTCATTGCGTTGTCGCAGCTGGGCGATGCGTTGCTGGACGGCGCTGCCCAGTCCCGCCACGGTGACCGGGGCGGCCGCGGTGCCGGCTTCGCCGGGCGTGGCCCGGGGCGCCGCCTGCGGGGGCACCTGGCGCTTGCCCCGGCCGGCCTCTTGCCCGCGCCGCAGCCTGGCCATCGAGCGCTCGGTCAGGCCGGCGTGCGGGTCTTCGTCGCGCGGGCGGGCTGTCTGGCTGGCGGCCACGTTGCTGCCCGGCTTGAGGCTCACGGTGTGTGGCATGCCGCTGCCGATCACGGCGGGTGGCGGGGTGGGGACGTCATTCATGGCCGTACTCGCATGGCGACCGTCGCGGCCGCCGTCGGGGAATTGGAAGGGGTGGTCGTGATGGGAGTCGCCGGCTTGGACGCGCGCTGGGCGGCAGGCTGGATCGACAGCCAGGTGCCCAGTGCGCCAGCCAGCGCGGCGCTGAGGAGGAAGCCGCTGGCCAGGACCACGCGGTTGCGGCGGGCGGCAGTGTTCTCGGGGCGAACCGTGGTCCGGGCGGCACTGGTGCGGGCCACCGCCTTGCGCCCGGACGGGGGAGCGGATTTAGCCTTGGCGCCGACCCGGGCCGCAGCCGGGGCCAGTGGCCTGGCGGCCTTCGAGGCGGCAGGCTTGCGCGCTGCGGCGGCCGCAGTTGCAGGCCGCGAGGCAACGGCTGGCTCGGCGCGACGCCAGAAGGCCCAGCGCCAGCGGCGGCGGGCCACGGCGGGGTCGGCTGGCTGGGCCCAGGGCGGCAGCGTGTCGGGGGCTTCGCGCAGCGCTTCGCGCAGCGCCTGGCGCGAGGCCTCGGTGCTGGCGGACGCCGGCATGCCGGCCACCTGGATGCGCCAGTGCAGGGCCTGGGCGCCCAGCGTCTGCAGATTGCCGGTGACAGCGAAGTCGCGGTCCTGGATCAGGGCGATGCGCAGGTTGGCGCCGGGCAGGTCGTTGACCAGGCGCACCAGCAGCGCGAACTCGGCGCTGGACAGGGCGGGGCTGTCGTGGACCACGAAGACGTGCGCGGGCCGGGCTGCAGTGCCGCCTCGGGCCACCCCGTGGGCCAGTGGCAGGTCGGCCAGCAGGTCGTTGACCTGCTGCACCAGCTTGTCGCAGCTGCCCGGCAGGTGGGCGACGACCTTGACGTGCTCGTGCTGGCGCAGGTCGCGCACCAGCAGCCGGCTGTAATGGTCCAGGACCTCGTTGGAGGCGCTGGACAGCGCGATGGAGCGGCGGCCCTGCAGCAGGGCGCGCACCAGGGCCTGCATGCGGGCTTCGTCCTCGGCGCTGTAGTAGCCATTGGCTTGCGGCAGCGGCAGCGGCAGGCTGGAGGAGGGCGATGGGGTTTTCATCGTGATGGCGGTGGGCTGGGAAAGTCAGGCACAGACAAATGAATTCGCGGGCGGGGCGTCAGGCTGGCGCGGGCGCGGCCTCTTCGGGCTCGAGGCGGCGGCCGTCGGCGTCGAAGCGCATCGCCGGCGGCACCACCGGGTGGGGCCGGCGCATGCCGGGGCGGCCGGGCTGGGCGCCTTCCAGGTTGAACACATAGGCGATGACCTGGGCCACCGCGTGGTACAGGACCTCGGGCACCGGTTGCTCGGCCTCGGTGGTGAAGTACAGCGCGCGGGCCAGCTCGGGGGCGGCGAACAGGTGCACGCCGGCGTTGGCCGCTTCCTCGCGGATCTTGGCGGCCATGAAGTCGCTGCCCTTGGCCACCAGGACGGGGGCGCCGTTGCTGGTGGGGTCGTATTCGAGCGCGACCGCGAAGTGCTCGGGGTTGGTGATGACGACGTCGGCGTCCTTCACCCGTTTGAGCATGCGGGCGTTGGACATCTCGCGCTGGCGGCGGCGGATTTGGGCCTTGATCTCGGGGCGGCCCTCCATGTCCTTCATTTCGTCCTTGATTTCCTGGCGCGTCATGCGCATGCGCTTCTTGAAAGTGTGGCGCTGCCAGGGCACGTCGAAGAGGGCGATCAGGGCCAGGGCCATGGCCACCGTGAGGGCCGACTGCAGCAGCAGCGTGCCAGCCAGGGCCAGGGCGGGTTCCAGGGCCATTTCGCCGATGCGCAGGATGTCGTGCATGCGCAGGCTGAGGCTGAACCACAGCGCACTGCCCACCAGCATGCATTTCAGGAAGGCCTTGCCCAGTTCGACCAGGGCATGCGCGCCGAACATGCGCTTGAAGCCGGCGATCAGGCTGAGCTTGCTGGCCTTGGGCGCGGCTGCGGCCGGCGCGAACAGGAAGCCGCCGGACAGGCCCGAGGCCACGATGGCCATGACCAGGGTGATTCCCATCACCGGAAGCACCACCAGGAAGCCGTTGAATAGTTGGTGGCCGAAGGCGCCCAGCATCAGGGAGGGTGTGTCGAGAGACTTGCGGTCGAAGGTGAAGCCGCTGGCGAAGTGGCTGGCCAGGCGGTTGATCATCCAGCTGCCCGCCAGCATCAGCACCAGCAGCGCACCAATGACCACGGCGGCGGCTGGCGCCTCGGTGGAGCGGGCGACCTGGCCTTCTTCGCGGGCCTTGCTCAGGCGCCGCGCTGTGGGCTCTTCGGTGCGTTCCTGCGCACTGCTCTCAGCCACGGGGCACCCCCAGGAGTTCGCGAACGGTGGAGAAACCCTGCACCCACAGCCAGTCGATGCGCCCGACGATGCTGCCCATGAACGCCAGCAACACGATGAAGCCGACGGCAATCGAGGCCGGGAAGCCCACCGCGAAGACGTTCAGGCTGGGGGCGGCGCGGGTGATGAGGCCCACGCCCATGTTGACGAACAGCAGGGCGACCATCACGGGCAGCGACATCAGCACCGCGCCCAGGAACATCATGGAGCTCCAGCGCAGCAGCAGGCCCATGCTTTCAGGGGCGAAGATGCTGGTGCCGATGGGCAAACTGTGGAAGCTCTCAAGGATGAGGCCCAGCAGGATGACGTGGCCGCCAGCGCCCACAAAGATCAGCGACCCCAGCACGATCAGGAACTGCGAGAGCACGGGCACGTTGCCCATGTTCGGGTCGATCAGGTTGGCCATGGACAGGCCCATGGAGGTGGCGATGGCCTGGCCAGCCACGACCATGGCGGCGACCACCATCTGCAGGATGAGGCCGGCGATGGCACCGATGGCCAGCTGGTTGATGATTTCCTTGAGGCCCACAGCCGAGGCCGGGTCGATCAGGGGCCAGGCGTGCAGGGGGTAGACCAGCCAGGCCAGCACGATGGCCAGCAGGATGCGCAGGCGCACGTTGAAGGCGCGCAGGGCGAAGACGGGGGCCGTGACCATCAGGGCCGAGATGCGCAGCATGGGCCACAGGAAGGTGTAGAACCTTGCCACGATGTCGGCAGCCAGCAGCTCCATGGCCTGGGCCTCGCGCGGGACTCAGGTGAACAGCGCAGGGATGCGCTGAAAGATGGCGCGGGTGAATTCCACCAGCGTGCCCAGCATCCAGCCGCCGAACAGGAGCGTGGCCAGACCCAGGGCGATCACCTTGGGGATGAAGCTGAGCGTCATCTCGTTGATCGAGGTGGCCGCCTGGATGATGCCGATCACCAGGCCGACGACCAGGGCCACGCCCAGCAGGGGCGCGCTGACCAGCAAGGTGGCCCACAGGGCCTGCCGTCCGATGTCCACGACCATGGCTGAATCCATTGGGTGCTCCGTCGTTCTTGTGGGGGTCAGGGCATCACGAAGCTGGAGGCCAGCGAGCCCATGATCAGCGACCAGCCGTCCACCAGCACGAACAGCATCAGCTTGAACGGCATGGAGATCATCATCGGGGACAGCATCATCATGCCCATGGACATGAGCACGCTGGCCACGATGAGGTCGATGACCAGGAAGGGGATGTAGATCAGAAAGCCGATGGTGAAGGCGCTCTTGAGCTCGGAGGTCAGGAAGGCCGGCACCAGGGTCATGAAGGGAATCTCGTTGGGGCTGGCCACCGCGCCCTTGCGCGAGATCTCCATGAAGACGGCGATGTCGTCCTCGCGGGTCTGTTTGAGCAGGAAGCCGCGCACCGGCTGTTCGGCGGCGCCGAGCGCCTGCTCGAAGCCCATCTTGCCGTCCATGTAGGGCACCAGCGCGTTGCGGTACACCTCCTCGAAGATGGGCGACATCACGAAGACGGTGAGGAACAGGGCCAGGCCGGTCAGGACCAGGTTGGGCGGCGTCTGGCCGGTGCCCAGCGCCTGGCGCAGGATGGACAGCACGATGATGATGCGCACGAAGGCGGTCAGCATCAGCAGCGCCGAGGGCAGCAGCGTCAGCGACGTCATCAGCGCCAGCAGCTGCAGGCTCAGGCTGTACTGCTGGCCCTGCGGGGTCTGGGTCACGTTGATGCCGGGCAGGCCGGGCGCGGGCGCGGCCCAGGCCAGCGCGGGCAGGGCTGCGAGCACCACGAGGGCCAGGAGCGCCAGCCACCGCAAAGGGCGGGTGCTCATTGCACGGACTCCGGCGGGAAATGGGTCGGGCCTTGCGGGGGTATGGGGGCTGCGGCGTCGGCTGCGCGCCAGCTGCCCAGCGGCGTGATCTGTGAGGGGGTGATGCCCACCAGCACTTCACGGCCGTCGCAGCGCACCAGGGCGATCTTGGAGCGCGCGCCCAGGGACAGCGTCTCGACCACGTGCAGGCGCTGCTCGCGGCGCGAGAAGGTGGGCGACAACTGCAGCCGCTTGAGGGCCCACAGCAGGCCCAGCAGCAGCCCCACGACCAGCGCAAAGCTCAGGAGGTACTGCAGGACGCCGCCCCAGGATGCATTCATGGCAAGGTCTCGGCCGGTCTCGGGATCAGAGCGATTCCAGGCGGTCGGTGGCGGGCACGACGCGGGTCAGGCGGATGCCGTAGCGCTCATTGACCAGTACCACCTCGCCCTGGGCGATGACGGTGTTGTTCACCAGCAGGTTCAGCGGTTCGCCCGCGATGCGATCGAGTTCCACCACGCTGCCCTGCGTGAGTCGCATCAGGTCGCGGATCTTGATGGTCGCGCGCCCGACTTCCACCGACAGCGTGACTGGGATGTTCTGCAGCACATCCGGGTGGATCTGCTTGGTGGCGTCGGCTGTTTCGGCGACGGCGGTGTCTTCGGTGGTGCTCATGGCATCGTCCTTCAGGGAAATCGGGTCAGCGTTCCGGGTTGGCGGGGGCGGGACTGACGGGCTTGACCATCAACACCGCGGCGTTGTTGCCCAGGGAGCCCACTTCCACGTCGAAGACGGGCTTGTCGCCCACGGACATGCGGGCGTGGTCGGGCTTGCGGAAGGGGAGGGTGTCGCCTACCTGCAGGTTCTTCAGCTGGGCCATCGTGATCTCCACCTTGCCCAGGGCGACCTGGGCCTCGACGCTGGCGTCCTGCACCGCGTAGGCCAGTTGGTCGCGCCAGATCTTGTCGGATTCCTCGTTGCCGTCGCCGGTTTGCAGTCGGCTGCGCAGCAGGTCACGGATCGGTTTGAGCGACATGTAGGGAACCACCATGTCGATGAAGCCGGCGCTGGCGGTGCTCGACTCCGATTCGAACCGGCTGAGGACAACCAGGTCGTTTTCGTCCGCGATCTGGGCGAACTGGGGGTTGATCTCGGAGCTGACGTGCTCGAACTCGACCGGGGTGAGGGGGGCCCAGGCTTCCTTGAACGAGCGGAACAGGATCTGAAGGATCAGCTTGATGATCCGGTTCTCGGTGGGCGTGAACAGGCGCCCCGGGGGCAACTGGCCGACGCCGCGTCCGAAGCCGCCGAAGAAGCTGTCCAGCGAGCTGAAGATCACCGCGGGCTCGACCACGACCAAGGAGTAGCCGCGCAGCGGGTTGACCCGCAGGATGTTGACGGACAGCGGCGCCCGCAGGTCCTTCACGTAATCGCCAAAGCGCATGATCTGCGCGCGCGTCGGGTTGATGCGCGGGCTCACGCGCAGCACCTCGAGCATGCCCAGGCGAAACAGGCGGATGAAGCGCTCGTTGACCATGTCGATGGACACGAGGTTCACGCCCAGGCTGCTGTCCTCCGCCGCCAGGTCGTGGCGTTGCACGGACAGGCTGGTGTTGTAGCCGTCACCCTCGGGGGGCGCCGTGCGCACGGACTCCGTGAGCGCGGCGAGTTCCTCGGGGGACAGCAGGGGCTGGGTGGCCATGGGGCGACTGCCTGAAGTGGGGCGGCTGAAGTGGGGCGGGTGAGGGCGCTTACTGGACGATGAAGTTGGTGAAGTGGACTTCCTCGATGCCGCCGAAGTCCTCGAACTTCTGGAGCGTCGTGTTCATCTCGTCACGGATCTTCTCGGCCAGACGCTTGCGGAAGTCGGGGTGCTCGATGTCCTCTGCCTTGGTCTGGCGCATCACGTCCAGAGCCACCGAGCGCAGGGCGAATTCATGCTTCTTGATGTTGGCGATGACGCGGTCGTCATAGCGGGTCATCAGGGCCACCTTCACCTGCATCACCTTCTTGGACGCGGTGAGGTTGGCCACCATGTCCTTGTCCATTTCGTGGTAGCGGTACTCGAAGCGCTGTATCTCGGCCGGGGTCTTGGACACGGGCTTGGGGGCGCTGGCATTGGCGGCGGCCTTGCCTGCGCCTTCGCCTTCCTTGCCGCCCTTGGCGTCGCCGCCCTGGCCTTCCTTGCCGCCTTCCTTCTGCCCAGCCTCCATGGAGGCCAGGGCAGCGGCGGCGGCTTTCTTGTCCTTGCTGTCAAAGAAACCGGTGGCGAACAGCGTTCCGCCGACGGCCGCGACCAGCAACAGCAGCAGCACCACACCCGCGACGATGATCATCAGGATGGGGCTCTTCGGTTTGCTCTCTTCTGCTTCGACGACTTCTTCTGCCACTTTGCGTACTCCTTAATTCAGACCAGCACATCCCAGCCCGATTCTCCCGCGCCTCGCGGGCGGGAAGTAGAGGCCGTGGCGGAGGTGACCATGATGCCGCCGTCGCCGCTCTCGGTCCCCTGCGGCTCGCGGGCGTGCCGGGGTGTCGGGTTTCCGCCAGTTTGCTGGCTTCGTCCGCTTCCGACATTCAGTCCCGCAATGTCCATGCCAGCGTGGGCCAATACCTCGCGCAGGCGGGGCAGACCGTCGTTCAGGAGGTCGCGTGTCACCGGGTTGCTGGCCCGGAAAGCGGCATCCAGGGCGCCCGAGCGCAGGCTCAGGTCGACCTCGACCTCGCCCAGGTGGGCGGGCCGCAGCATCAGGCGGATCTCCCAGTTGCCCCGTTCGATCTGGGCGATCACCCGCTGGGCCAGGGCTTCGCCCAGGCGCTGGCTCAATTCCTGGTAGCCCGCGGCGCGCTGGGCCAGGGTCGGGGCGGGGGCTCCGTCGTCGGGCAGGGCGGCGGCGCTGGCGGAGGTGCCCGACCCCGCGCCGCCTGACGTGCCCGCGCCCTGGCCTGTGCCTGTGCCTGTGCCTGTGCCTGTGCCGGTCCCGTTGCCCGCCGGCTCGTCCCACAGGGCTTCCAGGCCCGCCTCGATGTCCAGGCTGAGGATTTCCACCGGCCTGTCGGCGGCGGCGGAGGCCAGCCTGAACGTGTCGGCCGAGCCCTCGGGGCGCATGCCGCGCAGGGCCACCGCAGCCGAGGCCAGCAGGGCGTTGGGCAGCGCGGTGGCGGCGGCCTGGGCCGGGTCCAAGGCAGGGGTGGGCGCCCCCTCGCCGGACGCGCGGGCGCTGGCGGCCTGGGCCTGCAGCCAGACCGCCGACCCCACGGCGGCTGTGGCCACCACGGCCACCAGGTCGGTGTCCGTGGTTCCGCCGCCGGGCGGGCCTGCCAGGGCGATGCCGGGCAACGCCATCAGGCCCGCCGCGCCGGTCAGGCCGGCGCCTGGCAGGGTACCTGCCCCCAGCGCCGTCCCCGCCGCCGGCGCGCCCGGTGCCGGCGCGCCCGGCGCCGGACCGGACAGGCCCATCGGGCTGACCGGAATCGGGAGGGCTGCGAGTGCCGCGAGCGCCTGGGCCTGCTGCATCTGGGCAGCGTCCGGGAACAGCCAGGCGACCACATCGTCGTCCAGGCCCTGGGACCGGGCGAACTCGGCCAGGCTGTCGCCGTCGGGGCTGCCCGCTGGCGAGGTGATCACCTCCAGGCCGGGGCCCAGCGCCAGGGTCTGCAGGGGCAGGGTCCCGGCGGCAAGGTTTTGCCCGGCGGGCAGCGCCAAACGGGCCAGCGCCAGCTGGTCGGCGAAACGGTCGCCGCCGTCGGAGGCCCCGGGCGGCCCGGCGGCCGCAGCATCGCCCGCCGGGCCGCTGGCGCTGGACAAGTCGAGGGAGAGGGGGGTCGTGAGCATGGAAGCAGGCCAGTGCAGCAAGGGTGGATCGGGGCGGCCTTGCAGCCGCGATGTCCCGCCTGTTTGCAAGAACCGTGACCGGAGAGAACTTGCCGCCGTGCCGCAGGGAGACGGGCCTCGGGGTGTCGGGTGCGGATGGCACGGGCTTTGCGTGACCGGATCGATTCCTGCGCAAAAACGCCCATGACCTTCGCTTCACTGTCAACGATCCGACAGGGCCTGTCCCAGTACGACAGGTCGGGCCTGGCCATTCCGGCGGTGGTGATCCTGATCATCGCCATGCTGGTCCTGCCGCTGCCCCCGCTGCTGCTGGACGTGCTGTTTACTTTCAACCTACTGGTGGGCCTGGTGGTGATCATGATCGCCATCAATACCCGAAAGCCCCTGGAGTTCTCGTCCTTCCCCTCGGTGCTGCTCTTTGCCACCATGCTGCGCCTGGCGCTGAACGTGGCCTCGACCCGGGTGGTGCTGGTGCATGGCCACGAGGGCCATGAGGCGGCCGGCAAGGTGATCGCCGCCTTCGGCGAGTTCGTGATCGCCGGCAACTACGTGGTGGGCTTCATCATCTTCGTGATCCTCACCATCGTGAACTTCGTGGTGGTGACCAAGGGCGCCAGCCGCGTCTCCGAGGTCAACGCCCGCTTCACGCTGGACGCCATGCCCGGCAAGCAGATGGCGATCGACGCCGACCTGAACGCCGGCGTGATCGACCAGGAGAGCGCCAAGCGCCGGCGCGAGGAACTGTCGCAGGAGTCGGACTTCTTCGGCTCCATGGACGGCGCCTCCAAGTTCGTCAGCGGCGACGCGATCGCCGGCATCCTGATCCTGTTGATCAACCTGATCGGCGGCTTCGCCATTGGCCTGGGCCAGCACAACATGCCCCTGGGCGAGGTGGGCCGCGTCTACACCCTGCTGGCGATCGGCGACGGCCTGGTGGCCCAGATCCCGGCGCTGTTCCTCTCGCTGGCCACCGCCATCATCGTCACGCGCGTCACCACCTCCGAGTCGGTGACCGAGCAGGCGGCCTCGCAGCTGGCCAACCCTGCGGCCCTGTTCATCGCCGCCGGCATCCTGGGGCTGCTGGGGCTGGTGCCCGGCATGCCGCACGCCGTCTTCCTCACCCTGGGCGCCGCCGCGGCGGCTGTGGGACTGTTGATGGTGGACCGCAAGGAGAAAACACGCACCGCCGAACGGGCGGCCGCCGCGCCGGCCAACGAAGGGCCCAAGGAACTCGATTGGGACGACGTGGAATCGGTGGACCTGATCGGCCTGGAGATCGGCTACGGCCTCATCCCCCTGGTCAACCCGGACACCGGCGGCCAGCTCATGACGCGCGTCAAGGGCGTGCGCAAGAAACTTTCCTCCGAGCTGGGCTTCCTGGTCTCGCCGGTGCGTATCCGCGACGTGTTGAGCCTGGAGCCTGACACCTACCACATCGTGCTGCACGGGGTGGTGCGCGCGCGCGGCACGGTCAAGGCCGGCCGTGAGCTGGCCATCAACCCGGGCAGCGTGTACGGCAAGCTCGAAGGCGTCGCCACGCGCGAGCCGGCATTTGGCCTGGAGGCGGTGTGGATCGACCCTGGCCAGCGCGACATGGCGCGCACCCTGGGCTACACGGTGGTCGATGCGGCCACCGCCATCGCCACCCACATGAACAAGGTGCTGCGTGACAACGCCGCCGAACTGCTCTCGCACGACGAGACGCAGAAGCTCCTGGACAAGCTGGCCGCCCGTCACCCCAAGCTGGTGGAGGAACTGGTGCCGGGCAAGCTGCCACTGGGCGTGGTCACGCGCACACTGCAGAACCTGCTGACCGATGGCGTTCCGATCCGCGACATGCGCACCGTGGCCGAGGCCCTGCTGGAGGCCAGCGCGCGCACGCAGGACCCCGACATTCTCACCACCATGGTCCGGCCCAAGCTGGGACGCATGATCGTGCAGGCCCTGCTGGAAAACAGTGACACGCTGCAGGTCATGACCCTGGCGCCGCAGGTCGAACAGCTGCTGCACAACGTGCTGCAGCAAAGCGCCCCGGGCGTGCCGCCGGTGCTCGAGCCGGGCATGTCCGAGAGCCTGTTCAACGCGCTGCGTGACAGCGCCCGCAAGGTGGAAGACACCGGCGTGGCCGCCGTGCTGGTGGTCTCGCCCACCATCCGTCCCTGGCTGTCGCAGGCCGTGCGTCATCGGATCGCCGACCTCACCGTGCTGTCCTACAGCGAGATCCCGGACGACCAGGCGGTCAAGGTGGTCTACACCGTCGACGCCGAGTTCAAGTCCCAACGGCAAACCGTTTCCTGAAAGCCCTGAGCCATGCAACTCAAACGCATCCTCGCCAAAGACAACCGCACCGCCATGGACATCGCGATGGCGCGCTACGGGAAGGACGTGCTTGTCGTCTCCAGCCAGAGCGTGGCCGGACAGGTCGAACTGGTGGTGGCCCTCGATGTCGCACCGGCGCCCGCGCCGGCGCCAGCGGCCTCCAGCGAGTCCAGTGCCTTCACGCAGGCCTTCCGCCGTGCGCTGGGGCCCATGCCCGAGCCCGAGATGCAGGACGAGGAGCCGGTGCAGACCGCCGCCGAAGTCCTGGCCGCCCGCAAGATCGCCGCGGCCCATGCCGCCTTGGGCGCGGCTCCGGTGGCTGCCGCGCCCCTGCCCCAACCTGCGCCCGCCGCGGCGAGTGCGCCCATGGCGGCGCCCGCGGCACCTGCTCCTGCGGCGGCTGCCGCCGAGGACCGCGGCCGCGAGGTGGTCGACCTGGTGCGCCGGGAGATCGCGGCGCTGCGCAAGGAATTCGCCCTGGGCCGGCAAGTCCAGGCCTGGCAGGACGGCCGCGCGTGGCCTGCGGGCGTGCGCCCCGTCATCGACGCCTTGCAGGAAGCCGGCATGCCGGCGGGCCTGCGCGCGCTGCTCTCGGACGGCTTGCAGGAATCGCAGGACGCCGACGGCGCGCTGGCCACCATGCGCGAGGTGATGGAGGGCGCCCTGACCGGCCTGCCCACCGCCACCATCGGGCGCGGCCTGCACGCGGTCTGCGGCCCTTCGGGCGCCGGCAAGACCCTGATGGTGGCGCGCCTGGCGCGCGTCGCCGCCCTGCACCTGTCGCCCCAGCGCGTGGCGATGATCTCCTTCAACGACGCGCGCAGTGGCGCGTGGAGCCAGACCCGCGTGCTCGCGGCGCAGGCCGGCGTGAACTGCTGGCGCGCCGCCGACGAGGCCACGCTGCGCCTGCTGGTGGAAGAACTGCGTGACCGCGCCGTGATCCTGATCGACACCGCCGGCGCCGACCCGCTGGCCCAGGCCGAGATGCTGCGCTCGGCCCAAGTGGGCATCGACACCCACCTGCTGCTGCCTGCCGATGCGTCCATCGGCAGCGTCAAGCGCCTGCTTGCCGAAAGCGAGCCCTGGCGCAGCCTCATGGTGGGCAAGGTCGACGAGTGCCAATCCGCCTGGCCGCTGCTGCAGGCCCTGTGCGACCAGCGTGTGCCCGTCTCGTGCATGGCCGCCTCCGGCGACGTGCAGGTGCAGGCCCGTCCGTTCCAGGCGCGCGGCCTGCTCGATGCCGCCTTCAGCCGCCTGCGCAGTGACCTTGCGCCGGGTGGGGCGGAGGCCGTATCGGGTACGCTCGGCGTCATGCCTGCGGCACGTCCCGCCGTCCACGCGTCCACCGAAAGCCTCGCATGAACACACCCCTGCGCACCCCCCAGGTCATTGGCGTCGCCAGCGGCAAGGGCGGGGTCGGCAAGACCACCGTCGCCGTCAACCTCGCAGCAGCCCTGGGCCAGCGTGGCCACCGCGTGCTGCTGCTGGATGCCGACCTGGGCATGGCCAACGCGCAGGTTGCCCTGGGTGTGCGCAGCCCCCTGAACATCAGCCACCTGCTCTCGGGCGAAAAGACGCTGCACGAGCTGCTCGTGCCCGCCGCGCCCGGTGTGCAGCTGGTGCCCGGCGCCTCCGGCCTGCGCGACATGGCTGCCCTGGACATGAGCCAGGTGGCCGCCATCATCCATGCCTTCGACGAGCTGCAGGAGTCGGTGGACTACCTGATCGTCGACGTGGCCGCGGGCATCTCGCCCTCGGTGCTCACCTTCATGGCCGCCTGCCAGCGCCGCATCGTGGTGCTGCAGGACCAGCCCGCCGCCATTGCCGACGCCTACGGCCTGATCAAGGTCATGATGCAGGACCAGGATCTGGAGGAGATCCACATCGTGGCCAATGCAGTCCAGGGCGACGCGCACGGCCAGCAGCTGTCGCAGTTCGTCAACGACGTGACGCTCAAGTTCCTGGGCCGCACGGTGAAGTACCTGGGCTGCGTGGGCGCCGACGAATCCGTGCAACAGGCGCAGCGCAAGTACCGCAGCGTGATCGACTACGCCCCCAGCAGCCGCGCCGCCACCGACCTGCGCCGCCTCGCGCAGGCCCTGGAGAAGCTGCCGCCCCTGCAGGAGCCGGGCGGGCAGATGCAATTCTTCATGGGGCGCATGCTGCAGGCGCAGCAGGCTGCCACCTGAGACCGATCGCACCGAGAGGAAACGCCATGGAAGCCGCACTCGAACTCTATGAGAGCAGCCGGGGCCGCCAGGAGCAGCTGGTGCTCTCGCACATGCCCATGGTCAAGCGCGTGGCCTTCCACCTGCGCGGGCGCATCCCGCCGCTGCTTGACCTGGACGAACTGGTGCAGGTGGGCATGCTGGGCCTGATCGAGGCCGCCCGCGGCTACGACCCCCGCCGCGGCATCCCCTTCGAGCACTTCGCCCTGAGCCGCGTGCGCGGCGCCATGCTGGACGAGGTGCGGCGCGTCTCCGACCTCACGCGGTCCTCGGTGACGTTCAACCGCAATGAAAACGCCGCGGCCCACAAGCTGGTGGCCGAACTCGGTCGCAAGCCCACCCAGGGCGAGGTGGCGCAGTCCATGGGCAAGAACATCGGCGATTACCACCGCGAGCAGGGTCAGGCCTGGCGCAGCGAAACCTTCTCCATCGAGGAGGTGAGCGAGGAGGTGATGAACATCGCCGCCGAGCGCGCCACCCAGCCCGAGGCGCAAGTCGAGCGGGCGCAGCTGCTTGACGCCCTGACCGGCGCCATCCAGGAACTGCCCGAGCGCGAGCAGTTAATCATTTCTCTGTACTACGTCGAAGAACTCAATCTCAAGGAGATCGGTGAGATACTTGGCGTCAGTGAGTCGCGGATCAGCCAGTTGCTCACCGCAATCGCCAAGAAATTGCGCACGCTACTCCAGCCGGCGGTCCGGGGCTCTTCACTCCCCTGAGCGTTCCCCCATGCTTCACGGGGTTGTCGAGACTACATGTTCAAGATTTTCAAGAAGCCCGATCTTGACGAGCGCGAGCGCGCCGTCGCGGCCTACGAAAAGGCGGTGTCCGTCGGTACCGACAGCCACGAGGCGCGCAGCCTGCGACTTCGTATGAGCATGCTGTGCCGCGCGCATCTGGACAAGACCTTCATCGCCGGGGCCCGGGCGATGGAGGCCTATGAAGCGGCCTGCATGGTGGCCATCCAGCAGGCCAAGCCCAAGCCCGAGCCGCCGCAGGCGCCCCTGTTCCAGACAGTCAAGTCCACTTCGGGCGCGGCACAGGTCTACCTGCCCAAGGAATATGCCGACGAGGCCTTTGCCATCGGCATGCTCTATCAAAAGACCGAACTGAGCGCCGTACAGGCCGTAGAGGCCGCCCAGCGGCTGGCCGATCGCATCGCCTACGACGCCCTCAAGCTCACCGCGCCCTTCGTTGCCTTGAAGTTCCTGCGTGACGAGCTGGCCGCCGAGGCCGAGGCCGAGGCGCAGGGTGAAGGTGAAGGTGAAGGTGAAGGTGAAGGCACCGAGGACGCCCCGGTCGCCGACAGCGCCGGCGTCTCTGTGCCGTCCGAACGCAAAGCCTGAACCCAGGCCCACAGACCGTGACCACGGGCATGCTCACGCTGACCCTCCTGCTGCTGTTGGTGGTGGCCATCGCCGTGCTGGGGGTGCTGGTGATCTACCTTGTAGACCGCTTCAACGGGCTGGAACGCGACACCAAGCAGCTGCTGCAGAACATCCAGAACCCGCAGCAAGGCAAGTTCGCCGGCCCCTATGCCGGCCTCTCGGGCAAGCCGCTGTGGGACGCCGTGGCCGGCAATCCGCCCGCGGGCATGGACGAACTGACTCTTGATGGCCTCCGTAAGCGTTACCGCCTGCTCCTGGGTGAGCACATAGGTTTCATATTCAAGGAAGGTGTGTCCGACCAGGGCAAGGGATACGACGTCGTCCCCACCAACACGCGCACGGTGCGCACGCCCAGCACCCAGGTCGAATCCTGGCTGCCCCCCGAGGCGGTGGAGGCCATCTACCGCTGTGGCCAGGGCTATGCCCGCGACGACCCGGCCGAACTGCCTGACTTGCGCCAGAAACTGGACGAGGTGTGCGGCCAGTTGCATACACAGGCGAACCTGGAGGTCCTGCAGCCACCGTCCAGCCTGCTGATGCCGCCCCGGCCCGAGCCCGTGCCCGCTGGCGGCGGCCCTTCGGGGTCCCAGCCCTAAAGTCCGGGCCGCCGCGTCCGATTCTTCGTGGGAGCGAATCCAACCCACGGAGAACGAGACACCATGCGCCTGCACAAACTTGCTTTCGACAGCTACGGCGCCGTCGAGGTCGCCACCGGCGTGGCCACGGCGGACAACGTGAAGCTGATCCTGATGCTGTTCGACGGCCTGCTGGAAAGCCTGGCGGCTGCCCGAGGGCACATGACGCATGGCAACGTCGCCGAAAAAGGCAAGGCCATCGCGCGCTGCACCCGCATCGTCTTCGGCCTGCAGGGCGCCCTGGACTTCGAGCGGGGTGGCGAACTCGCGCAGAACCTCGACGAGCTCTATGGCTACGTCACGCGCCGGCTGTTGCGTGCCAGTGCGCACAACGACCTGGAAATCCTGGAAGAAGTGCGCAGCCTGAT
>JBEGVR010000290.1:0-3759 GCA_041178265.1 Pseudomonadota bacterium | reverse complement strand
TCGACATGCAGGGCGCCCTGGGCCGAGATGTCGCCCACCAGCGAAAAACCTTCGCTGATGACGGAAGGTTTGTTGCTGTCCAGGAGGAAGCCGCTGGAGGCGCCGGTGCGGGGGGTCGGATTGGCCGTCTCGGGGGTCATGTCCTCAGGCTCCTCATAGGCGTTCTCCGGAGACTTATTTTTGGATTTTGCGAACATTTTGGGCGGTCTGAACGACTTTCTTTGGATCGACCTGGTAGCTGCCAATCAGCACCTCGAAGTGCAGGTGCTTGCCGGTCGACTGGCCGGTATTGCCCACCGTGCCCAGGATGGCGTCCTCGGGCACTTCCTGGCCCTCCTTCACCAGGATCTTGTCCAGGTGTCCGTACAAGGTCTCCAGGCCGCGGTCATGACGCACGATCACGGTATTGCCCATGTGGCCGTTGTAGCGCGCCACGGTCACCTTGCCGGCCTTGACCACGCGCACGGTGTCCTTGTCGGACAGCGGGATCAGGTCCACGCCCGCATGCAGGCTGGGCTTGTTGTCGATCGGGTGCTTGCGGATCCCGAAGTCCGAGGTGATGACGTATTCCTCCAGCGGCATCTTGGCGGGCAGGGCCTCGAGCACGGTGCGCAACTCGCTGTTGGCGGCGGTTTCCTTGGCGAAGGCGCTGCTCAGGAGGGGGTTGGCCTTGAAGTTCTCGGTGAAGCCACCGACGTTCTGGCTGCCCTGGATGATGCTGAACACCTTCTCGTTCAGGCCCGAGTTTTGCACGAGGCTGCGCAGCTGATTGTTGCGGCTGGCAAGGTTCTCGGTCCAGTCGCCTAGGTACTGGCGGATCTGCATGTCCCGCTCGCGGATGGTGCGGGCCATCTCCAGCATGTCTTCCTGGGTGTACTCGCCGTTCCGGGGATCCGGGTTGATGCCGGCCGATTGCAGGGCGATGTAGATCTCCTTGTGGGAGTCTTCCAGCATCATCTTGCGCGTGTGCAGGTAGGCGGCCGTGCCAGAAATGCCCACCAGCAGCACCGCGGTGACCGAGCAGGTGACCAGCAGCGTGCGAGCCAGGTTGCGCTGGAAGCGGGCCGATATGACGAGGTACTTCAGTTCACCCTGTTGCTCCAGGATGATGCGCGAGTCGTGGTACCGACGGTCCCATAGCCCCAGGACGAGCTTGGTCCAGCGACGCAAACCGTGACTAGAAAGCTTGAACATGGCGGAGCATGAAAGGGGAACGGGTGCGCCTTATTCGGCGGCGCCGTTCGGATCTGCGGGGGGCATAAAGCTGGGGGGCGAGACCGGCGCCGCCGCTGGCGCCGATTCGCCAACGGGCGAGATCGCACCGCGGATCACGCCGCCTTTCTCGATCTCGATCTCGCCGTAGCGGGCCTGGCCGTTGACCCGGCCCGTGGCCCGCACACACAGGAACTCCGATGCCTCCAGGGTCTCGTGGGTCGAGCCATGAATGTCCGCGGTGCGCACGCGCACCTGGCCGGAGAGCGACCCCTGGGGCCCGACCAGCAGCTCGTCGGCCTGCAGTTCGCCCTGCAGGGTGCCATTGATTACGGCCAGGCCAGGCACGACGAGCTGGCCGGTCACCTTGACGCCTTCGCCGATGGTGAGATTGCCGGGCGCGTCGCCCCTGCTGGAGGAGTTATTGGTAGACAAGAAGTATGTCTCCGGTTGATTTTAATTCGATAGTTTTCATTTAGAAGGACGCAAACTGCAAACCTCCCAATTAGGCCGGCCTAGTTTACATTTTTTCTCGTCTGGCCTAAACGTTTTGGCACATTTGTGTTGCGGCCAGACCCCTGTACGACGCAGGGTTAAACCCTGCGCCGCACAACGCATCCGATGTATATAGTGAGCGCCGGCTACAGGGGCCCCCTGAAAACCGTCTTTCTTTTCAATTCAATTCGCAGGAGTCCTTCATGGATCGCAGATCGATCATCAAGAGCGCTGGCATCGCCGGCGTGTTGGCGGCCGGCACGGCCCCCGCTGTTCACGCGCAGGCCACCCTGCGCTGGCGTTTGGCCTCGGCTTTCCCGAAGGCGCTGGATACCTTGTTTGGCGTGAACGACGTCTTCGCCAAGAAGGTGTCCGACCTGACCAGCGGCAAGTTCCAGATCACCACGCACGCGGCGGGCGAGTTGATGCCCGCTTTCGGCGTGCTCGATGGCGTGACCAACGGCACGGTCGAAATGGCCAATACCGCGCCTTACTACCACTTCGGCAAGGATCCGACCTTCGCCATCGACTGCGCCATTCCCTTCGGCCTGAACTCCCGGCAGATGCAGGCCTGGATGCTCCACGGCAACGGCATGAAGCTGTTCCGCGAGTTCTATGCCCAGCACAACGTGGTGAACTTCATGATGGGCAACACCGGTGCCCAGATGGGGGGCTGGTTCCGCAAGGAGATCAGGTCCGTGGCCGACTTCAAGGGACTGAAATTCCGCGTCGGCGGCTTCGCCGGCAGGGTGATCGAGCGCCTGGGCGTGGTGCCGCAGAACATCCCGGGTGGCGAGATCTACCAGGCCCTGGAGAAAGGCACGATCGATGCCGCCGAGTGGGTGGGCCCTTACGACGACCAGAAGCTGGGCTTCAACAAGGTCGCGCCCAACTACTACTATCCGGGCTTCTGGGAAGGTGGTCCGCAGCTGTCGCTGTATGTCAACAAGCAGAAGTTCGATGCCCTGCCCGCCGATTACAAGTCGGTGATCGAGGCCGCCTCGGCCTACGCGCATGTGGACATGCAGACCCGCTATGACGCCCGCAACGTGGTCGCCCTCAAGCAGCTGGTGGGCGCCGGCGTGAAGCTGTTCCGCTTCCCCAAGGACGTGATGGACGCGTCGTTCAAGGAAGCGCAGGCGCTGTATTCCGAGCTCAGCAACACCAACGCGAACTGGAAGAAGATCTACGAGGACTACGCAGCCTTCCGCCGCGACCAGAACCTCTGGTTCCGCCTGGCCGAAGCGTCCTTCGACGATTTCATGCAGGCCCAGCGCCTGTAAGCGCGGTTGTCGCGGGGCCCCGGCCCCGCGCGCTGCCTGTCAAAGAAAACAGCCCCGGTCCGGGGCTGTTTTCTTGGGGGCGCCGTTGACCCGGGCTACTTCTTGCCCTTTTGCTGGTCTTCCTTCATGGCCTCGAGCAGGGCGCGCATCGGATCGTCCTGCTGGCTTTGGCGCGCATCGCCGCTGCCGCCTGCCGGAGCGCCGGAAGGGGCTCCTGGCGCGCTGACAGGCTGGCCTGCCGGCTCCTCCTTCTGCGACTCACGGGGCTGAATCTCCAGCTGCTGCAAGGCCTTGTCGAAATCGACCTGGGGTGCTTGCTGAATGCCGCCGGTGACCAGCTGGGGCGAGGCGATGACCACTGCGACCATGATGAGCTGCAGGATGATGAAGGCGATGGAGCCCTTGTAGATCTGGCTGGTCGCCACTGCGGGAATGGATTGGCCCGTCACGCGGTCCTTGTAGTCCTTCTTGGCCGCGACGCTGCGCAGGTAGAACAGCGCAAAACCAAAAGGCGGCGTGAGAAAGGAGGTCTGTAGGTTCATCGCAATAACCACGCCGAACCAGATCAGGACCATGTCCTGCGGCGTGCCCGGGGGCAGGTAGCCGGCCAGGATCTTGTCGGCCACCGGCGCCAGGATGGGCACCACGATGAACGCGATTTCAAGGAAGTCGATGAAGCAGCCCAGGATGAAGATCAGCAGGTTCACCACAATCAGGAAACCGATGGCTCCGCCCGGCATGTCCTTGAACAGCGCCTCCACCCAGATGT
>JBEGVR010000289.1:0-4204 GCA_041178265.1 Pseudomonadota bacterium | reverse complement strand
ATCGTGCCCACGTTCACGTGCGGCTTGGTCCGCTCGAATTTTCCTTTTGCCATTTTTTTCGCCCTTCGAAAAAAGTAACTAGACGATCACTCTCAAAACTGGTGCCCTTGGCGGGAATCGGACCCGCGACCTCTCCCTTACCAAGGGAGTGCTCTACCACTGAGCCACAAGGGCGAATTTCATGGCGCCGCGAATGGTTGGAGCGGGAGACGGGAATCGAACCCGCGTCATTAGCTTGGAAGGCTAAGGTTCTGCCATTGAACTACTCCCGCATCGGGTGAAGCTCTTCAAACCCTCGGCAGGCTTCCTGCGCTACCACTCATTCACTTTGCAAACTCGCCACGCACCTTTCAGTGCACACCTACGGAAACAGGCCCTCGAGCGCTGGTGGAGGAGGCTGGATTCGAACCAGCGTAGGCGTAAGCCAACAGATTTACAGTCTGCCCCCTTTAGCCACTCGGGCACCCCTCCGGCGAACCTCGAAATATAGCACGGGTCTGGAGGGCCTGCCCCACCTGACGCGGCCGCAAGCCGGCAGGCGCTCGAACAGGCTGTGACACCGACGCCGCAAAGCGGGTGCCGGCCCCGAAAATCCGTGGGATGGACCGCGCCGCCTCAGCCTCGAATACACCAAAAGTACTCAATCTGGCGCTTCAGGGCGGTGGCTCGCACGGGGCGTTCACATGGGGGGTGCTGGATGCCCTTCTGGCCGAGCCCCGCCTGGACATCGAGGCGCTGAGCGGCACCAGCGCCGGCGCGGTCAACGCGGTGACCCTGGCCAGCGGCTACGCCCTCGCCCCGGCCGACCCGCGCCAGGGCGCGCGTGACTGCCTGGCCCAGGTGTGGCAGGAGATCGGCCGCTGGAGCGCCATGGGCTGGCTGCCCGCTCGGTTCGGGCGCGCGCTGTGGGGCGGCAGCACCAGCGCGCAATGGGTCACCCAGGCGCAGATGTGGGTGCAGGCCTTTACCGGGCTGCTCTCGCCCTACCAGACCAATCCGCTGAACTTCAACCCCCTGCGCCGCCTGCTGGAGCGCTGCGTCGACTTCGGCGCGATCCAGCATTGCGGCGGACCGCGGGTGTTCGTCTCGGCCACCCATGTGGCCACGGGCAAGGCCGCCATCTTCTCGGGCGACGGGCTGACGGTGGACGCCGTGCTGGCGTCGGCCTGCCTGCCCACCCTGTTCCAGGCGGTGGAAATCGATGGCCAGGCGTACTGGGACGGCGGCTACGCCCTGAACCCGGCGCTGTCGCCGCTGATCGCCAGTTGCAGGCACCACGACCTGCTGGTGATCCAGATCAACCCGCTGCGGCGGCTGAATCGGGCGGACACCGCGCATGAGATCACGGACCGGATGAACGAGTTGACGTTCAATGCCAGCCTGCTAGCCCAGATGCGGGCCATCGACAAGATCAACCGCCTGCTGGCCGATGGCTCGCTGGCGCCGGGCCGCAGCAAGCCGGTGCGCCTGCACCGCATCGACGGGGGCGAGGGCCTGCTGGCGTACGAGGCCTCGACCAAGCTGCGCAGCGACCCCGACCTGATCCAGGAACTGTTTCGCCTCGGACACAACGCGGCGCAGCGCTGGCTGGCCGCCCACTTCGACGACCTGGGCGTGCGCGGCACGGTGGATGTGGCGCGCGACTACGAGGACGATGCGCGCATCGGGCGCGACGCGGTGTGCCCGATGCCCAGTGCCCCCGCAGGCGTCAGATGACGCCTGCCTGGCCCCGCTGCGTCAGCCAGGCACGCGCCTGTGCAAACTGCCCGCTGCCGAGAAAAGGCACCGGGCCGCGGCTGGCGGACAGGGGTGATGGGTGGTTGGTCTGGATCACGAGGACATCGCGCGCACGCGCGGCGGCCTCGGTACGGATCAGGCCAGCCTTGGCCTGGGCATGCGCACCCCATAGAAAGTAGACGCAGGGCGACGCGGTCGCCGCGACGCGGGCGATCAAGGCGTCCGTCAAGGCCTCCCAGCCCTGCCTGGCGTGGCTGGCGGGCTGGCCCTCTTCGACGGTAAGGCAGGTGTTCAGGAGCAGGACGCCGCGCTGGGCCCACGACACCAGCGAACCCTGCGCGGGGGCAGTACCCAGCTCTTTGAAGATGTTGCGCAGCGAAGGCGGCAGGCGCACGCCAGGGGCCACCGAGAAGGCCAGACCTTCAGCCTGGCCGCGGCCATGGTACGGGTCCTGTCCGAGGATGACGGCGCGCACCGCCCCCAGGGGCGTGAGTTCGAGGGCGCGAAAGGGGTGGGGCGGGAAAATGGTGGCGCCGGCGGTCAGGCGCGCGCGCATGAAATCGCCCAGGCGGCGGCCTTCGTGGCTGGCGAGGAAGGCGTCGATGACCGGCCGCCAGTCGGGTGCGACGTGCCAGTGTTGCGGGTCCCAGGCCTGCAGGGTGTCCGGTGCCGGGGTACCCGGGGGCAGCAGCGAGGCCTGGGTCATCACGTGGGGTCGACGCCGGCGCGTTCAGGCCGGCCCGAACAATGCGGCCAGCGCCTCGCCTGGCTCGGGTGCGCGCATGAAGGCCTCACCCACGAGAAAGGCGTGCACGCCGGCATCGCGCATCCGGCGCACGTCGGAGGCGGACAGGATGCCGGACTCGGTGACCAGCAGCCGGTCGGCGGGCAGGCGGGGCATGAGGCCGAGCGTGGTGTCCAGCGAGACTTCGAAGGTGCGCAGGTTGCGGTTGTTGATGCCGACCAGGGGGGTCTTCAGGCGCAGCGCGCGATCGAGCTCGTCGCCGTCATGCACCTCGACGAGCACCGTCATGTCCAGGTTGCGGGCGATGGCCTCGAAGTCAGCCATCTGCGCGTCATCCAGGCAAGCCGCAATCAGGAGGATGCAGTCCGCGCCCATGGCCCGTGATTCATAGACCTGGTAGGGGTCGACCAGGAAATCCTTGCGTAGCACCGGCAGGTCGCACGACGCCCTGGCCTGCTTGAGGTAATCGGGCTGGCCCTGGAAAAACTGGCGGTCGGTGAGGACCGACAGGCAAGCTGCGCCGTACTCGGCGTAGCTCTGGGCGATGTCGGCCGCGATGAAGTCGGGGCGCAGCACGCCCTTGCTGGGGCTGGCCTTCTTGACCTCGGCGATCACCGCGGGGCGGCCGGCGGCGATCTTGCGGCGCATCGCGCCCTCGAAGTCGCGCGTGAGGACGCGGCTCTCGGCGTCGGAACGCACAGCCTCCAGCGGCATCTTCTTGCGCGCGGCGGCGACTTCCTCGTGCTTGACCGCGACGATTTTTTGCAGGATGTCGGACATGTTCAAGCCTTGTTGGCGGCCAGCGAGGCGGCCAGGCGCACCAGGGCGTCAAGCTTGGCACGGGCCGCGCCCGATTCGAGCGCCTGGCGCGCCAGGCCGATGCCGGCCTGCATGGAGTCGGCGACGTCGGCGGCATAGAGGGCGACGCCGGCATTGAGCAGGACGATGTCGCGGGCCGGGCCGGGATGGTTGTCCAGCACGGACAGCAGCATGACGCGTGATTCCTCGGGGGTCTCGACGCGCAATGCACGGTTGCTGGCCATCGCCATGCCGAAGTCCTCGGGGTGGATTTCGTATTCGGAGAGTTCGCCGTTCTTCAACTCGCCCACCAGGGTGGCGGCACCCAGGCTCACTTCGTCCATGCCGTCGCGCCCGTAGACCACCACCGCGTGCTCGGCGCCCAGGCGCTGCAGCGCGCGCACCTGGATACCCACGAGGTCGGGGTGGAACACGCCCATGAGGATGTGGGGCGCGCCGGCGGGGTTGGTCAACGGGCCCAGGATGTTGAAGATGGTGCGCACGCCCAGTTCCTTGCGCACCGGGGCGACATTCTTCATGGCGGGGTGGTGGTTGGGGGCGAACATGAAGCCGATGCCGACCTGCTCGATGCAGCGGGCGATGGCCTCGGGCGACAGGGTGAGCGGCAGGCCCAGGGCCTCCAGCACGTCGGCGCTGCCAGACTTGCTGCTCACGCTGCGGTTGCCGTGCTTGCTGACCCGGGCGCCAGCCGCGGCGGCCACGAACATCGAGCAGGTCGAGATGTTGAAGGTGTGCGAACCGTCGCCGCCAGTGCCCACGATGTCGACCAGGTGCTTGCGGTCGGCCACGTGCACCTTGTGGGAGAACTCGCGCATCACCTCGGCGGCGGCGGTGATCTCGCCGATGGTTTCCTTCTTCACGCGCCGGCCGGTGATGAGCGCTGCGGTCATCACCGGCGAGAGC
>JBEGVR010000288.1:0-6291 GCA_041178265.1 Pseudomonadota bacterium | reverse complement strand
GCTGTACTCCAACAAGGAGATCTTCCTGCGCGAGTTGATCAGCAACGCGTCCGATGCGTGCGACAAGCTGCGCTTCGAGGCCCTGGACAGCAGCGCCCTCTACGAAGACCAGCCCACCCTGGAAGTGAAGGTGGACTTCGACAAGGCCGCGCGCACCGTCACCATCACCGACAACGGCATCGGCCTGTCGATGCAGGAGGCGGTGGACCACCTGGGCACCATCGCCAAGAGCGGCACGCGCGACTTCATGAGCCGCCTCTCGGGCGAGCAGAAGGCCAGCGCCACCGAGCAAGGCCAGTTGATCGGCCAGTTCGGCGTGGGCTTCTATTCGGGCTTCATCGTGGCCGATCGCATCACCGTGGAATCGCGCCGCGCCGGCCTGCCGCCCGAACAGGGCGTGCGCTGGGCCAGCGGCGGCAGCGGCGACTTCGAGGTGGAAGCCCTCACCCGCCCCGAGCGTGGCACGAGCGTCGTCCTGCACCTGCGCGACGACGCCCAGGACTACCTCTCCACCTGGAAGCTCAAGTCCATCATCGCCAAGTACTCTGACCACATCGCGCTGCCCATACGCATGCGCAAGGAGGAATGGAAGGAGGGCGTCGACAACCAGCCCGGCGAAATGGTGCTGACCGACGAATGGGAAACCGTCAACCAGGCCAGCGCGCTCTGGAGCCGCCCGAAGAAGGACATCAGCACCGAGCAATACCAGGAGTTCTACAAGCAGATCAGCCACGACCACGAGGCGCCGCTGGCCTGGGCCCACAACCGGGTGGAAGGCAGTACCGAGTACGTGCAGCTGCTGTACATCCCGGCGCGTGCGCCCTTCGACCTCTGGAACCGCGACAAGAAAGCCGGCGTGAAGCTGTACGTCAAGCGCGTGTTCATCATGGACGACGCCGAGGCGCTGATGCCGGTGTACCTGCGCTTCGTCAAGGGCGTGATCGATTCGTCCGATCTGCCCCTGAACGTGAGCCGCGAGCTGCTGCAGGAAAGCCGCGACGTGCGCGCCATCCGCGAGGGCAGCACCAAGCGTGTGCTGTCCATGCTGGAAGACCTGGCCAGGCTGGAGAAGGACGAATCCGCCTCCGAGGAGGACAAGGGCAAATATGCCAAGTTCTACGCCGAGTTCGGCGCGGTGTTGAAGGAGGGCCTGGGCGAGGACCACGCCAACCGAGAGCGCCTGGCCAAGTTGCTTCGGTTTGCCTCCACCACGCACGACACGACCAGCGTGTCCCTGGCCGACTACAAGGCCCGCATGAAGGAAGGCCAGGAGGCGATCTACTACATCACCGCCGACACGCTGGCCGCCGCCAGGAACAGCCCGCAGCTGGAGGTGTTCCGCAAGAAGGGCATCGAGGTGCTGCTGATGGCGGACCGTGTGGACGAATGGGCGCTCAATTTCCTGCCCGAGTTCGACGGCACGCCGATGCAGTCGGTGGCCAAGGGCGCGTTCGACCTGGGCAAGCTGCAGGACGAGGCCGAGAAGAAGGCCGCCGAGGAAGCGGCCGAGACCTTCAAGCCGGTGCTGGCGCGCCTGAAGGAGGCCCTGAAGGACCGCGCACAGGACGTGCGTGCCACCACGCGCCTGGTGGATTCACCGGCCTGCCTGGTGGTGAGCGATGGCGGCATGAGCCTGCAGCTGGCGCGCATGCTCAAACAGGCCGGCCAGGCCGCGCCCGAGACCCGGCCGGTGCTGGAGGTCAATCCCGAGCACGCGCTGGTCAAGAAGCTGGATGGGTCAGTGCATTTTCATGACCTGGCCCACATCCTCTTTGACCAGGCCCTGCTGGCCGAGGGCGGCATGCCCGAGGACCCAGCGGCGTACGTGAAACGGGTGAACGCGCTTTTGGTGTGAGGGGTGTGAGGGGTGCGAGGGGCGTGAGCCCGGGACTCAGGCCACCAGCGGCGCTTCGTCCATCGCCTCGAGCTGTTCCTCGAGCATGAGGATCTGGTCCTTCCAGTAGTCGCTGCTGCCAAACCACGGAAAGGCGCGCGGAAACGCCGGGTCGTCCCAGCGCCGGGCCAGCCAGGCGCTGTAGTGGATCAGACGCAGGGTGCGCAGGGGCTCGATGAGGGCCAGCTCGCGCCGGTCGAATTCGCGAAACTGCTCGTAGCCGTCGACCAGTGCACCCAGTTGCCGCTGGCGCTGCGCACGGTCCCCCGAAAGCAGCATCCACAGGTCCTGCACCGCCGGCCCCATGCGGGCGTCGTCCAGGTCGACGAAGTGCGGGCCCTGCTCCGGTGTCCACAGGATGTTGCCCGGGTGGCAGTCGCCATGCAGCCGCAGGTGATGCGGCTCGAAGGCCTGCAGGCGTGCCGTGATGGCGTTGATCGCTTCGTTGCACAGGCGCTCCCAGCGCGAGGCCACATCCATCGGGATGGTGTCATGCGCCAGCAGCCAGTCGCGCGGCTCGATGGCGAAGCTGGCCACGTCCAGCGTCGGCCGATGCGCGAAGGGCCGCGCCGCGCCCACCGCGTGGATGCGCGCGAGGAAACGTCCGATCCACTCCAGCACCTGGGCATCATCCAACTCCGGGGTGCGCCCGCCACGGCGCGGGCTGACGCTGAAGGCGAAGGCGCCGTGGTGGTGCAGGGTGTGCCCGCGGACCGCCAGGGGCGGCACGGCGGGAACTTCAGCAGCCGCCAGTTCGGTGGCGAAGGCGTGTTCCTCGAGGATGGCGTCCTCGCTCCAGCGGCCCGGGCGGTAGAACTTGGCCACCACCTGGGCGTGGCCCTGCACGGGTTCTTCCAGGGGGATCTGGTAGACGCGGTTCTCGTAGGAGCTCAGCGCCGTGAGGCGCCCGTCACCCCACAGGCCGATGGACGCCAGCGCGTCGAGCACGACGTCCGGGGTGAGGGTGTCGTAGGGATGCAGGGCGTCGGCCATGGAGCGATTGTCGCCCCTGCGGCCCGCATCAGCCCTGGAAGCGCCGCCGCGTGAGGACCAGGGCCAGGCCGAAGGCGACCACGGCGTACGCCGCCAGCATGGACAGATGCCGCAGCGGTTGATCAGGCCATTGGTCCATGAAGAGGGGGCGCACCAGTTCGACGACACTGGTCAGGGGCAAGGCCTCGGAGACGACCCGCAGGAAGAGGGGCAGCTGATCGCGGGGAAAGAACACACCCGAGAGAAACATCATCGGGGTGAGAAACAGCGTGAAGTAGTAATTGAAGAAGTCGTAGCCCTTGGCCAGCGCGTTGAAGATCAGGGCCATGCTGGCAAAGGTGATGCCCGCGAACGCCAGCACGCCCCAGGCCACCAGCAACTTGGGGCTGGCGCTGATGCCCAGGGCCACCATCACCACCAGGATGACCGAGACGGTGAAGACCGCCTTGTAGGCGGCCCAGAGCATTTCGGCCACGACCACGTTGTCCAGGGAGACCGGCGCGTTGAGGATGCCGCTCCAGGTCTTTTGCACGTGCATGCGCGAGAACGCGGAGTACAGCGCCTCGAAGGAGGCGGCGTTCATGGCGCTCATGCAGATCGATCCGCTGGCCAGGAAGACGAGGTAGGGCACCTGCGTGCCCCCCAGCTGCACCTGGCCCACCAGGGCGCCCAGGCCGTAGCCGAAGGCGATCAGCCAGATCAGGGGTTCGGCGATGTTAGCCAGCAGGCTGGGGATGGCCAGCTTGCGCCACACCAGCAGGTTGCGCAGGAACACCGGCCACCAGCGGGTGGACAGGTCGGGCGCGTGCCAAAGCGTGCGGTCATGCATGTTCGAGGTCCGGCGAGGGGTTTTTTCGTAGGCAGCCGCGGAACCGGCTTTGCCGGGCCGCTGGGTGCGCCCCCTTGAGGAGGAAGCGGCCGCAGAGCGCTTCGGGGGTGATCATGCCTCCTCCCGGATCTGGCGGCCTGTGAGCTTGAGGAACAGGTCCTCGAGGTTGGCGGGCCGGTGCAGGGTGCGCAGGCCTGGCTGCGAGGCCAAGGCCTCGAGCAGGGGGCGCGCGTCCTGGGTGTAGAAAAAGACGGTCTCGCCACTGACCTCGACCCGTGCAGCCAGGGCGCGCAAGGGAGAGCCAGACAGCGCCAGCGCACCCTGGCCGTAGGCCTCGACCACGTCGGGCTCGAGGTGGCGGGCGATCAGGTCGCGCGGGCTGCCTTCGGCGATCTTGCGGCCATGGTCCATGACCAGCAGGCGGTTGCACAGGCGCTCGGCCTCGTCCATGAAGTGCGTGGTCAGGAGGATGGACTTGCCCTGTTGCAGCAGCAGCTGCAGCCGCTCCCACATCAGGTGCCGTGCCTGCGGGTCCAGCCCGGTGGTGGGCTCGTCGAGCATCAGCAGGTCGGGGTCGTTGACCAGGGCCCGCGCCAGGCTCAGGCGCCGGCGCATGCCGCCGGAGAGTTCGGCGGGCTTGGCCTGCGCCTTGTGCGTGAGGGCAGCGAATTCCAGCAGGCGCGGGATGCGTTCGCGCATCTGGCGCGTGGCGATGCCGAAGTAGCGGCCGTACACCAGCAGGTTCTCGGCGCAGGTGAAGTCGGGGTCGAGCGTGTCGAACTGGCTCACGACGCCCAGGCGGGACTTGATGGCCATGGCGTCGCCGGGCAGGGACAGGCCCAGGGCGGTGACCTCGCCGCTGTCGGGAGCGGCCTGGCCCAGGCACATGCGCACGGTGGTGGTCTTGCCCGCGCCGTTGGGGCCGATCACGCCCAGGCACTCACCGGGCGCGATGTGAAAGGACAGGTCGTCGACCACGGTGGCCGCCCCATAGCGCTTGGTCAGGTGGCGGGCGGTGAAAATCGGGGCGGGGACATCCATGGCGGCGGGTATTGTGGCCCACGCGCGGGTTCTGGATGGCGCCCCTTAGAATTCCTGGGGTTCCGACCCCTCCAGGCAGTACGTGCTCCCTCCCCTGTCCATCCAGATGCAGCACCTGCTGCCCCGGCAGCCGCTGACACGCATGGCGGGCCGTTTCGCTGCTTGGGAGGGCGGGGCGCTCACGCAGGCAGCGATCCGCCGCTTCATCGACCGCTATGGGGTGGACATGACCGAGGCGGCCGACCCGCAGCCCCAGGCGTATCGCACCTTCAACGACTTCTTCACCCGCGCGCTGCGCCCTGACGCGCGGCCCCTGGCCGATGCGGACTTCGTCTGTCCGGTGGACGCAGCGATCAGCCAGTTCGGGCCGATCGAACACGACCAGATCTTCCAGGCCAAGGGCCACCGCTATTCGACCACCGCCCTGGTGGGCGGTGACGCGCAGCTCGCGCGCCAGTTCGACCAGGGGCATTTCGCGACGCTGTACCTCTCGCCGCGCGATTACCACCGCATCCACATGCCCTGCGACGGGCGCCTCACACGCATGATCTACGTGCCGGGCGACCTGTACTCGGTCAACCCGCTGACCACGCGCCACGTGCCGGGGCTGTTCGCCCGCAACGAGCGGGTGGTGTGCGTGTTCGACACCGCCCATGGGCCCTTCGTGAACGTGCTGGTGGGCGCCACCATCGTGGGCAGCATGGCCACGGTGTGGCACGGCGTGGTCAACCCGCCGCGCACGCGAGAGGTGCGCGAGTGGCGCTATGACAGCCAGGACATCGTGCTGCGTCGCGGCCAGGAGATGGGCCGCTTCCTGCTAGGGTCCACCGTGGTGATGCTGTTCCCGAAGGACGTGGTGACCTTCACCGCCGACTGGGCGCCCACGCGCCCCGTTCGCCTGGGTGAGGCCATGGCCTCGGCGAAGGCCTGAGTCCAGCATCCCCCGAGCCGCAGCCACGACGGCGAACCCACCCCCCAACCCAAGGCCAGCGCGGAACCGGCTCCGCCGGGCCGCCGGTGGCGCCCCCCTGGGGGGGAGGCGGCCGCAGGCCGCCTCGGGGGGGAGTCTACTGAAACGCCACCTCGTCGAAGCTTCGCAGCTTGCGACTGTGCAGGCGACCGCTGCCGCCCTCGCGCAGGATCTCGATGGCCCGCATGCCGATGCGCAGGTGCTGGTCGACCCGCTCGCGGTAGAAATGGTTGGCCATGCCGGGCAGCTTGATCTCACCGTGCAGCGGCTTGTCGCTCACGCACAGCAAGGTGCCGTAGGGCACCCGGAACCGAAAGCCGTTGGCCGCGATGGTGGCGCTCTCCATGTCCAGTGCCACGGCACGGCTCTGGCTGAAGCGGCGTTCGGGCTCACGGTGCGGCATCAACTCCCAGTTGCGGTTGTCGGTGGACGCCACCGTGCCCGTGCGCATGATGCGCTTTAGCTCGTAGCCCTGCAGCTGGGTCACGTCCTCCACCGCCCCCTCCAGCGCCAGCTGGATCTCCGCCAAAGGCGGAATGGGCACCCACAGCGGCAGGTCCTCGT
>JBEGVR010000287.1:0-7214 GCA_041178265.1 Pseudomonadota bacterium | reverse complement strand
GCCCGCTGGCGGCGCTGGCCCCCTGGGTGGGGGTGTACGGCATCGGTTTCGTGGCGGCGGTGGCTGCCGGTCTGCTCGCCTCGCTGGCCGGGTCGGCGGCCGAGTCCGGGGACACCTATCCGGGACGCTCGGCGCGTGCATCGCGTGCATCGCTATGGGCCGCCTGCGTCGCCTGGGGCCTGGCGGTCGCGGCGGCCCATCTCGTGTCTGCAGGTGACTCCGCGCCTGTGGGCGAGCCGTTGTCCGTCGCCCTGCTTCAGGGCAACATTCCGCAGGACGAGAAATTCCAGGCAGGCTCGGGCGTTCCGCAAGCGCTGCAAGGGTATGCCCGTGCCCTGCACGAAAGCCGCGCCAGCCTCATCGTGGCCCCCGAGACGGCCATCCCGCTGCTACCCGATCAACTGCCCTCTGGCTACCTGGAGACGATCGCTGAGGACCTGGCCCGCCAGCGGCAGGCCGCCCTGGTCGGCATCCCCCTGGGCAGCTTGGCCGCGGGCTACACCAACTCGGTGATCGGCCTGGGCCCGCAGGGCGCGCCCTATCGCTACGACAAGCACCACCTGGTGCCTTTCGGCGAATTCATCCCGCCGCTGTTTCGGTGGTTCACCGACCTGATGCAGATTCCGCTGGGCGACTTCAACCGCGGGCGCGTGGACCCGCCGTCTTTCGAGTGGCGCGGCCAGCGCCTGGCGCCCAACATCTGCTACGAGGACCTCTTTGGCGAGGAGCTCGCGCGGCGCTTTGCTGATCCCGCGCAGGCGCCCACGATCCTCGTGAACCTGAGCAACATCGCCTGGTTCGGCGACACCGTGGCCATCGACCAGCACCTTCAGATCAGCCGCATGCGGGCGTTGGAGCTGCGCCGTCCCATGATCCGCGCCACCAACACGGGCGCAACGGCCCTCATCGACGCCTCGGGCCAGGTGCGCCAGCTGCTGGCGCGCCACACCCGCGGCGTGCTGCAAGGGCAGGTTCAGGGCTACGCCGGATTGACACCGTTTGCCCGCTGGGCGTCGGCCTGGGGACTCGCGCCAGCCTGGGCCTTGGGGCTTGCCATCGTTTTCGCGGCGATCACCCTCGAACAGGCCCGCAGGCGGGACTGATCGAACTCGGCTGCCCCCGTAAAATCGGGGGATGCTCACCTTCCAGCAAATCATCCTGACGTTGCAGTCCTATTGGGACCGCCAGGGTTGCGCCCTGCTGCAGCCCTACGACATGGAGGTGGGCGCCGGCACCTCGCACACCGCCACCTTCCTGCGGGCGCTGGGCCCCGAGCCCTGGAAGGCCGCCTATGTGCAGCCCAGTCGCCGCCCCAAGGACGGCCGCTACGGCGAAAACCCGAACCGCCTGCAGCACTACTACCAGTACCAGGTGGTGCTCAAGCCGGCGCCGTCCGACATCCTGCAGCTGTACCTGGGGTCGCTGGAGGCCCTGGGCTTCGATCTGAAGCAGAACGACATCCGCTTCGTCGAGGACGACTGGGAGAACCCCACGCTGGGCGCCTGGGGCCTGGGCTGGGAGGTCTGGTTAAACGGCATGGAGGTGACGCAGTTCACCTACTTCCAGCAGGTGGGCGGCATCGACTGCAAACCCATCACCGGCGAGATCACCTACGGCCTGGAACGCCTGGCCATGTACCTGCAGGGCGTGGAGAACGTCTACGACCTGACGTGGACAGAGGGCGGGACGGCGCCGGGCCGCCCCCAAGCCGGCCCAGCCCCCTCGGGGGGCAGTGAGCCACACGCAGTGGGCGAGCGTGGGGGCGTGTTGACCTACGGCGACGTGTACCTTCAGAACGAGAAGGAGCAGTCGGCCTACAACTTCGAGCACAGCGACGCCGACTTCCTCTTCGCCGCCTTCGCCGCCCACGAAAAGCAGGCCAGGCACCTGATGGAGCAGCAGCTGGCCCTGCCCGCCTACGAGCAGGTGCTCAAGGCCGCCCACAGCTTCAACCTGCTCGATGCGCGCGGCGCGATCAGCGTGACCGAACGCGCGGCCTACATCGGCCGCATCCGTAACCTGGCACGCGCCGTGGCCCAGAGCTACTACGACAGCCGCGAGCGCCTGGGCTTTCCGATGGCGCCGCGCGAGTGGGTGGCCGACCTGCAGAAGAAGGCGGCCTGACCCCCATGACGCAAACACGGAACCTGCTCGTCGAGCTGTTCGTCGAGGAACTGCCGCCCCGCGCGCTGAAAAAGCTGGGGCAGGCCTTTGCCGGCGTGCTGCTGGAGCAGCTTCAGGCGCAAGGACTGGCCACGGGCGCCTCGCAGCTCACGCCATTCGCGTCGCCGCGACGGCTCGCGGCACATGTGACGGCCGTGGCATCACAGGCCCCGGACAAGGCGGTGTCGCACAAGCTGATGCCGGTCAGCGTGGGCCTGGACGCTTCGGGCGCGCCAACCCCGGCGCTGGTCAAGAAGCTGCAGTCGCTGGGCGCCCCGGCCTCTGCGGCGGCCTCGCTGCGGCGCGCCCCCGATGGCAAGGCCGAGGCCCTGTTCTACGACAGCCAGGTGCGCGGCGCGACGCTGGCCGAGGGCCTGCAGAAGGCGCTGGCCGAGAGCCTGGCCCGGTTGCCGATCCCCAAGGTCATGACCTACCAGCTGGCCGACGGCTGGACCGATGTGAAGTTCGTGCGGCCCGCGCATTCGCTGCTGGCGCTGCATGGCGCGGACGTGGTGCCCGTGCAGGCCCTGGGCCTTTCTGCCGGCAACACCACCCAAGGCCACCGCTTCGAGGCAGCCCACCCCGTGGTGACCGTGGCCCACGCCGATGCCTATGCCCAGACCCTGGCGCGCGACGGTGCCGTCATCGCCAGCTTCGAGGCGCGTCGCGCCGACATCGTCCGCCAGCTGGCTGACGTCGCTGCGCGCGTGGGCGGCGGCGTGCGTCCCATCGACGACGAGGCCCTGCTCGACGAAGTGACCGCGCTGGTCGAGCGCCCGCACGTGCTCCTGTGCCAGTTCGAGAAGCAATTCCTCGACGTGCCCCAGGAATGCCTCATTCTCACGATGAAGGCCAACCAGAAGTACTTCCCGCTGCTGGATGCCTCGGGGCGCCTGACGCACCAATTCCTGGTCGTGAGCAACATCCGCCCGCAGGACGCAAGCGCGGTGGTGGGCGGCAACGAGCGCGTAGTGCGTCCGCGCCTGGCCGATGCCAAGTTCTTCTTCGACCAGGACCGCAAGAAGCCGCTGGCCTCGCGCGTGGCGGGCCTGGCCAAGGTGGTCTATCACAACAAGCTGGGCACGCAGGGCGAGCGCACCGAGCGCGTGCGCGCGCTGGCCCGCGTGGTCGGCGCGCAGCTGGACGATGACCTGCTCGCCCAGCACGCCGACCAGGCCGCGAGCCTGGCCAAGGCCGACCTCGTGACCGACATGGTGGGCGAGTTCCCCGAGCTGCAAGGCATCATGGGCCGCTACTACGCGCAGGCCGACGGCCTGCCCGCCGAGATCGCCGACGCCATCGAGGACCATTACAAGCCGCGCTTCGCGGGCGACGCCTTGCCCCGGCATGCCACCGGCCTGGTGGTGGCCCTGGCCGACAAGCTCGAAACCCTGGCGGGCCTCTTTGCCATCGGGCAATTGCCCACTGGCGACAAGGACCCCTTCGCCCTGCGCCGTCATGCGCTGGGCATCGTGCGCATGCTGATGGAGCGTGACCTGCCGCTGGCCCTGGGGGAGTTGCTGGGAGAGGCCATGGCCTTGTTCCCGCAGGCCGCGCCCGAGGCCCTGGGGCAGCTGTCCACGTTCGTCTACGAGCGCCTGGCGGGCCTGCTGCGCGAGCAGGGCTACAGCGCCCAGGAAGTGGATGCCGTGCTGGCCCTGCAGCCGCAGCGCCTGGGCGACGTGGTCAAGCGCCTGGCGGCGGTGCGTGCCTTCGCGGCCCTGCCCGAGGCGCCCGCGCTGGCCGCCGCCAACAAACGCATCGGTAACATCCTCAAGAAAGCGGAGCGTGCCGACGCGCACGTCAACCCGGCGCTCCTGCAGGAAGACGCCGAGAAGGCCCTGCATGCGGCGGTCGGCCAGACCGTGCCGCAGGCCAACGCGAAGTTCCAGGCGGGTGACTACACCGGTTCGCTGCAGGTGCTCGCCGCGCTGCGCGGCCCGGTCGATGCCTTCTTCGACGGCGTGATGGTCAACGCGCAAGAAGCCGACCTGCGCCTGAACCGCCTGGGCCTGCTCGCCCTGCTGCACCAGGCCATGAACCGGGTGGCGGATCTGTCCCGGCTGGCGACGTAAAACCGTACGTCATGAAACTCGTCATCCTCGACCGCGACGGCACCATCAACGCCGACAGCGACGAATACATCAAGTCGGCGGCCGAGTGGGTGCCGCTGCCCGGCACGATCGAGGCCATTGCCCGCCTGAACCACGCAGGCTGGCATGTGGCGGTGGCAACCAACCAGGCTGGCCTGGGGCGGGGGCTGTTCGACGTGGCCGCTCTCAACGGCATCAATGCCAAGATGCACAAGTTGCTGGCGGCCCAGGGCGGGCGCGTCGATGCGGTGTTCTACTGTCCGCACACGCCCGACGACGCCTGTGCCTGCCGCAAGCCCCTGCCGGGCCTGTTCGAACAGATCGGCGAACGTTTCGGCGTCGACCTCAAGGGCGTGCCGGTGGTGGGTGACCAGCTGCGTGACCTGCAGGCCGGCGTCGCCGCCGGCTGCGAGCCCCACCTCGTGCTCACGGGCAAGGGCGCTGCCTTCCACGGGCGGCCGCTGCCCGAAGCCTTTCCGGCAGGCACCCGCGCGCACGAGGATCTGGGCGCCTTCGCCGACCACCTGATCGCACGACAGGCCGTCGCACGCGCAACCCCATGATGAACGTGCTCCGCTCGCTGCTGCACGGCCTCTGGCTGGCGGCCTCCCTGGTGGTGTGGGCGCCGCTGGTGATCCTGGCCTCGGTGTTCATGCGCGGCGCGCCCCTGTACTGGCTGGCGGTGTGGTGGTTGCGGGGTTCCATCACCAGCGCCCGCTGGATCCTGGGCATCCAGGTGCGCGTCACCGGCATGGAGCACCTGCCACCGGGCGACGGTAGCCCCGCCATCCTCCTGGCCAAGCACCAGTCGACGCTGGAGACTTTCCTGCTGCCCACATTGATGCCGCACCCGCTCGCCTACGTGTTCAAGCGCGAGCTGCTATATGTGCCCTTCTTCGGGTGGGCGATGGCGCGGCTGGACATGGTTCATATCGACCGCAGCCAGCGCGCGCGGGCCTTCAACAAGGTGGTCGAACAGGGCCACCGCCTGCTGGCGCAGGGTATCTGGGTGATCATGTTTCCCGAGGGCACGCGCATCCCGCGGGGCGAGGCGGGCAGCTACAAGTCGGGTGGGACCCGCCTGGCCATCGCCACGGGGGCGCCAGTGATTCCGATCGCCGTGACCTCGGCCAGGTGCTGGCCCCGCAAGGCCCTGATCAAGCGGCCCGGCATCGTCGATGTGTCGATTGGCAAGCCGATTGCCTCCGAGGGGCGCGAGGCCGACGAGTTGATGCACGAAGTACGTGACTGGATCGAGGCTGAGATGCGGCGGCTGGATCCCGAGGCGTACCCCGCCGCCAAGGCGTACGCCGCAGTCACTGATGCCGCCGCCGAGGCCCAGGCCGATGAACAGGTTTCTGCAACTCGCCCTTGACCTGTTCGACCCGCCGGCGCCCGCGCCGGCACCGGTCGTCCCCGTGATGCCTGCGACCGATGCGGCGTCCAGTGCGCCGGCCGAACCCCTGGATCGCGTGCTGACCCCTGCGCGGTTCAACCATCCCCGTGCCAACCGCCGGGCGATCCTGGGTACCACGCAGGTGGGCTATGAATTCCGCCGCGCGCGCCGCCGCAACATCGGCTTCATCGTGGGCCCCGAGGGGCTCACGGTGAGCGCGCCCAAGTGGGTGCCGCTGTACGAGGTGGAGGCGGCGGTCCAGTCCAAGTCGAACTGGATCCTCAAGCGGCTCGACGAGATGCGCGTGCGCAGCGAACGCATAGCGACCGCCCGCATCGACTGGAAGGACGGGGCGGCCTTTCCCTTCCTCGGTGAGTCGGTGATCGTGGTGCTCGACCCGCGCCACGGCTTCGAGGGGGGCGGCATGCTGCACACCGACGTCGACGCCTTGCCCGGCGTGCCGCGCCTGACCCTGCACCTGGGGCTGTCGCACACGGCCACGCAGGCTCAGGTCCGCGATGCGGTGCAGGCGTGGCTGATGCGGCAGGCCAAGCGCCTCTTCACCGAACGCCTGGACCACTTCGCGCCGCGCCTGGGCGTGCAGTGGAAAAAGCTCAGCCTGAGCAGCGCCAGCACCCGCTGGGGCACGGCCAGCGCCGACGGCTCGATCCGCCTGAACTGGCGCCTGATCCACTTTCGGATGCCGGTGATCGACTATGTGGTGGCTCACGAACTGAGCCACCTGCGGGTGATGGACCACAGCCCGCGCTTCTGGGACACGGTGCGCACCGTGGTGCCCGATTACGCGCAGTTGCGCGGGCAGCTCAAGGACGAGGCGCTGCCGACCTGGTGAGGTGCGGCGGGCGCCGCAGCGGGGCGTTCAGGCGCGAGCGAACCGCCACACCCCGGTCGCATCCCGCTGCCGCCGCAGCTCGCCCGCATGCCACAGCATGTGCAGGTGCGCCACGGCCTCGCCCATGGCGAAGGTGGTCTGGTGCAGGTCCAGTGGGCGCTTGAACAGTATGGGCAGCATGTCCGCCGCCGATCCGGGCCGCTCGGCGCAGGCGGTCAGGACCTCGTCGAGCCTGTCCCGGTGGTGTGCGTGCAGCTGGTCGATCCGCAGGTGCAGCCCTGTGAAGGGCTTGCCATGCGAGGGCAGCACCAGGGTGTCGGCAGGCAGGGCGCGCAGCTTGTCGATCGACGCGAGGAAGGCCGCCAGCGGGTCGGCCTCGGGCTCCGAATCATGCACGCTGACGTTGGTGGAAATCCGGGGCAGGATCATGTCGCCAGCGATCAGCACGCCCAGAGATTCGCAATACAGGGCGATGTGCTCGGGCGCGTGGCCATAGCCGCTGATGCAGCGCCAGCCGCGTCCGCCGAGGGTGACCACGTCACCGTCCATCAGCCGCCGAAAGTGATCCGGTACCGTGGGCACCATCGTGGCGTAGTAGCCGGAACGCGCGCGCACCTTGTCCAGGGAGGCCGGGTCGGTCAGGCCATGCGAGGCGAAAAAGCGCGCTGCGCCCTCGCCGCCAAAGCTGGTGTCGCCGCGCGCATTGGTG
>JBEGVR010000286.1:0-5311 GCA_041178265.1 Pseudomonadota bacterium | reverse complement strand
AACATCGAAAACGGCGCTGCGTTCACCACGCCGTTGACACCCAGCGTGGTCACGAGGGCAATCGGTCGGGGCACGATCAGGCTGGCCATCAGCTTGTAGCGCTGGTAGCTGGTGATGTCGGTGAAGTCGACTTCGGTCATGGTCGGGATTCCTGAGCGGGCGGCGAGCGGTGGCCTGCAGGCACGCAAGCAAAAATGGGCGACGACCCGCCGGGCAGGATACCCGGATGAGCCGCCGCCCCGGAGGACCGGGCTGCGATATCCCCTTGAATCAGGCAATCACCTCCACCTTGGCCCGCTTGGCCACGGCCGTCCAGCTGTTGATCTGCGACTGGATCAGCTTCACGAAATCATCGCCCATCACCGGCGTCTTGCGCGGCAGGGTCTGGATGTCTTCCAGGCGGGACATGATGTCCGGCTTGGCCAGGATCTCGGGGATCAGCGCGGTCAGGCGCTGCGCGATCGGCGCGGGCAGGCTCTTGGGCGCCGACAGGCCCAGCCACTGCGAGCCGGTGATCGAGGGGAAGCCCTGCTCGGCAAAGGTCGGGATGTTGGGCAGGGCCGGCAGGCGGGCCGGGGTCGAGACCGCCAGTGCGCGCAGCGACCCGGCCTTGAGCTGATTGACGTTGGTGGTGACCGGGTCGAACACGCTGTCGATCTGGCCGCCCATCAGGTCCTGCATGGCGGGGGCGCTGCCCTGGTAGGGCACATGGTCATGCTGGGGCGCCTGGCCATCCATCTTGAGAAGCTCTCCGAACAGGTGGTTGGCCGAGCCGATGCCCGAGGAGCCATAACGCACCGGCTTGGTCTTGGCGGCGGCTACGTACTGGGCCAGCGTCTGGTAGGGCGATTGCGCGCGCACCAGCAACAGCATGGGGGCTTCCACCAGCATGCCCAGGTGGGTGAAGTCCGCCACCGGATCGAAGGGCATGGTGCGTCGGGTGGCCGTGGCGAAGATGTGCACCGAGGCATGGCTCACCAGCAGCGAGTAGCCATCGGCCGGCTGGCGCGCGGCGAACTCGGTGCCGATCAGGCCGCCCGCACCGGCGCGGTTGTCCACCACCACCGTCTGCGACAGGGCTTGCTGCAGATACGGCGCCATGAGGCGGGCCACCGTGTCGACCAGGCCGCCGGGCGGGTATTGGCAAATGAGCTTGACGGGGCCACGGGTAGGCCATGTGCCCGATTGGGCATGCACCCAGGGCGCAGCCAGGGTCGCTGCACCGGCAGCCAGCAGTTCACGACGTTTCATCAGGGACTCCTTCGTTGTTGTGGAAACGGCAGCCAGTCGGTCGCGTCGATGCGGCGCCTGGCATTGGGTCCCCCGTCGCATGAGCCATGCCAGCCCTGGGCACCCCTGTGGCGCGGGTGTAGCGCTTCAACAGGGTGCGCGATACGCCAGATCAGGGCGTTTGCAGGGCCTGCGATGTGCCAGCACGGGGCGATCCGGGGGTGGCATGGATCTGGCAGGGCACGCCGGGTTGGCGCGCCATGCCCTGAGGCAGTGCGCGCCTGCACAGACCCGGAGCCCTCACGCCATGTCTCGCCCACGCCGCTTTTTGCTGATCAACCCGAATACCAATGCGCTCACCACCCAGCGCCTGCGCGATACCCTGGTGCCGCGCCTGCCCGAGGGGGTCTCGCTGGCGCTGAGCACCGCACGCTTTGGCGCCCACTACATCGCCTGCGAGGCCAGCCACGCCGTCGCCGCCCACGCCAGCCTGGACGCCTGGGCCGCCCACCGTGCCGCGAACCCGCAACTCCTGGACGGTGTCCTGATCGGGTGCTTCGGCGACCCGGGCCTCTTCGCCCTGCGCGAGGTCAGCGGCTGCCGGGTCACCGGCCTGGCCGAGGCCTCCTTCATCCAGGCGGCGGCGAACGGCCCCTTTGCCATCGTCACCGGCGGCGAACGCTGGAAACCCATGCTGGCCAGACTGGCCCAGAGCCTGGGCTATGGCGACCTGCTGCGCCATGTGGAGACCGTGGCCCCCACCGGAGCCGCCCTGCAGGCCGACCCGGACATGGCCCTTCATTGCCTGGCGCAGGCCTGCGAACAGGCGGCGCGGCCGGGCGTGCGCGCCATCATCCTGGGCGGGGCGGGCCTGGCCGGCTACGCGCAGGCGCTGCGCCCGCGCTGCCCCCTGCCCCTGATCGACAGCGCGGTGGCCGGGCTGGAGGTGATGCTGCAGGGGCAGGCCCCCGCGGGGCTGGCGCCGCGGGACGGCTTCCATGCACAGTGGCATGGCATGGACGAGGCATTCCTGCAGGTGCCGGTGCGCGTCCCCGGCTGAGGCGGCGGGGCGGGCGGGCGATACACTGCCGCAGCTTCCCCGGAGACCGCGATGTCCACCCTCCTCCAGCGCGCAGCCGTCCTCCTGGGCCTGCTGCTGTCCACCCCCACCTACGCCGCCTTCCCGGACAAGCCGATCCGTCTCGTGATCGGCTTTCCGGCGGGCGGCCCCCTGGACCAGCACGCCCGCCTGCTGGCAGACCGCCTGGGCGCCGCGCTGGGGCAGCCCCTGGTGATCGACTACAAGGCCGGCGCCGGCGGCACGGTGGGCGCGCAGGAGGTGATGCGCGCCCCGCCCGACGGCTACACCCTGATGCTGGCCAATACCGGCGTGATGGTGATCAACCCCGCGCTGTATTCGAAGCTGCCTTACCAGACGCTGCGTGACTTCACGCCCATCGCCCGCACGGCGATGCAGCCGCTGGCCCTGCTGGTGAATCCGAACCTGCCAGTGAAGACGTTGCCGGAATTCATGGCTTACGCCAAGGCCCGGCCCGGGCAGGTCAATTACGGGTCGGCGGGCAATGGCGGCATCAGCCACCTGGTGCCCGAGATGTTCAAGAGCGCCACCGGCCTTTTCATGGTGCACATCCCCTACCGCGGCAGCGCCCCTGCCTTTACCGACCTCATGGCCGGACAGGTGCAGTTCATGGCCGAATCGATTCCGCAGGCGGCGGCTTATCACAAGCAGGGAAAGGTGCGGGCCATCGCCGTCACCAGCCGCGAGCGCAATCCGGCCCTGCCCGATACGCCCACCATGATCGAGAGCGGCCTGAAGGGTTTTGAAGTGGTGGGCTTCTACGGCTTTCTCGCGCCGGCCAACCTGCCCAGGGACATCACGACCCGCCTCAGCGACGCCTTCCGGCAGGTGCTCACCTCGCCCGAGATCCAGGGTCGCATGACCTCGCAAGGGGCCGACCCTGCCTTCCTGGGCCACGAGGAGTTCGCGAAGTTCCTGGCGGCCGAGGCCCCCAGGTGGGCGGCAGCGGTGGCGAAGTCGGGGGCGAAGCTCGATTGATGCCGCCTTCTCCTTACTTTGTAGTAAGGCAAAGGAGAACCCCATGCCCACCGCCACGCTCACCAGCAAAGGTCAGATCACCATCCCCGTCGATGTCCGTCATGCACTGAACGTGGATACCGGCGACCGGGTCGAGTTCGTCCAGGTCGCTCCCGACCGTTACGAGTTCGTCGCCGCGACGCGCCACGCGAGCGAACTCAAAGGCATGTTCGGCAAGCCGGGCAAAGTCGTCTCGGTCGACGACATGAACCGGGCCATCGCCCGTCGCGGCGCCGCTGCGCGATGATCGGCCTGGACACCAACGTCCTGGCGGGCGCCCTGGTGAAGCAGGCGCTGGAGGCCTTGTTGCGAACCCGCCACATCATCGTCGAGCGTGCCGACCAGGTGCTGCGCGCCCTGCGGGTCTTTGATGCGGGCAAGGCCGATTTTTCCGACTGCCTGATCGAACGCACCGCCGCCTCCGTGGGCTGCGAGCACGCCATGACGTTCGACGTGAAAGCCGCCCGGCCTGCGGGCATGACACTGATCCGGTAGACGTTCCGCCCCGCTCGCCTCAAAACTCGAATCCACCCCGGCGGCGCACCGCCTCCGAGGCCGGCCCCGCGAGCAGGTCGGCCAGCACGCGCGCAGGCTCCGGATCCTGCGCCTGCGTGCAGATCCCCAGCGTGTAGTCCGTGGCCAGCTCGAATTCAGCCGGCAGCACGTCCACCAGGCCTACGCCCTCGGTGTAGTTGATCTCCGTCACCTGGGTGCATCCGATCAAATGGTCTTCGCCGCTTCGGGCCATCTCGCCCATGGCCGTCGCGCCATTGGGATAGGGTCGCAGGCGATCCTTCAGGCGTTCATCCAGCCCCAGGGCCTGGAGCACCTTCATGAAGTGGATGCCCGCGGTGGACTTGTCCGGGTCGGGAAAGTAGATGCCACGGGCGGCACCCAGCGCCGCCTGCAGCTGCTCGCGTGTCTTCACGCGCGGATGCGGCGTACCACTGCGCACGGCGATGCCCGTCTTCACGAGGCCCAGCGACCGCGCGCTGCCCGGTACCACGTGGCCCGACGCGATCAGCTGGTCCACCATCGGCCGGGTGAAGATGACGAGGTCACAGGGAGCCCCCGCCAACAGCTTGTCCCGCATCTGGCCCACCGCACTGAAGGTGCCCTCGATGCGGCGACCTGTGCGCTGCGCGAATTCCGATTCGACAGCCTTGACCACGGCAGCCGCCGCGCCGCCACTCAACACATGCATGGTGAACCTTCAGTCCGGCTTCGCGCCCGACACCTTGACGATATTGGCCCAGTTGGCGATGTCAGCCTGCAGGTGCTTGTCGAACTCCGCGACGGTCATGGACATCGGCACCGCGCCCTGCCTGCCCCACGCGGCCCGCACGTCGGGGTTGCCCACGATCTTGCGCACTTCAGCGTTCAGGCGGTTCACGACCTCCGCCGGTGTGCCCTTGGGCGCCATCAGCCCCAGCCAGATGGTGGCCTCGAACCGGGGTACCCCCGACTCGTGCACCGTCGGCATGTCCGGCAGGTTGGCCGAGCGGGTCAGGCCCGTGCTGGCCAGCGCGCGCACCTTGCCCTCCCGGGCCATGACCGCCATGGTGGTTTCCGCATCGAACATCACGTCGACCTGGCCGCCCACAATGTCGGTGCGCGCCCCGGAGCTACCCTTGTACGGCACGTGCGTCATGTCGATTCCCGCCATGAACTTGAAAAGCTCGCCGGCCATGTGATAGGGCGTGCCGTTGCCCGACGAGGCGTAGTTGATCTTGCCCGGCTTGCTCTTGGCCAGCGCGATCAGTTCAGCCACGTTCTTCACGGGCAGCGAGGGGTGCGTCACCAGCAACAGGCCCGAGTAATTGACCGGCGCGATGCCCACGAAATCGCGCATCAGCGCATAGGGCTTGGTCGGGATCAGCGACTCGTTGACGGTGTGCGTGTTGGACATCATCAGCAAGGTGTAGCCGTCGGCCGCCGACTTGGCCACCACGTCGGTGCCGATGA
>JBEGVR010000285.1:0-7567 GCA_041178265.1 Pseudomonadota bacterium | reverse complement strand
TCCAGGCCCTCGCGCGCGCAGAGCCACCGGTACCAGTGGTTGCCGATGGCCACGTGGCCGACCTCGTCGCGCAGGATGATGTCCAGGACCTGCACCGCCCGCAGGGCCATCGGTGTGCCCACCGCGCGCAGGCGCTGCTGGATCTGCGGCGTGGCGTCCAGGCCGCGGGCCTCGAGCGTGCGCGGCACCAGGGCCATGCGTGCCACCACGTCGTCCTGGGTGCGGGTGCACATGGTCCAGAGGTTGTCGTGGGCGGCGAAGTCGCCGTAGGCATGACCCAGGTCGGCCAGGAGCTGCGCCAGGAGGCTGAAGTGGTAGGCCTCTTCGGCGGCCACGCGCACCCAGTCGTGATGGAACTCGCGCGGCATACCTTCAAAGCGCCAGGCGGCGTCCAGTGCGAGGTTGATCGCATTGAACTCGATGTGGGCGATGGCGTGCAGCAGGGCCGCCAGGCCTTCGGGCTTGAAGGGCGAGCGGCGCGGCACGCGCGCCGGGTGCACCAGCTCGGGCCGCGCGGGCCGCCCGGGCAGGGGGCCTTCGGGTTCGGGCGCGCACCCGGCGATGGGCAGGGCCTGCGCCTGCGCCTGCGTGTGCAGGGCCTGGGCTGCCTGTACTTTCGAAGGCGGATCGGCCAGCACCAGGGCCGCCAGCGCCAGGGTACGCAGCTCGGCGCCGCTGTGGGCGTCGTGCGCGCCAGCGGCGGGATGGGTCAGGTCGGCAGGCATGTGGGCGGCTCGGGGGGTTGCCGGATTCTAGGCAGTGCCCCCCGAGGCGCCTTCCCTGTGCCTGGGGCTCCCTACAATGATTCATTCAGGACTCTCAGGAACGACCCATGGCTCTCTATGAACTCGAAGGCAAGGCCCCCCAGCTCGCACCCGGCGCCTGGGTCGCCGACTCGGCGCAGGTGATCGGCAGCGTGGTCCTGGGCGAGAACGCCAGCGTCTGGTTCGGCGCCGTGGTGCGCGGCGACAACGAGACCATCCGCATCGGCCGCAACTCCAATGTGCAGGACCTGTCGGTGCTGCACTCCGACCACGGCAAGCCCCTGACCATTGGCGACAACGTCACCCTGGGGCACCAGGTGATGGTGCATGGTTGCACCATCGGCGACAACACCCTGATCGGCATCCAGGCCGTGATCCTCAATGGCGCGAAGATCGGCCGCAACTGCATCGTGGGCGCCGGCAGCGTGGTGACCGAGGGCAAGGAATTCCCCGACAACTCGCTGATCATCGGCAGCCCCGCCAAGGCGGTTCGCACGCTCGACGACGACGCCGCGCGCAAGCTCGCCCAGAGCGCCGAGGGCTACGTGGCCAATGCGCGTCGTTTTGCCACAGGCCTGATCAAGATCGGCTGAGGCCCCCTTGAGCGAACTCCACAAGTTCCTGTTCGACGGCTTGCCGGTGCGCGGCATCATCGTGCGACTGACCGACGCCTGGACCGAGATCCTGCAGCGGCGCGAGTCCAATACCGCCACCGGTCCGTGGGCGCCGGCGGTCGCCGGGCTGATGGGGCAGATGGCCGCCGCCGGCGCCCTGATGCAGTCCAACATCAAGTTCAACGGCGCCCTGGTGCTGCAGGTGTTTGGCGACGGCCCGGTGAAGGTGGCGGTGGCCGAGGTGCAACCCGACCTCTCGCTGCGCGCCACCGCCAAGGTGGTCGGTGAGGTGCCGGTCGGTGCCTCGTTGTCTTCGATGGTCAATGTGGGCAACCAGGGTCGCTGCGCGATCACGCTGGACCCGCGCGACAAGCTGCCGGGCCAGCAGCCTTACCAGGGCGTGGTGCCCCTGCATGGCGACCAGCGCGAAAAGCTTGAACATCTGTCTGAGGTGCTCGAGCACTACATGCTGCAGTCCGAGCAACTGGACACCAAATTGATCCTTGCGGCCGACGACCAGGTGGCTGCGGGCCTGTTGATCCAGCGCCTGCCGGTGCAGGGCGAGGGCAACCTGGCGGGCCGCCTGATGGGGCGCGCCAACGAGGACGAGATCGGCTGTAACGAGGACTACAACCGCATCGCCATCCTGGCCGCCAGCCTCACTCGCGACGAGCTGCTCACGCTGGACGTGGACACCATCCTGCGTCGCCTGTTCTGGGAAGAAAAGGTGCTGCGCTTTCCCGTGCAACGGCCCCGTTTCGCCTGCAACTGCAACCGCGAGCGCGTGGCCGGCATGATCCGCGGCCTGGGCCGCGATGAGGCCGAGGGCATCCTGTCCGAGCGCCCCGACATCGAGGTGGGCTGCGATTTCTGCGGCCGCCAGTACCGCTTCGACGCGGTGGATGCGGCCCGCATCTTCACGGCGCCGGGCGATCAGCCACCCGTCACGAACGCGGTGCAGTGAGCCCCAGGGTGCCGCCCGTGAACAGGCGGTGCTCGCAGACGGCGTCGCCGCACTTCTCGCAGCTGGCCCGAAGGCGCGACCAGCGTCCGATGTCTTCTTCGCGTGCCGCGACCGCCCAGGCCCAGGGCAGGACGGCGGCCACGGCGTCCAGGGCCTGCCGCACGCGCTCGGGGCCCTGGCCGTAGATGACGCGCCAGCTCACGCCGGCTTGCGTGAGCGACTCGCGCAGGTGGGCGTCGGCCGCCTGGCATGAGCGCGCATGGTCGGGAAGTCCCTGCGCGGTCGCGAGGTCCAGCCCCATCAGCAGGGTCAGGTCGCATCCTTCCAGGTGCTGCGGCCCGGGGGCGTCTTCGATCACGAGGTCGGCGTCGGCCACCGCGCCTTGGGGCGGATGTCCGGGCGCCAGCACCTGCACCCGATGCCCGCGCGTACGCAGACAGCCTGCCAGTTCCTGGGAGAGGTTGGTCTTGCCCGTGGCGGGCGCGCCGAGCACGGCGATGCGCGCAGGCACGACCCTTACCGGGCGGGCACCGCCGCCGAGACGTGGACGTAGATCTCGTTGGGCTTGACCATGCCCAGTTCCATGCGCGCCTTTTCCTCGATCATCTCCAGGCCTTCCTTGAGGTCGCGCACTTCGGAGGCGATGCGCTCGTTGGCCTGTGCGGCGCGCACATTGGCCGATTTCTGGGCCTGCAGCTTGCGCTGCATCTCGCTCACGTTGAACACGCTGCCGCGGCCGAACCAGATCTGCGCGTGCAGCACGAGCAGCAGCGCGATCAGGCAGGCCGGGACGATGCGTGGGGACATGGCAGGTTGCGCCGGACTGTAACGCAGCTTCAGCGCAGGTTGTAGAAGGCGGCGCGGCCCGGGTAGCTGGCGATGTCACCCAGGTCTTCTTCAATGCGTAGCAATTGGTTGTACTTGGCCGTGCGGTCCGATCGCGAGAGCGAGCCGGTCTTGATCTGGCCGGCGTTGGTACCCACCGCGATGTCGGCGATGGTGCTGTCCTCGGTCTCGCCCGAGCGGTGGCTGATCACCGCGGTGTAGCCGGCGCGCTTGGCCATCTCGATGGCGGCGAAGGTCTCGGTCAGGGTGCCGATCTGGTTGATCTTGATCAGGATCGAGTTGGCAATGCGCTTGTCGATGCCTTCCTGCAGGATCTTGGTGTTGGTGACGAACAGGTCGTCTCCCACCAGCTGCACCTTCTTGCCCAGGCGCTCGGTGAGGGTCTTCCAGCCGTCCCAGTCGCCTTCGGCCATGCCGTCCTCGATGCTGATGATCGGGTACTTGTCGACCCACTGGGCCAGGATGTCGGTCCACTCCGCAGGGGCCAGGGTCAGGCCTTCGGCCTCGACGTGGTACTTGCCGTCCTTGTAGAACTCGGAGGCGGCGCAGTCCAGGCCCAGGGCGATCTGCTCGCCGGGCTTGAAGCCGGCGTTTTCGATGGCCTGCAGGATCATCTGGATGGCGGCCTCGTGGTTGGCCACGTTGGGGGCGAAGCCGCCCTCGTCGCCCACCGCGCTGCTCATGCCCTTGTCGTGGATGATCTTCTTGAGGGCGTGGAACACCTCGGCGCCGTAACGCACCGCCTCGCGAAAGCTCGGCGCGCCCACGGGAATGATCATCAGCTCCTGCAGGTCCAGGTTGTTGTTCGCGTGCGCACCGCCGTTGACTACGTTCATCATGGGAACGGGCAGTTGCATCCCGCCCATGCCGCCGAAGTAGCGATAAAGCGGCAGGCCTGATTCCTCGGCGGCGGCGCGGGCCACGGCCATGGAAACGGCCAGCATGGCGTTGGCGCCCAGACGGCCCTTGTTGTCGGTGCCGTCCAGGTCGATCAGGGTCTTGTCCAGGAAGGCCTGCTCGGAGGCGTCCAGGCCCAGGACGGCCTCGGAGATCTCGGTGTTGACGTGTTCGACGGCCTTGAGCACGCCCTTGCCCAGGTAGCGGGCACTGTCGCCGTCACGCAGCTCGATGGCTTCACGCGAACCGGTGGATGCGCCCGAGGGCACGGCGGCTCGGCCCATGGTGCCCGATTCGAGCAGGACGTCGCATTCGACGGTGGGATTGCCGCGCGAGTCGAGGATCTCGCGGCCGACGATGTCTACGATGGCGCTCATGGTGGTCTGGTCTTCTTGAAGTATTGAAACGGGTGTCGCGCGCGGTGGCCGGGTCAGGCACCCTCGACGATGATCATGCGCATGTCGGCGATGCCCTGGCGGGCCTGGATGGCTTTCTTGTACTCGGGCGAGTTATAGAAGGCGCGGGCCGCGTCCATGGAAGGAAATTTCATCATCACCACGCGGGACGGCGCCCAATCGCCCTCCATCACTTCCATGCGGCCGCCGCGGATGCAGACCTCGGCGCCGTTGGCCTTCATGGCCAGGGTGGACAGCTTCTTGTATTCCTCGTACTGCACCGGGTCGTGCACGTCGATGTTGGCGATCAGGTAGGCGTTAGGCAAAGTGGGTCTCCAGGTAACCGTTTTTCTTGGTGATCGTGTCCAGGGCCAGCAGGGTCTCGAGCAGCGCCTTCATGTGCTTCAGGGGGACAGCGTTGGGGCCGTCGGAGAGGGCCTGGGCGGGGTTCGGGTGGGTTTCCATGAACAGGCCCGACACGCCCACCGCCACCGCGGCGCGTGCCAGCACCGGCACCATCTCGCGCTGGCCGCCGGAGCTTGTGCCCTGGCCACCGGGCAACTGCACCGAGTGCGTGGCGTCAAAGACCACCGGCGCGCCGGTCTCGCGCATGATCGCCAGCGAGCGCATGTCGGACACGAGGTTGTTGTAGCCGAAGCTGGCGCCGCGTTCGCAGGCCATGAACACGTCCTCGGGCAGGCCTTTCTCGCGCGCGGCGGCGCGGGCCTTGTCGATCACGTTCTTCATGTCGTGCGGCGCCAGGAACTGGCCTTTCTTGATGTTCGCAGGCTTGCCCGATTGGGCCACGGCGCGGATGAAATCGGTCTGGCGACACAGGAAGGCGGGCGTCTGCAGCACGTCGACCACCGCGGCCACCTCGGGCACTTCGGCTTCGGTGTGCACGTCAGTGAGGATCGGGACCTGCAGGGTCTTCTTCACCTTCGCCAGGATCTCCAGGCCCTTGTCCCGGCCCGGGCCGCGAAAGCTGGTGCCGGACGACCGGTTGGCCTTGTCGTAGCTGCTCTTGAAGACGAAGGGGATGCCAAGGGCGGCAGTGATCTCCTTCAACTGGCCGGCCACGTCCATCTGCAGCTGCTCGCTTTCGACCACGCAGGGTCCGGCGATCAGGAAGAAGGGCTTGTCCAGCCCGATGTCGAATCCGCAGAGGTTCATGTCAGTTTCACAAAATGTTTGGTATCAACCACGCTGCACGAGAGAAGTGGCCGACACCAGTGCCACCGCGGAACCGGCTTCGCCGGGCCGCTGGTGGCGCCCCCTAGGGGGGGAGGCGCCGAAGGCGCTTCGGGGGGGCTTCATCTCATGCAACAGCCTTGAGCTTGCCGCCCGCGCGCTGGCGGTCGACCGCCGCCTTCACGAAGGCGTTGAACAGGGGGTGACCGTCCCACGGCGTGGACTTGAACTCGGGGTGAAACTGCACGCCCATGAACCAGGGGTGCACGTCCTGCGGCAGCTCGACGATCTCGGTGAGCTGTTCACGCTGGGTGAGGGCCGAGATCACCAGGCCCGCCTGGCGCAGCTGGTCCAGGTACTTGACGTTGGCTTCGTAGCGGTGGCGATGGCGCTCGGTGACCACGTCGCCATAGATCTTGTGGGCCAGCGTGCCCGGGGCCACGTCCGAGCTTTGAGCGCCCAGGCGCATGGTGCCGCCCAGGTCGGAGTGCTCGTCGCGGGTCTTGATGCTGCCGTCGGCGTCTTTCCACTCGGTGATGAGGGCGATGACCGGGTGGGGCGACTCAGGCTCGAACTCGGTGCTGTTGGCGCCCTTGAGGCTGGCGGCATGGCGTGCGTATTCGATGGTGGCCACCTGCATGCCCAGGCAGATGCCCAGGTAGGGGACCTTGTTCTCGCGCGCGAAGCGGGCGGCGTTGATCTTGCCTTCGATGCCGCGCTTGCCGAAGCCCCCGGGCACCAGCACCGCATCGTACTTGGCCAGCTGGGTGACGGTGTCGCCGGTGATGGTCTCGGAGTCGACGTAGTCGATCTTCACGCGCACATGGTTCTTCATGCCGGCGTGGCGCAGCGCCTCGTTGAGGGACTTGTAGCTGTCGGACAGGTCGACATACTTGCCGACCATGGCGAGGCTGACCTCGCCCTGCGGGTGCTCGGTCTCGTGCACCAGGTCGTCCCAGCGCTTGAGGTTGGCGGGCGGGGTGTTCAGGCGCAGCTTGTCGCAGATCAGGCCGTCCAGGCCCTGCTCGTGCAGCATGCGCGGCACCTTGTAGATGGTGTTCACGTCCCACATGGAGATCACGCCCCACTCGGGGACATTGGTGAACAGGGAGATCTTGGCGCGCTCCTCGTCGGGGATGGCGCGGTCGGCGCGGCACAGGAGGGCGTCGGCCTGGATGCCGATCTCGCGCAGTTTCTGCACCGTGTGCTGGGTGGGCTTGGTCTTGAGTTCGCCGGCGGCGGCGATCCAGGGCACGTAGGTGAGGTGCACGAAGGCGGTGTTGTTGGGGCCCATGCGCAGGCTCATCTGGCGCACGGCCTCCAGGAAAGGCAGGGACTCGATGTCGCCGACGGTGCCGCCAATTTCGACGATGGCGACATCGGCATTCGTGCCCGCGCCGCGCTGGATGAATTCCTGGATCTCGTTGGTGACATGGGGAATGACCTGCACGGTCTTGCCCAGGTAGTCGCCACGCCGTTCCTTTTCCAGTACCGACTGGTAGATGCGCCCGGTGGTGAAGTTGTTCACCTTGCCCATGCGGGTGGTGATGAAGCGCTCGTAGTGGCCCAGGTCCAGGTCGGTCTCGGCGCCGTCGTCGGTGACGAACACTTCGCCGTGCTGGAAGGGGGACATGGTGCCCGGATCGACGTTGATGTACGGATCGAGCTTGATGAGGGTGACCTTGAGGCCGCGCGATTCGAGGATCGCGGCGAGGGAGGCTGAGGCGATTCCCTTGCCCAGGGAAGACACCACACCGCCGGTGACGAAGACAAATTTGGTCATGTCAGGTCGGAAGGCCGTGCTTCCGGGAGGTGGTAATGCGAGATTATAGGCGGGGGCCTGATGGGCCCCGGCTACACTGCGCGCCATGATCGACCTGGCCGGCAAACATCTTG